>CAZRIL010000121.1:0-16366 GCA_964600115.1 uncultured Chthoniobacter sp. | reverse complement strand
CGCTGACAGAATAAAATGCGGTTGCTGAGGGGTGGTCATAACTTTCGTCAACTGACCTAGGGATCTTTCGCGCAAATGGGAATGGCCTTTCGCCGCAAAGAGATATACTCAAACAGGAAAATGAGCCCGCGCAAGACCATGCTCGAATCATTGAAGACGGATTTGGAAAAGGCTGCAGTTGAACTGAGCGGGTGTCCGATGGTTATGGAACTCCGGCAGGGGTGGGAGGTCAGGAGATCCGGGCTCGAACACGATTTGCTTTATTTTTGCCTCGAAGGCGGATTCGCAATCCACGGACGCCGCAGGGTGCGAACGGTCCGCGCAGGGGATGCTGTGATTGTCCCGGCGGGAACCCCGCTCCATTGCTCACTGGGTGCCCTGCGACGCGCGAGGATCGCGCGGTTTCGGTTGAGCAAACCCGCCGGTCGAACCCGGGCTGGCTGTGGGGTGATGATGTTTCGATTCGGCCGGACGACCGGAGTCTGGCTGACCGCGCTGCGAGCTGAGGTGGCCGGGGATCTTGCCCGATCGCGGTCCCGCAGGATTTCCACGGCCTTGTCCGGGCTGTTTGCCTCCCTGGAACTTCCTGCCCGGCGCCGGCCAGAAAGGGGAGGGCAGTGGAGGCTGCTGTCCTCCAGCGAAAAGGAGCGGATTCGGACCTGGGCGGAGGAACTCGAACCGCAAAGCCGACCGGGTCTCGGCGACCTTGCGGAGATCCTGAAGATGTCGCCGGACTATTGTGCGAGACTCTTCCGGCAGTCATTCGGCCAGTCGTTCGAAAAGTGGATCATCGACGCCCGCATGCGATCCGCCGCTCTCCGGATCTCCGAGTCCGCGCTTACCATCGGCGCCATCGCTGCGGAGTTCGGCTTCAGCACCCCGTATTTTTTCAGCCGGCAGTTCAAGGAAGTTATGGGATGCAGCCCCAGAAAATACCGCGAAGACCAAACGTGCTGAGATGCGAAGCCCCAGGCATCGCGCTGTCCTCCGGCAGCAAAAGTGGGCAGCCACGGCGTGGAGATGCGGAAACGTGACGGTGGCGGGGCCGGCACCGTCAGTCGAAAAGTGGCGCTATTTTCCCCTCTGTGCGAATGCTCATTCGGAAATCTCCATCGGGAGCCCCGAGATGTTCAAAATCTCCACGGATGCGGGCAAAGGGGTGCAAGCGATCACTCGCGAATCTGTGCGAAGAAACCGTAGCGGCCACGGAAATGAGTAAGATGCCGAAAGGGCACGCGGTCCTCCGATCCACATCATGTCCCTCCCGAATCGCACCTGGTCTTTCCTTCCCAACAGGGAATATACATCGCAATTCGCGTAGTCTCCAATCGTCCAATGCTGTCCCATCTCTGCGTAATAGCAGGTCTCTCCCATCATTAGAGAGAGTGCGGAGGGTCGGGGGATTGATAAGTTTTTGACAACGCCCGTGCCTTCGCAATTCAGCAGGTGCCAAGCGTCATGGCTGTGCCAAGCCGGACACGGCGCGATATCCGCTTCGCTGTGCCATCCGGAGGCCGAGACAAAATAGCCCGCCGGGCTTTGATAGTGCGCGTATGTCGCATGGCATCGGGTCAGAAATGTTTGGATTTCGGGGTCGCCTGACCGTTCCTCGCACTTCCTCATGCCCTCCAGAGTCAGCCCCATGCCTGCGATGAGCATGGGCTCGCATATCCGCTCATAATGTCCGGAGGCCATTCGATGATAGAGGCGGTGAAAGCGCATTTGTCCTGCCCGGTCGATCCATGCTGATCTGGCGACGTGCCGGGCCATGGACAAAGCCTGCTCGAGCCACACGGCCTGTCCGGTCAGATCATGGGCCAGAATCAGAGGCTCTATCATGAGCCCGTAATACTCCGCAGGCTCGACAACTGCCGGATCCGTTGCGACCCGCAGGACTCCGCATGATGAGTCATCAGGAAGCCCGCGGACGAGGAAGCGCTCTCCCAGAAATCTCAAATCCTCCAGCGCTGCCTGCAGCAGTTCGGTGTTGTCGAGGGCTGCGGCCTGAAGCAGACGCACCCATTGCCTGGCATATTCCTGATTGGCGCACGAGGACTCCGTGGCCCGGTCGCCGTAAAACAGGCAGGCCGAGAGCACCTCGGATACGACAGAGAGGATCCTGCGTTTGTGGGCTGCGGCCATTTCGGGCTCCATCTCGGCGAGGGCGAGATGCATCGCAATGCATGGCACCATGCAGTGAATCAGCCCCAGGCGGAGCGATTCCCCTAGTTGGAAGCCGATGTGGTCGAATTGCCCGTCGGGCTGCCGGCTGCCGAGTTGAAATGTGAGGGCCCTGGTCAGGAGTTCTCCCGCTTGCTCGCTGCCGCTGGCATGAAGGCGTGCGAGGACTGGAATCATGAGGGCGGAAAATGTCGTGTGCCCCGCGGAAAAATCACCCCAGCGATAGGGGTTTCCGCCCCATACAGAATGGTTGTGGAAGCCGTGGATGGCTCCGGATTCCTGAATCCATGACGTCAGCCAGCGGATGAGTGAGGGGACGTCCGGTTCCGGAGCCGGCGATGCCGCTGGTTGTTGGAGGTGGGAGGGAATGATCATGAGGGTGAGAGATTGGAATGCCGGGAATGATCGGGCTCTGACGCAGTCGGGACGGGGTTCTTCTCAGGCTTTGATGAATATCTGCCACCCAAGTCGGATGTCATAGGCACGCGGTATGAGGCGAGCGGGATAGTATAGCGGAAACCCTTGGAGCAGGAAAATCTACGAAAAGAAAGAGTCCTCCCACTAAAATAGCCATGCCAAAGACGCCATTCATTTTCCCGTTGCAGTGTGCTACTGGAATGCCATGCCACACAGGTTGCGTCAAACTCCGGATGATGAGGGGCCCCCGAAATTATTCTACTTTCGCCGACCCTTGCTTTTCCCAATGACGCGGCCAATTGCAGTTGGTGTCCGAAATTCCGGCGAACGGCTGCCGATAGGAGGGTGCGGGCAGCCGGAGATCGCGAAGGGCATGCCTATCTGGACTTAATACAACCATTGATTTATGAATCGGAGGCCATGACTGATATCAGGCGGTCCTCATGGGTTGATGTTGTCCTTTTTTGCGGCCAATCCAACATGGCCGCATTCGGCGCCGACTTTGCGGAGATTCCCCGCGAAGTCTGCGACGCGGCCACCCCGTATTGGTGGTCGATCCAAGGTCGCCCGTCTGTCCCGGCGAACACATCGCAGGGGCGATGGCAGGAGCTCCAGCCCCTGGATTGGCCGTTGCCCGAGGCTCCAGGCGGGATCAAGCCAGGGCGATTCGGGCCTGAGATGGGGTTTGTTCACGCGCTTCGCTCCCGACGACCCGAGTGCAGGCTGGCTGCGGTGAAGATTCAGATCGGTGGAAGTTGCCTGGCCGATTGGTTTCCGGGCGCCGCGTTTGATCCATCTGGTTTTGAGCGTCTTCAGGAGGAGGTATCGCGCGCTCTCAACTCCTTGAGGGAACAGGGCTGCCGCGCGAGGTTGTCCGGATTCATCTGGTTCCAAGGCGAGGGGGATTCGAGCGGCGAACGGGAAGCGGAAACTTATGGCACCCGCTTTCTCGAAATGTTCTCGAAGATCCGCCGGTTGCCCGGCTTCGATGATCTCTCCTGCGTATTGCTCCAGACCCACTTCCCGGTCCAGCCGTTCAACGGGGTTGTGCAGATGGCCCAGGTTCAGCTGGCTGCCCGGCTGCCCAGGACTCGGCTGGTCGAAACCAGAGATCTGAATCAGGTGGACGGGGTGCATTTCGACACCCAGGCCATTCTGGAGATCGGTAGGCGGGCTGCGCTTGCGTGGGAGTCGCTCGCCACCCGGTCATGATCCGGGATGACTGGACGGGTGTCGCGACGCGTTGTCATATCAGGAAGTGATCAGTTGGCATTCTCGAAGCTCTCAGGCGAGAGGCTGAGGGTTTCGCTCGGCTTCATTTGCAGGCAGAGGCCTTTTTGCCTGGACCCGGCCACCATTTCAAGCGTCCCGCCCTTTTCCGAGCGCACGCGGATTTCGATGATCTTCCCTCGTTCCACCGTCGCGCCAACGAGGAAGGCTCCCTCGACCCGGATGCCGTCGAAATCGAGGTTCCGCCATCGAGCTGGCAGCGAGGGCAGAATGTGTAACCGGTTTCCCCGTTGCTGAACGAGGATTTCGAGGATGGCCTGCAATGCGCCACATCCGGCATCCAGCTGCATGGTTTCAACCTCGCGAGACTCCTCCGGTCCGAGAAGCCTTCCTGCATGGAGCACCCCGCACCCGGGAAAATCCGCATCATGCAGCGGCGCGCCGCCGGGGTTGGTGAACACGTTGTTCCACCATTTCAGCCAGGCGACCGCGGCATCCCCGAGGTTGCAGCGCGAGCATAGAATCGAGGCCCACGGGAACGACCAACCCGCCCACTTGCCGGCTCCCATGGCCAGCCAGTGGCCCAGCGATTCGCGCACGACCTCCTGCACGGAGGGATCGTGCACGTCGATTGTCTGGAAGGGATAAATGCCCGCCAGATGAGAGTGATGGCGGTGGCTTTCATCCAGATCCTGATCTTCCCAGAGGGCAATCCGGGACTTTTGAGACTGCGCCTGCCCCCACTTGTGGGTCCGCCCCGATGTGGTCGAAAAATCCGGCAGTTGTCTTTGAACCCGCTCCCAGCGGGGATCCAGTGATTCACCCAGAAGGCCAGCCGCAGTGATCAGCAACCTCGCGACCATATGAAATGCCGCCAGCTGGAAGCTGGCATTCCGGCCCCAGAGTTTGACGCCGGATTCCGTGCAGGCGTGATACTCCGGAGAAACGGTGACGGGAAGTTCGAGGCGGCCGCCGGAGGTTTCCTCGGCCATCGCCCAGAACCCCTCGAAAGCACCATTCAACAATGGCCAGGCCAGGTCCCTAAGGATTTCCTCATCCATCGAGTGGCGGTAATGAAGCCATGCCATCTGCGCCACCCAGGCGGTGCAGCCATGATCAATGGTTCCCGCCCAGAACGACCCAACGACCTGGCAGCGGTCGTCAACCGCATGCGGCAGCATCATCGCACCGGGTGCCCCGAAAAATTCCTCCCCATGGGATTTCAAGGCGGGGAACCAGGATTTCAACATCCGCCACAGAGGTTCGAAATGATCGAGCCGGTTGGCCCCCAGGCATGGCCAATACATCATCTGCAGGTTGATGTTGAAGTGGTAGTCGTTCGACCAGGGCGGAAGGCGGTGATCCTCCATCCAGGCGGACTGGAGGCTGCCTGCGGGTGCGGACGGAGGATGGGCGCCGGCCAGTTTGTAGCTGTGGAGTTCCCAGATCCCCTGGAGTTCCGCATCGGGGAGACGGAGGCGGGGAAGCGAACCCTGAAAATCCTCCCACCACCGCGCCGACTCCACCGTATCTGCCGCCAGGTCGGGGCGGTTCGCCCACAGGGCGGCACGGATCGATGGGAGGTCCTCATCGGAAATCCTCGTCACAATGTGCAGCACGGAGCCTGAGAGTTTCCAAGCCAGCGCCACAGCCGGATCCTTGGGAAGGCACTGGCGGAAACCTCCCTCGCAAGCCTCACTCCATCGGTCCGGCGCCGCAACCCCGTCTGCCTTGAGGCGCGCCTCCTCCCAGTCCCAAACCGGCCGGGCTGCCACGGCCTCCGGAAGCAATCCTTCAAAAACCAGCCAGGTTGCCTCCTGAGCGCGGCTCTGGTGTAGACGAATCCCACCCCGCTCGCCCCCGGAGCTGGCGACGGTGATCAGCACCTCGCCGTTGTCGAGCCCCAGACGGGCGCTCTCCAATTGCCAACCCGCGGCCAGCGAGATCTCAATCCTCCCCGTGCCGAGCTGACACGGACGATCATACGACTTCTTACATGCCGAGGATTTAAAGAGGTTTCCCAATTCCAACTCCCGGCCGCCTTCCAGCATGGAACGAAGCCCGGGATACTTCACGGCCGCTGTAAAGGCTGTCCCGCCCCGGTGATCCCAGAATCCCGCCCTTCCGACCGTGATCTTCAATAAATGGCCCTCGCCCCAAACTAGCAAACCCTGCATCCCGTTCGACACCGGCACTCCCGAGTGCGGGCGCCGGATCGGGAATTCGTATTCTTTGGATCTCATGAATCGCAATCCGCTTCCTTTCCGACATCTGATTTGATCCGAGTGGCCGCCATGTGCGGAAATAATGGCATATCTTATTAAATCAGTTGTGAAGTTAAACCAATGAAATTATCAAGAGATGATGCGGTGGTCTTTAAGTTTTGTGAACGGGAATGAGTGAGAGTCGTCCCGGGCTGGGAAAGGTTCCCGCCAGTGCCTTATACGGATGGGGGGTCGGAGGGTTTGTCGAGTTTCTGATGTCGAGCACTGTCAGCATCCTGCTCGTTCCCGTCTTTACGACGGCGTTTCATCTGGATCCGCTCCTCGTCGGTTGGGCGGTGATGATCCCGCGCCTGCTGGACGCTCTCAGCGACGTCATGATGGGATATATTTCCGACCGCACGCGCAGCCGCTGGGGACGAAGGAAACCGTATATTTTTCTGGGCGCTTGGCTGGGCGCTGCGCTTTCGATGCTGCTGTGGTGGGCGTCGCCATCCTGGGGCCAGTGGGCGCTCTTCATCTGGGTGACCGCTGTCAACACGCTCTTTTGGACTGCCTATACGATCTTCTCCGTCCCACTCGGCGCGCTCGGATACGAACTGACGGATGACTACAACGAACGGACGCGGATTTCTGCGGTGCGAACTTTTTTCTGCACGCTGCCCGGGCTTTTTACCGGATGGCTTTACTGGCTGAGCCTCCTGCCGGTTTTTGGCGGCGAGATCCAGGGGGTGCGGATCATATCGATGGTTCTTGCCTTGGTGGTTGTCGCGGTCGGTTTGGTTCCCGTGCTTACCTGTAGGGAGCGGTTCCAGTCCGCTCCGCGCGATCACCTAGGATTCTTGCGATCAATTGGAGCGACATTCGCCAACCGCTACTTCCTGGCATTTATGGGGATCCGATTGTCGATGGCGCTCGGAATCGCCCTGTTCAACGGGCTCGTATTTTTTATAAGCCTTTATTACGTCTGCGGGGGTGACAAAATTCTGGCAACCAAGCTGGCCGGGATCGGAGGCACGCTTTACACCGTGCTCTCATTTCCCATCATCCTGGCAGGGCCTTTTTTGGGGAGAAGGCTGGGAAAGAAGGAGGGGCTTTGTGCGGGACTGGGAGCGCTAACGCTGGTTGCCTGTGTCCAGCCGTTCATCCTGAGGCCGGACAATCCCTGGCTGATCCTGCTTCAGCCGGTCCTTTCCGCGCCGGTGATGACGCTAACGAGCATATTCATGGGGGCGTTTCTTCCCGATATCTGCGATCTCGACGAACTCGAGACCGGGAAGCGCCGCGAGGGGCTCTTCAGCTCCGTGGACAAGTTGGTTTACAAAATGGAATTCTCATTCGTCGCACTGGCATCCGGCTATCTTCTCAACCTCGCCGGATACAATGCCGGGGCTGCGGTGCAGTCGGAGGCATTCACGCTCAGTCTGCGCTGGCTCGCCTATACGCCGAACATCGTCTGTCCGCTGGTGGCCTTTTTTATCGCCTGGCATTTTCCGATCAATCACGGCCTGATGGCGACGGTGCGCGAAACCCTTGCGGCGCGAAGGGAACGCGGCGAGGCGGTATGAGTTTTCCGGCGAGCCGCCCGGTGCATTTACGTCCCGGGCGAGGGCACCAGACGGCCACCCGTCAGACCATACATTTTCCCCTGGTGGGAAATGTTTAGAAGCATGCAATCAGCGGCCCATTCCGTGAGACCGGGGGTCAGCTCCAGCGTGCCGTCGAGCCGGGCAGACAGCCCGCAGATTCCATCGAGAGCCATCTCCGCAAAATGAACTCCGGAGCCGATGACCCAATGGTTGCCCTGCGTGAGCTCATCAAAGCACTTGGGCGCCGCATCTGCTTCAGAAGGGTAGATATCCTCGGCCCAGTAGGCTTGTGCAAATGGACCCTGTCGCGTGACCTTTGCCACGCCCTCCAGCCATTTCACCAGCCAGGAGGCGTCTCCTCCGGCACGCAATGTGCCCAGAACAAATTGAGGAATCCAGCCACTGAAGCATCCCGCCCACTGGTGGTCGCAGCGCAGCCCGCTGACGACATCCAAGTCTGTGGGAGACAGGCAGCGAGCCCAGGTCGGAGTCAGCAATTGTGTCCTCGCAAACTCAGTTAGCGCCTTGGAAATGGCCGCGGGGAGCCGCTGGCCGAGGGCGCACAAGACCAGACCGATATCATAGAGATTGGCAGCCGGCAGCCGCTCGCCGTCCGGATACTCGCATTCGAAGTGACCCGAGGCATCGTCGTAAAGGTCGAGGGCCGCTTTCTCCAAATCCATCGCTTCTGCGGAGGCCGCGTCGGGTTCCAGTCCGGCTGCCATGGCCTCGCGGAGAGCCCAGGCCTGAAGCGCGGTGTGTGCCGCTGTACCGTGCGCGTAGGTCGTGATGCATTCGAGGTAGGCTTGGCGCCCCCCGAAATCGACCGTGGCTTTCCCGGGCAAATGTTTTTCGCGGTGGACGTGCAGGGCTTGGTCCAGGGCCTGTCGGCCGGTTAATGTTTGGTGCTCGCCGGGTTGACCGGGTGGGCGATCGGCCGGATTGGCGAATTCGAGCCCCTTGATCGTGTGGGCCTGGCGGGAAATGATCTCCTCGAGAAATGCGCTGTCCCCGGTCCACCGAATCAGGTGAAAGGCTGCCGTATAGAGGCTCTGCGGATGCGCGCTGCAGATCCAGCCCCCGTGCTCGTGCGTGAAGTAGTTCGTCATCTGGTAGTCGAGCCATGGGGCCGATGCCAAAAGCTTCCACAGCTCCCGCAGGGCGTCCGGATCCAGGCGCGCCAGGATCCCGCTGGTGTAGGCGAGCTCCCATGCAAGGTAGGCGGAGCCTTCGCCCCGCCGCGGCCAGAGTGTCAGGTAGCACGGTTTTGTGTGCGCGTGAGGATAGACCCGCCGACAGGTCAGTAGCGTCAGCACACCATTGTAGTAGAGGCGGTTCAGGGCGTCATGGGGAGAGATGAGGGTCGGAAGGTGCCCGCTGAAAATCTTATTGCCGGGCGTAAAGGCGGATTCCCACAAATCCTCCCAACCCCGCCGGGCTGCCGCGAAAAGCTCGTCCTCGCGCCGGTGCCACTGCGTCACAATGCTCTCAGCCTCTCCGCGGTTTTCGTGGAACGCGCACAGAAGGCAGATCGTGAACGACTGGCCGGCGGCGATTTCCTCCGACCATATGGGAATCCGCTTCTGGCGCCAGCTCTTCGGAGCCGGCCAAACGGCCTGGATTGTATGTCCGTTACCGGCTTCATTTGTCGAGCAGATCGAATCCGGGACCGGACCGGCACTCACCGTCTGGCGCAGGCCCTCGGTCTTTAAAAATCCAAACACGTCGGCGGGCACGGAGGGAACCATCCACGAATAACCTTGGCTTCCCGCGTTGACAGAGCGTCCCGAGAGCAGCAACCCCATTTCCAAACGGCGGCAAACCGGGCCGGAGTTGGTGACAGTGATTTTCACAAGAACGCCAGGCTGGTTTGGTGCCAGGCACGTCCTGCTTTCAAACCGCCATCCGTCGGTCTCCGCCCGCCGCTCGATTTCAAACGCCCGCCAGCGAATCTCGACCGCCTGGACGAGCTGGGCCAGGTTTTTTCCCTTGAAGAGCGTGATCCCTGTTATCTCATTTCCAGCGCTGAACGGCGGAAAGACGGGATGTTTGAAGGCCGCGATATCCGCCTCCACCTGGATGGCTCCGAGCGCATTGTTGAGTCCGGGCATGGCTGCGAGTTCAGCGATACGGCGGGGTAGCCAAGTGGTTGCCAGATCATCGAGGGAGAGCATGCCATTCATTCTTTGATCGTCAGGAGCGGATTGCAGGCTTTTTATCTTGAGAATACCGCGCTCTGGCTCTGTCCATTTGCACCGTCCGGATTGAATTCCAAAGTCAGCGGGGATTGGGAGACGACCTTGATGCGCTCGTTGGGGGTGGTGACGGATTTTACCGCCTGCGGGAACTTGATCGTGACCGGCCCGGTCAACTTCATGGTTGGGTCGCTGAGCCCGATCGAAATTTTGCCCGCCTGTTCATGCACAAGGATGAGCAGGGGCTCGCTGAACGAGATCTTTTCAACTTCACCTGCAGCCCATCCGACGATGCCGGTGAATCCGGAGACCGGGTCTTTGACGACCTGGGCGGAAGCCGTGTTGGAGACAATCCCGACTGCGGGTTTGGCGGCATAGGCCTTTGCCTGCTCCGCGGGCCGCCCGGGCAGAATGACATACGCATAGGTTCCATTGTTCTGCCCTTTGCCGTGATCCAGCCAGAGGGTTGCGAAGCGCATCGAGAGCGGAGTGGTGTCCGTGGATTTGACATGGGTGTCACTGCGCGATCCGTTCCGGGTTTCGATCAGCGTGTTGAGTAGCGGGTTGAAATCTGTGCTCCTGACTCAACTTGGAACCTTCGCCATCTGGTAATCCATCCCGGAACGTGCCAAACCAGCGGTCGAGCGGCAGGACGGATTCTCCATAATTGCATTCGAAATACCGATGATGAAGGTAGTGAAAATAGGACCCGACCGGCACCTTCCCATCTATCACCGGGCCTTCGAATCCCAGGTGGCCGGAGACCGGGGCAAGAGCCGCATGCTGGAGATTGAAGATGAAGTGAAGCGGGTGCGAAGGAATGATCCAGTGAATCATGCAGACGCTGAGATACAAAACTGTCTCCACCGGATGCATGGCCATTCCAGACCAGGGATTCACATCCACATTCTTATGATGGAGGTAATGGACGTGTTTGTAGAGTGGCTTCCAGTGAATGAAGCGATGGACCCAATAGAAGTGAAACTCCCGCCAGAACGGAATCGCGGCGAACCAGAGCAAGAACCAAATGGGATGTTTTTCCCAACTCAAATAGGGCAGATAGTTGTTGGCATACATCCAGAGTGTCACCACCAGGTAGATGCTTGTCACCAACCCTCCCACCCCGAATGTCCAGAACACATTGTCGTAAACCTGATCTTTGAACAAAAACCTTGCTCCGTTCCGGCTGGGCCATTGCGAGGTGTATTTCCTCTTGGTCCCGTCCACTCTGAGAACATACATCAGCAGGTAGAAGCCGCCATAAACCACCCAGATCAAACCGATCGTGACCAGATAGACTTGGAGCATCCATCTCCAGTGAAACTGAGCGCACTGCCCGATATCCGGCAGCAGGTAGAACCAGGAAACGACGGAAATAGCGAGAAGCGCAAGGTTGACTGGCCACATAAACCCAGGCGAGCCAATGATCCATCGTAGAATCGCCTTGGGGCGTGGTGGCCAGGAGAATAAGGGCGCGTAGCTGCAGGGGTATTCTGGCCGCCATTCGCCTTTGGCATTACGGTTTTCCGAAGCCACGGGAGAGGTCTTGGATTCGGGAGAGGAATCTGGATGTTGTTGAGGGCTCTGCGTGTTCATGGGAAGATTTGAAATCCGGGTGTTTAATCACTCCGGTTGGTAACCAAAAGCGCGTGGAAAACGAAATACTGGCTTGGAGGTGAGGAGATCATCTTGCAAACTCGACCCTCTGGCTCTGTCCATTTGCACCATCCGGGTGGAATTCCAAAGTCAGAGGGGATTGGGAGACGACCTTGATGCGCTCGTTGGGGGTGGTGACGGATTTTACCGCCTGCGGGAACTTGATCGTGACCGGCCCGGTCAACTTCATGGTTGGGTCGCTGAGCCCGATCGAAATTTTGCCCGCCTGTTCATGCACAAGGATGAGCAGGGGCTCGCTGAACGAGATCTTTTCAACTTCACCTGCAGCCCATCCGACGATGCCGGTGAATCCGGAGACCGGGTCTTTGACGACCTGGGCGGAAGCCGTGTTGGAGACAATCCCGACTGCGGGTTTGGCGGCATAGGCCTTTGCCTGCTCCGCGGGCCGCCCGGGCAGAATGACATACGCATAGGTTCCATTGTTCTGCCCTTTGCCGTGATCCAGCCAGAGGGTTGCGAAGCGCATCGAGAGCGGAGTGGTGTCCGTGGATTTGACATGGGTGTCACTGCGCGATCCGTTCCGGGTTTCGATCAGCGTGTTGAGTGGCGGGTTGTTGTCCAGGAAGACCCAGGCCAGATCGGAGCCCGGGCGGGTGCCTCCCAACCACGCCCATTTGGCACCCGGCCACTGGGCGGACGGGCCCTCGGCCACCGGTTTACCATCCACCACAAGCTGTTGTTTCTCCGAGATGAGTCGGGCATTTTCGACGGTGGTTTCGACCGGATTTTCGCTCGCCGCCCCGATTCCGGCACCCAGACAGACGATCTGGTCACCGAAGAAAAACCAGGCGCGGCGGGCCTCGAGAGCTCCGACAGCCGGCTTGAGGTGCATCGCAGCGATCCCATTGCCGTCGAGCGAGACTCCACCGACGAAGTCTCCTCCACCGGGTTTTGCCGGACTGGCTCCTCCACCGTCGCCGGGAGTCCGCTCAAACCGTTCAACGGTGACTCCTGGAAACCGGTAGGGATCGACCAGGTTGAAATACGCATCGCGGTAACGCTCGATGTCCGGCGTGTAGAGCAAGAGCATGCCCTCGGATTGGAACCAGCCCTTGGCATTCGCGCCCCAGATGGTTTCGAAGGTCAGGCTGCGCGAGGAATTCATACCGAGCGATGCGGCAAAATCGCCGGCCCGGAATGTGGCCACATCCATGTTGGCAAACATCTCGAACCCCGTGCGCGGGGGGAGGGGAGACAGGGATTTGTCCGAGGCAATTTCCCGCAGCTTGACCAGCGAGAGCGGGTTGGCGGCGTCCGCGGATTTCATGGCGATTTCGAGAAGCTTTCCTTCTTTTTCCTCGGTGATCCATTTCTTGATCAGCGAACGCAGACGTGAGGCCTGTTCGGGATTGGCAAAGGCGAGGAGCTTGGAAGCGGTCACGACGAAGTTCGCCGCGTTTTGGTTGCCCTCGTAATTTTTTGAACCCAGCGAGCGGCCGACCACGTTCTGGACGGTTTCGCCGCGCACCACGAACGGGTCGAAGCAGATCTCCATGATCCGGAAAGCATTCGCGGCCGACGGGGCGTTCAGCTCCCAGGGAGTCTTCTGCAGGCACTCGGCGACCGCGGCATAGCTCTCCAGCAGGAGGTATCCATACGCGGCCACATAAGGGATGCCGCCGTGCTGGATGAAAGAGCCGTCCTCATAGTATCCGTCCGTGCCGCCTTTCTTCTTCGAGTTCACGTCACGAATCACAAACTCCAGCGGCTCCATGACCGACTCCTTGACGAGGTCCAGAAGGGCGGAATCCTTCGCCAGAGCGCCGCGCAGCATGGCCACATTGCAGAGCCAGAGCCGGTTCGCCCCGGTGGATGGCGAGCCGTTGTTATAAAATTTTCTTGGGTCGCTGTTGAATCTGGCTGAGGCTGCGATGTAGCCATCCCGGATTTCCTTCGGCACGGCATCGCCCAAAACGATCAGCGCCGGAAAGAGGTTCTGCGGAGTTCCGATCTCGAAGTCCCACCAGTTCACGTCCCACTTCGTCGTCGTATTGTAGCGCTTCGTGAAGTTCTCGATTCCTCTCAGGGTGGCCTTGAGGAGTTCCGGGTTGCCCCGGAGATCGAGCCCGAGGTGGTTCGATGCGCCCGCATATGCGACTGCCATGCTCTTGAGGTGGCCGGCCTCCCGGGTCAGCATGAAGCTGCCGCTGTTCGAGGTCTGCGTCCAGTTGCTGTTGGTCTTTTCTGTAAGCGTCTCCAGCATCAGGTCCCACATATTGCGGGCACGGAGCTCGTTGAGCGCGGCCATTCGGATGGCGTCCGGGTCGGTCTCCTGATCGCCGCGGCCATATGCGCTGGCAATCTCGAAATCCGTGATATTCCGATCAAGCTTCGCAAAGGCATCGCTCGCGGCGGGCTTCTCCGGTGCGGGCCTTGCCGCCGGCTTCGAGGCGACGGGAATCAATTTGACCGCATCCCAGTTCGCACCTTGGAGCGTGCCCTCGTTCGAAAACGAAATAACCGGGCGCTTTCCGGCTTCCAGCTCGTAGGTTCCCAGCATCGCCCACTTGTTCCCCGACTGCTCGTTGATCTTGAATGGAAATTCGCCGGCCTTGGAAAAAATCGTAACCGGCACATTGGGGGCATGCTGGGCTACCGTGGACAGGTATGTCGTCCAGCGCATCCAGACCTGATACCAGCCGGTTTTCGGAATTTGTGCGGAAACCGTGACCTTTTTGGATCCGTCGCCAGTCATCTTGGGCTGGGCAAATCCCATAATTGTCCCCCCGGATGCTGAAAGGCTTGGATGCGGAGAGCTGGATTTGGCGTCGAATGTCGTCTCGACCGCTGAACTGTCGTTGTCTTCGATCAGAATCGTCCCCGCCGGGTCAGGGGCGGATTCCTGGGCGACAAGCGTCGACAGCGTCAATACTGGGATCATAAAAAATGTGGGGAGAAGTTTCATATTAAAAAAACAGTAACTGCGTTTATAAATATGACGCGCTAATGTATTTGGCAAGCAGACAAGTCGGCGTCGCCTCTCGGCAGGAAAATCGGCACGCTCGACGAACAGCACGGCTCACCCGAAGGCACGAAGTGCCGAGATTAACCTGCCCTACCAAATTGGTAACGAAACGCCGGCGCGCAGGGTCCGTAAATTTCCGCTTCCGCCTTCAGCCCTCAGCTTTCCGCTTTTCCTCCGCCCTACCAATTGGGCACGAAACGCTGGCCGGGTTCGCCTGCCGGTCAGGGCTTCGTCCAGTCCACCACCCGCAAGTCCGGCACCCTGTTGAACTCGCGCGTGTTATTGGTGACTACGGTCAGACCGGCGCTCAGCGCGTGCGCCGCAATAAGCGTGTCCATCGAGCCGATCGGTTTCCCCATTTTTTCCAGAAACGCCCGGACCCGGCCATATTCGCGCGAACACCCGGAATCAAACGCCAGCACCGGCAACGTCAGAAAAAAGCGTTCCAGGACTGCGTTGTTGCCTGCGGGATCCGAGCTCTTGTCGGCACCGAACCTCAACTCGCTCTCGGTGATCGCCGAGACCCCGAGGTCTCCAACCCGCTGGCTCCGGATATGGCGGCGGAGAATTTCGGATTTGTTGCGGATCAGAAAAACGCAGATGTTTGTGTCGAGGAGGAATTTCACAGATCCCTTTCCTGGGTTGCAGGTTGCACCCTGTCCTTCAGAAAGTCCTTCGACCTTCCCTCGCACGCCTCAAAAAGAACGTCCCAAGTCTGACCCGGTGGCATCAGGACCACAGCCGATCCCATGCGGGCCACATAGACCTCGGTGCCTCCGAAACGGAACTCCTTCGGCAGGCGCACCGCTTGGCTCCGCCCGGATTGAAAAAGTTTAGCAGTGCCCATATCGAATGATATATACCGCTGGTAACTACCGTGCAAGCGATTTTGACTCACGGGATGGCTTCGTAGATATGCGATGCCCTTGGCAGGAAAGTCGGCACGTTCGGCAAAACCAACGCGCCAGCGCACCCGTTAACAATGGGCCAGTCGAATGTTTGGCACAGGGAGGGCACCCAGGCGTCTTGGGCAGACGTCCGGGAGACTGCCGCAGGCAGCCCGTAGGGCGCGACACGCGGGAGCGTGCAAGTCAACTGATCCCGGAGCGCAGCGAAGCACCCCTGCCCTACCAGATGGGAACGACTGCGCCTTTCCGCTTTCGCCTTCAGCCCTCAGCTTTCCGGTTTCCCACTTCCGCTCTCCGGTTTTCCTCCGCCCTACCAGTTGGGAACGAAACGCTGGCGCGCAGGGCGAAGCCCGTTGAAAAAAATAGGTAGGGCAGCCACGCCGTGGGTGCCGTGAAAATGCGATGCCCCAGGCATCGCGCTGTCCTTCGGCAGCACAAGTGGGCACCGTCGGCGACACTGCCCTACCAAGTTTCCTATACTCCGAAAATGAACCACTATTTCCCGCTATAAGTCATTAAAATAAAGGTTGTTGCGGTGTGAATGCCAGAAAATGCACAAGCCCCTGTCCTACTTCTTCTTTTAGCCCGAAACCGGATTTTAGACAGAAATAACAGAATCGCAGCGAATCGGAGAAAGACTGCCGAAGGCGGCCCTCAGCGTGAGCGGAGCAAATCAATTCAGAGGAAGAGACTTGCAACAGAAACGCAAGGAACATCTTAGAACGACGTGGAAAGCGTGTAAGTCATTCGCTTAATTCCGTTAATTCTGTCAGAAGATCTACTATCGCCGGATCCGGGTTTAGTGCTTTTTAGTGGCCGTTATTGGTTTCTAGGATTATGTGACGACACGCTGGCGCCCAGGGCGGAGCCCCTCGAGAATTTCCGGTTTCCGCCCTCCGCTCTCCGCTCTTCTCCCGATGCATTTACGCAGTTGACTAAAGCCGCTGCCGGGATGACATTCTGCCATCCCCTTTTCGATATG
>CAZRIL010000120.1:0-16428 GCA_964600115.1 uncultured Chthoniobacter sp. | reverse complement strand
GGACGCTCCCGCATCTCGACCGCCGCATAAAAGCAGACCATGTCGAGGTGGATGACTTTCATTGGCGGGGGACTGTCATTTGCCGGCAAGAGATCTTCAAGGTCGAAGCCCGGGTTAAGCCACCCGCTCTAGGATCCGATCAGGGCTTGTCGTTCTTCTGAATCATCGCGCTGACTGTGGAGGCTTTGAAAATCAGGAGCAGCCCGATCACGAGAACCAGGGCTGAGACGACCGGTCCCTGCCAGGAATAGATGTTGGACAGGACCTGCCGCTTGTCCATGGCCTGGGTGAGGGCTAGTATGAATGAGGCCGTCGTGGTGGTGAAGGCGGCCAGATGGGTGGCTACAAGGTAGAGCCCCACGACTCTGACAAACAGGACGGTCCAATCATTTTTTGACATCGGATTCTTTTCGTTTTTCACGTGTGTTCAGTTTTGTGGCATGTTCTGCACCCCGGCCGCAACCACTGTCCGGGCAATTTCCTCCGCAGTCAATATTCCGCAGAACGGGCTCATTCTTCGCAAGTCCCTAGCTTCCAGGGACGCCTCGCGCAGAAACGAGAGAATATCGGAAAAATCCCGGGTGTGGACGATCATTTTCCATTTCCGGATTGGTTCTTGTATCACCTGGCGTGTTGCCGGACATTCCCGGGCATGGAATCCTATTTTGCGGGACTCGGTCGACATGTTCTGGCCCGCTGGCAGGCTGCGGATTTTTCCCTGAAGGAATTTCCTGTCATTGCGCACAGCGCGCTGCTTGAGAGACCTCCTGCGGATTTCGTTGATCCCTCGCAGTTGATCCGGGATTTCCTGCTCAATGACGAGCAACCTCTGCAATCGTCCTCCGGATTCGGGCAGCCGGAGCTGATCCTGTATGATCACCCGAAATTCTACATTCAGGTGCTGTTCTGGCTCGACGGCACGACAGACATCCACCAGCACGAGTTTTCCGGGGCCTTCCACGTTTTTGCGGGATCCAGTCTTCACTCCCAATACATTTTTGAAAACGTGCAGCCGGTGAACGCGCATTTCCGGCTGGGCGACCTCAGATTGACCGACACCCGGCTTTTGGAAACCGGCAGCACGGTTCCGATCATATCCGGGCCGGGGTGTATCCATTCCCTCTTTCATCTGGATATGCCATCGGTGACGATCGTGGTGCGGACGCGCACGGACCCGGGGACCGGCCCCCAATTCACTTATTTGCCGCCGCATATTGCGATCGATCCGGTTCAGGATGATGCGCTGACGATGAGACGAAAGCAGCTTCTTGATGTGATCGAGCGGGTCGGAGATCCGGAATATCCGGAGCTCGTTCTTGCCATGATCCGCCAGCTGGATTTCGAGCGCGGATTTTTCATCCTGCAAAATGGGGTGAACCACCTGCGCTCGCACGGAGCGTGGGAGGAAGTCTGGGAGGCATTCGAACGGAAACACGGAGATCTGTCGCGCTTCGTGGTGCCAACAATCGAGGAGATCATCCGGAGGGATGGTATCACCGCGATGAGGGGATTTGTTGAAGACGCTGACCACCGGTTCTTTCTGGCGTTGCTCCTCAATGTGCCCGACCGGGACAGCATTTTGGAGATGGTTGCCGGGCGCTATCCGGGAGGAGCGCTGGAAACAATTCTCCGCTGGGGCGAGGAGATGATGGAGATCGGTGACAACGGGCCGGGAATTCTTGATGCGGAATTTCCGCCGGGAGTCAGCGTCCCCGGGGAGGATCAGCCCGAAGTGTTTCTGACGGCCTTGCGTTTTCTGCTGGAGGGTGCGGAACAAGCCCCGGAGCTGCCGGAGGGTTCTGAGGACTGCTTCCATGAGGCATTGACGAGATCAAGTTGGCGTGTCCTCATCGCAGGCCGGCAAACCCGCTGAAACCCCGGTCTCCGATTGGTGCCTGTTCTTACAACCGCCATTGCAGGCCCAGCATTCCTCCAATATCAAGCGCGGAATAGCGGCTGTCGGGATCCGTGCTCGAGTTCCATGTCTGGGTGACAGTCGCTGAGAGCGTGACTTCCTTGCAGGGTGACCATGTGATGCTTAACCCGGCGTATTGGGTGAAGTCATTCTGGCCGCTGAAGTAGGAGGTGAGGTAGCCGTTGTAGAAGGCGGAAAACTCCATGCCATGCCTGAGCTCCCAGCCGTATGTCAGCATCATCCCGCCGGACAGGTATCCCGCACTCATGGGAAGCGAGCCGGGGGTGGCGGAGACGACCGGATTGATCGAGGCTGTCTGCCCGGGGAGAAATTCCCATTCCGCATTGAATCCCGCAAGGACTTCCGTCGATGAGCCGCTCATCGAATAGTTTTTCAACTGGTTCCACTCCTGGGTGAAAGTGAGGTAGCAACTTGCCCCCGCCTCTCCAATCCGGAGATCACGGGTGACGCTGCCCCAGACGTCGACATACGATGTGCCCAGATCCGGATTTTTAAAATAGCGGAACCCGCCGACATCAGCGCCCGCAGCCACTCTCCAGCCCTCTGCAAATGAGTGGCTGGATGTGACTGATGCGAAAATCGCGTGATACCAGTCACTGGTTCCGCCGCTGGCGAGAGCGCCATTCGTTGTGTAGTGCTCCTCCAGGCTTCCATTCAGGGTCAGCGGGTGCTTCTCATCAGCGTTCCAGAACTTCGACTGCAACTGGAGAAGCCTTAGCGCCGAGAGCCGTTGGAAAACGTCTTCAGCGTGCCCCGGAGAGCTCCAGAAAATCAGGCTCGCCAGCAGAGCGAAACGCAGCCAGGCAAACGCGGACATTCCAGTCATCATGGTCAACAGGCAGAAAAAATCCCATCCCAAATATCCACGTCAGAACCCGCCTATGACGCAGTTTTGCAGGATTGAAGAAATGGTTTCTGAAGAGTTTCCCCTTAAATACTTGCTGTTCTTCAGCCCGGGCGCGAGTGCACTCCTGTGGAGCCTGCAAATGTTGTTAAGCCTCCTAAAAGCCGTTTTTCCGATTTACGGCACAAAAATTCTCGCGGAATTGTCCGGCACCAAGTAACCCGGCAAAACTGAACCCAATGAAAATCCGCCGACCCTTGGAAATCATGGTGTTGATCGCGCTATGGAACTGCCCGCTTTCTGCCGCGGATTCGCTGCCGCGAGCCGCTTTGGTGACGGGGGAGGGGACCGTTCTGATCGAGCTTGACCCGGTGGCGGCTCCGAAGGCGGTTGCGCAGTTCAAAGAGTTTGTCCGCGAGGGCGTGTATGACGACTCCTCGTTCGATCAAGTGCCGGACGGCAATGAGATCCAGGGAGGGAAACCGGGGCCAAGGTGCCGGATCAAGCTATCGGGTTCCGGAAACTTTTCCTCCGCGAAGGCACCCCCTGGAGAGTTTGCGCTCAAGCACACCGCGGGGGCGGTTGTATTTGCCCGGACCGTTGGATCCTGCAACCCGGACAAAACCTGCAACAGTTCACAGTTTTGCATTTACCTTGAGGACAAGCCGCAGAATGAAAGGGAGTTCACTGTCTTCGGCCGTGTGGTTGAGGGACTGGACGTCGTGCGGAAAATTGCCGATCGAATCCGCCAGGATGCAGAGCAACCTGTGAAGCTCGAAAACGTGCGCTTGGTGGAGTGAATGATTGCCGCAGAGAGCCCGCCTCATCCCGCTGCGAGGAGGAGTCCGGCCGCCTTGTCCAGGGTTTCCTGCCACTCGTTTTCAGGGACGGAATCCGCGACAATCCCGGCCCCGACATGAAATGAGGCGCTGGCCTTCTCAAAAACCGCCGTGCGGATCGCGATGGAGAACTGGCTTTCTCCATTGTAGCCGAAGTATCCGATGGCGCCCGTGTAGATCCCGCGGGGAAATGGTTCGAGCTCATTGATGACCTCCAGGGCGCGCTTTTTTGGAGCGCCCGAAATCGACCCCCCTGGAAAGCATTCGTGCAGGGCCCGCACATGGCTCACATCTTCCCTCAGCTCTCCCCGAACTGTCGAAACCAGATGAAAAACCTGCTCGAATGTTTCGAGGCGAAGGAGATCGGCAACCTGCACGCTTCCGTAGTTGCAAACCCGGCCCAAATCGTTGCGTTCGAGGTCGGTGATCATCACTAGCTCAGCAATTTCTTTGGGCGAGGTGATGAGCTCGCTGGCGCTGAGCTGGTCGCCCTGAGTTCCGGGTTTCCGGGGGCGTGTGCCCTTGATCGGGCGGGTTGAGATTTGGCGTCCGCTCAGGCGGAGGAAACACTCGGGAGACGATGAGACGATCTGCAAATCCCCGAAATTCAGGTAGGCTGAGAATGGGGAAGGGGAGAGCCGGCGGAGGCGTTCGAAAAAAGCCCAGCCCTGTGCGCGATCGCACCGGGACACGAAGGGATGGGACAGGCAAACCTGGTAAATGTCTCCGGCAGCAATGTATTCACGCGCTCGCGTGACCATTTCCAGAAATTGTTCCTTCGGAATCTGCGGCGTGAAGCGGACAGGGGAATAAGCAAGTTCCCCGGCGCCTGCCGTCGAGAAATGATCCGGCCGGTTTGTCCAGATTCCCGCCTCATGTGCAAAAACGCGCAAGCTGTCGTAAAAAGCAAACCGGTAGCTTCCATCAAAAGCGACATATCCGATCGCAGCCCCCTCCGGATGCCCGGAGTCCGTCCGCTCTTTCTGCCTGCGGATAAGTTCGCTATCCAATCGCTCCCAATCCTTTCCAGCCAGTATGAGGTCGGGCTGAGAGGCAAGGATGGAGATCCCTTTTCCTGTCATGCCGGAATCCAGAAAGACGGTGCCGGAATCCTCCCGCAGGGCTCGTGCCGCCGCCACCGGGCTGCAATTATCCTCAGTGACTTGATGCATGGTCTTGCCAAGAGAGTTCAAAATTGCTGTGATTTCAAGTTCGCCGCTTCCGCCGACCAACCGATGTATTATTTTTCTATCCTGCTTTTATTGCTTGCAGCCCCGCTGATGGCCCAGGAGGCAGCCCCTGTCCCGGCGGCATCTCCCTCCTCCACAGTCGCCGTGACGCCGGCAACGGATGCGACTCCTCCGCCAACCCCCGACCCAGGCCCTACTGCGGCTTCCCCCGCAACTGAGGCCCAGCCATCACCATCTCCCTCGGCATCTCCTTCGGCCCCTGCTACGACCGGCGAGGATATCATTCCTCTACCACCGGAATCCGGAGCGGCCGAAACGCCGATGGTCACTGATTCCGAGGTCCCCAAGCTGGCGCCCGGCGAGACCCTTCCGGATTCCGCTTTCGCCGACCCGAATGCCGTGATTCCGACAGACGCGGGAAACCTTCCTCCCTCCATCTCCGGGCCAAGCGCACAGGAGATCGAGCGCAAGCTCAAAGTGCGCTATCAGGAAGTCCGGGTGCAGGTCGAGAAGGATCCGGCGGTCCGCTCGCTCATGGAACAGTCGAAGGCCGCGAAATCATTTGAAGCCGAGCGCGCCGCGCTCCGCGAATATTACCGTCTGCTCTTCAAAAAGATGAAGAAGGTGGACAAGGATCTGACAGAACGCTGCGACAGGATGGAAAATGCCTACATCGCCCGACTGGCCCAATCGAGGCTCGAGCCGACGATCCCACTGAACCCTCCTCCCACTCCAGCCCCGCTCTCCGAATAACCAAACGGGCCCCGCGCCGGTTTCCCCGTCGCTGTTTCCACCATTTCTTTTATGATCCTTCCCCGTAATCTGGAGATGAAAATCTTCACCGGCAACGCCCATCCGGAATTGGCAGGGCACATCTGTGACTACCTGAAAGTCGGACTTGGCGACGCATCGGTCAGCTCGTTTCCCGACGGGGAAACCTACGTCAAAATCAACGACAACATCCGCGGGCGCGACGTTTTCATCATCCAGCCGACCTGCCCTCCAACGAACCAGAATTTGATGGAGTTATTGATTCTGGTCGATGCCGCCCGCCGTGCAAGCGCGGCCCGGATCACATCCGTGATCCCGTTTTTCGGCTATGCGAGGCAGGATCGCAAAGACCAGCCACGTGTTCCCATCACGGCAAAACTTGTCGCGAACCTTCTTGTCGCCGCCGGCGTTAATCGCGTTCTCACCATGGATCTCCATGCCCAGCAGCTGCAGGGATTCTTCGATATCCCGGTCGATCACCTGCATGCCCGGCCGGTCATGGTTGAATATCTTCACAAGCTGGCAATCGGAAACCTCGTTGTCGTTTCGCCCGATGTCGGTGGCGTCAAAATGGCTTCCGCGTATGCCCAGGCGGTTGGGGCCGGACTTGCGATAGTCGTCAAAAAACGCACCAGCGCCAGTGAGACCGAAGCCTCGCACATCATCGGCGATGTCAGCGGGAAGAACGTCCTGATCGTTGACGACCTCACAGAAACCGCCGGAACCCTCACCAGCGCGGCGAAGATGCTCAGGAAACACGGGGCCCTCGATATTTATGCTGGTGTTACACACGCAGTCTTGACAGATTTGGCAGTTGAGCGATTAAAGGACTCCGAAATCAAGGAGTTGATCACGACGGACAGCGTTCCAGTCCGCCCTACATCCGAACAGCGCGTAAAAGTGCTGTCGGTAGCCGAGTTGCTCGGCGAGGGCATCCGGCGCATCCACGACGACGAGTCTGTGAGTTCGCTTTTTGAACTGAAACCCACATAGCAAGAATCATTTATGGCAAAGCAAGTAAAACTCTCCGCACGCCCCCGCTCCGAAAGCGGCCGCAATGCGGTCAAACAGGTCCGCGCTCGCGGCGGGGTTCCCGCCGTGATTTACGGTTCCAAGGACAAACCCGCAAACCTCGAGGTCTCCCGCCGGGAGATCGAGGCTCTTCTCTCCCATGCCGTGGGTGAAAATATTCTTGTCGAGCTCGAGATCGAGGAGAACGGGAAAAAGTCCAGCCGCCTTTCCCTGATCCAGGAAGTCCAGCATCACCCATTGCGCGGCGAGGTCCTCCATGTGGATTTTCATGCCGTGTCCATGACCGAAAAAATTTCGGCGGATATTGTTGTCGAGGCCTTCGGCGAGCCGGACGGCGTGAAAAATTTCGGTGGCCTCCTCGAGCAGAGCATGCGCTCGGTCACCCTCAGGTGTCTCCCGCAGCACTTGCCCGAACTGATCAGAGTCGATGTGTCCGCCCTGAAAATCGGCGACTCCATCCATGTTCGTGATCTCCCGCTCCCCGAGGGAGTTGAGGCGGACGAGGATGGCGATCTCACTGTCTTTATCGTGGCCGAACCCGCTGTCGCCGAGGAACCCGCCGCTGCGGCAACTCCCGAATCGCCCGAGGTCATCAAGGAGAAGAAACCCGAGGCAGCTGCCGGCGCCGAGGAGAAGAAGTAGCCCTTTTCGCGCGTGGAACAATCCGCGGTTTTTCGTCTGGTGGCTGGCTTGGGGAATCCCGGCCAGGAATACGCGGGGACCCGCCACAATGTCGGCTTCCTGGTCGCGGACGAGCTGGCCCGGAGGTCGGCCTGCCCGTTTTCCTTCAATTCGAAGTGGAATTCCCAGGTGGCCAGCTGCGGCGGACGGACGATCATGAAGCCCCAGACGTTCATGAATCTGAGCGGCGAGGCCGTCGCCGGCTATGCGCGGTTTTTCAAGCTCCAAAGGGAGGAGATCATGATCGTGCTGGACGACGCATCCCTCCCGCTGGGCGTTCTCCGGCTCCGCAAGTCCGGAACCTCCGGCGGACACAACGGGCTTGAATCCATTCTCATCCATCTCGGAGCCGAGGGGGTGCCCCGCCTCCGCGTCGGAATCGGTGCCCCGGATGGCAAAGGCCTCCATGACCACGTGCTCGGGAAATTCGAGCCCGCAGAGCAGCCTCTCCTCCATGAGGCGGTTTCCCGTGCCGCCGACGCTTTTGAATACTCAAACGCCCACGGGCTTGAGGCTGCCATGAATCAATTCAACCAAAAACAACAAGAACCATGAAACGTTACGAAGCACTGCTGGCCCTGGACACCCGGGGGAAAGAAGACACCGCAAAGGAAACCATTGAACGCCTCGAAAAGGTGATCGCCTCCGAAGGCGCCGTCATCGAACAAGTTCAACGCCTTGAAAAACGCGAGCTCGCATATGAGTCCCAACACACGAAGTCCGCATATTTTGTGAACTTTATTTTTGAGGCCGATCCCGCCGCGATTGACAAGCTCCAGAAGAAGTTGAAACTTGACGACGATGTGATGCTGCAAAATTACCTGCAGCTTCCTGCAAAGAAAAAAGCCGTCGCGGCGGCATAACCAACTTCCTCACATGGCCAACGTCAACAAAGTCATCCTCATCGGCAACGTCACGCGTGATCCCGAAGTCAAGTTCACTCCGAAAGGGAGTGCTGTCGCGGATCTGGGCCTTGCGATCAACCGCAACTACACGCTCGACAACGGCGAGAAGCGCGAGGAAACGACCTTTGTCGACGTCGAGCTTTGGGGACGCCTCGCGGAAATCGCCGGCGAATATGCAAAAAAAGGCCGCCCGATCTACATCGAAGGCCGCCTGCGCATGGACACCTGGGAGGATAAAACCTCCGGTCAGAAGCGCAGCCGCATGAAGGTTGTTGGAGAGAATCTCCAGCTCCTCGGCGGTCGTCCTCCGGGAGGCGGAGGCGGCGAAGAGGAGGGCGGTGGACACCACGAGTCCCGCCCGCAGCGAACAAGCCGCCCCGCTCCACCCCAGCAGCCGCCCAGGTCATCGGAGCCGGATGACGATATCCCGTTTTAGGCCGGACAGCGGCTTTCCCTGTAGCGGAACACGGAACGTGTTTCCTAGAAGCTGATATCGTATTTAGGTCGTCAGCCGCCATTTTAGCATGAGCCGCCCCGATCCCAAATCTTCCGAGCTTGAGCCGGTTGACGCCGCGTTCGAAGTTTCGCTCCGGCCGCCTCTTTTCGAGGAATTTTCCGGTCAGGAAAAAACTGTGGCGAGGCTCCGCCTCATGGTGGAGGCGGCCCTTCAGCGAGGAGACACGCTTCAGCACATTCTGCTGAGCGGACCGCCGGGTTTGGGGAAGACCACGCTGGCTTACATCATCGGAAATGCCATGGGCGCCGAGGTTCGCACGACCAGCGGGCCAATGATTGAAAAAGCCGGCGATCTGGCGGGTCTCCTGACGAACATCGAGCGGGGAGGGATTCTATTCATCGATGAGATCCACCGCCTTCAGCCCGCGATCGAGGAATATCTTTACCCTGCAATGGAGGATTTCAAACTCGATATTGTCATCGATCAGGGACCAAGTGCGCGGAGCATGCGCCTCAACCTTGCCCCCTTCACCCTCATCGGTGCCACAACCCGTGCAGGCATGATCAGCGAGCCGTTGCGATCCCGCTTTGGAATGAACTGCCGGTTGGATTACTATCCTTCGGAGAACCTTGCCCACATTATTTCCAGAAGTGCGGGCCTGATCGGAACTGAAATCCTGGAGGGTGCCGCGCCGGAAATTGCCAGGAGGTCGCGTGGAACTCCCCGAATTGCCAACAACCTTCTGCGGTGGGTGCGGGACTTCGCCCAGGTGCGGGCCAATGGGAAAATTGATTCCGCTATTGCGGCGGAGGCGCTCACAATGCTGGAGATCGACGAAGAAGGCTTTGATGAGATGGACAAGCGGATCCTCGAGGCAGTCATAGGCCTGTTTGATGGAGGTCCTGTCGGTGTCAACAGCCTCGCCGTGGCAATCGGTGAAGAGTCCGGCACGATCGAGGAGGTCCATGAGCCCTACCTGATCATGCAGGGGTTCCTTAAGCGCACTCCTCAGGGCCGCGTTGCCATGCCGAAGGCCTACCGCAAGCTCGGTCTCACGGCTCCTCAAAAGTCTGCACAGCAGTCGCTGTTGTAAGGGCTGTCGCCGAGTGTTGGGGCGAGCCTCCCTCCCGAGCGCCGTGCGGTGGTGCAGTATCACGGGCCCGAGCGGAGGTGACGGGGCGCTGGAAATGTTCGGTCCCTTTTCAATATGCGCTATGGCTTCTTTGTGATTCCGATTCCCAGCATCGGAAGAAGCTCCTGGCTCTCTTGAACGCCGTATTCAAAAAGGACGAATCCGCGTGTCTTCTGGCGGCGGGTGATATTGATCTGATCCACGACGCGATCAAGCCCTCCATGCCAGACGCTGACGCCGATACCCGGATAGACCGCCGTCTCTCCCGCCCATTGGACCTGCCGGCGGACATCATTTTCAAATTTGCCGTCGTTGGGGGTGTAGTCCATGGGGCAGATGAAATCGACGTAACCCTCCTGGCACCAGAGCTTCCAGTCCTGGCCTTCCTGGTCGCGGGCCGACTTCCAATTCGGAAATACCGCAGCTGAAATTTTGAGATTCGGCTTTATGGCCCTCACTTGCCCGCTGACCCCTTTGACGACCGCGGTGATATTGCTGCGCCGCCATTCGAGCCACTGCTGGTGAAGCGGCGCGCCTTCGGCGACTGCTTTCGGAAGGTCCGGGATCTTCACTCCCGCAGCCCGTTCGAACCGTTCTTTGCATCCGCTGCAAAAGCACTGGTTCGCATCGGGGTAGCGAATGTAGTCGAAGTGGATGCCATCCACGTCGTAGTTGCGGGCCACCTCGACCATGGACTCGATTTCCAACTTCCGGTTTTCCGGATTCGAGGGGCAAAGCCAGGGCTTCTCCTCACCGGACAAACTGGTTTGCAGGCGGTGTTCTTTCCGCATCCTGTCCACGAAGTCTGAGGGCGCCTCCCATCCCAGATTCCAGTTCACCTTCCAGACATGGACCTGAACCCCGTGCTTTCTGCCTGCGGCCAGACATTTTGCGATTTGGTCCCCGCGGGCTGCAACCTGAGGCGAAACGGGAAGAACATCGCTCTGATAGTAGGCCAGTCCACCCCAGCACATGTTGGGTAGAATGGCAGTAAACCCGTTGTCGCCAAGCCGCTGCAGGGCCTCGTCCCAATCCATCCCTTTTACACCAAACGCACTGTGGCACCAGAATGCACGAAACTCGCCCGTCTCCTGATGCTGGATCAGCGCAAAGGCCACAGCGATTTTCTGATCGGCCTCCACGGCCTGGCTGATTGCCCTGTCGTAGGCCCCTTCTTCCAAGTGCTTCCGGGCGGATGCGCGCAGGGCGCGTGCGGAGTCCAATGATTCAAGAGCGGGAGCACTGCCACCTCCGGCAGTGGAAATCTTCGATACCGCGTCGTCAAAACTTTCATACCCTGCGGCACTTCCGATTCGCGCAATGCTTCGCTCTGCGGCTTTCTTCCAAACCTCCGGCGCCAGGGAGCCGATCATCGACATCAGCATCCGCTCCTTGTTTTCAGGGTCGTCGGGCAACAGGACGTGCGTCATCACGATCCCGTCTGAAGAGCCAACCATGGCGGGATATCCGCTCGGCTTTCCATTCTCATCAAGCCAATCGGCCAGCGGACGGCTCGCGCCGGGGACCGGCCGATATGCGTGGATGTTCCAGGAATGCTGGCCGGCTACGGGAGGTGCGCCGGGGAGGGCGTCCTCCGCAAATCGGATTTGTGAAAACGTGCCTGCCTCCGGTGATTTGACATACTCGCCGCCTTGCACCTGAAAGACCGGTCGCAACTTTTCCGGCACCGTATAAAAGGCCAAAAGCTTTCCCCCACCGGCGACATATTTCAGCAGTTCATCGGCAACCCGGTCGGGCATGTCCGGGTTATGGGGGAGTATCACCACTCCGCACCCGCTCAACCGTTCGGCCGTGACGTCCTGATCGGTGAGCGTGGCGCTGTTTACTCCCAACGACCGAAGAGAGTTTGCGATCGCTCCGGAATACTGCTCCACGGACGGTTGCTCCCCGGGGCCTGCGGAATCGTTGCGGATAATGATGGCGTCGGTGCCGGCGTTCAGCGCCCCGTTCTTGCGCAGGTCGCTCAGGAAAAATTCCGTGGATGCATCATCCCCGCGCCATGCGGAGATGCGGATGGTTTTGATTTTCCCCCAGCCGGCAGGATCCCCTTCGATGGCCACCCGGGCCTTGTCAATGGTGATCGTGTTCCACCCCGTGGAGGAGTCCGGGAAGAAGCCTGCCCGATACCATCCCCCGCCGCTCTGGAAGTAGATCGTGAACTCGCTCACGGGAGTTGCATCGCGGCAGAACATCTGGAATTGGACGCCATGGCACGTGGAGAGGTCCAGGTTCACTTTGAAATCCCAGGAGTTCCGCTCAACCTTTGTGCCGCCAAATTTGCAGGGAAACTTCAAGGCGTTCCTGTTATCGAGGTATGCTGCTTCCACTGGAGCAGTGCCTTCCATCGGTGTCCAGGCGGACTGCGCTGCGGAAGAATCCGAATACCGGCAGTCATCGATCCCGGCGGGATCAGCCGGCACCGCCGGCAATGCGAAGGGAAGCGTTCCCGCCACAAGGAGAGCAAACGCGAAACGGCCGGGGCTGCAACTCATGGAGTCCGGCTTGATCCCTTCCACTCCGGCTTCGAGATGCCTTTTCTGAAGGCGTCCAGGACCGAAGGAGAGGAATTCACCCGCAGGTTGCTGTAGGTGCCGTCTTCGTTTTGCCAGCGTTCGTGCCAGTAGATGGCGGCTTTGATCCTTGGGTAATTCGGGGTCATGGAAAGCGCGTCGCTGATCCATTTCGCCTTGTCTCCGGATTTTGGAAAATCGCCGACGCCGAACTCTGCGAGCATCACCGGTTTGGTTGGGTCGAGGGCTGTGATTTCCTCGTATGGCCAGCTGATAAGATCGTGGAATCTGGCCCAGTTCCCTTCATTGCGGAACTGTTTTCCATAGACGCTGAGGCCGAGCCAATCGACATAGTCCGCCCCGGGATAATACGAGGCCATCACGTTCCAGACATCGTTAATCCCGGGGAACGCATTGACATGAAAAACCCAGAGGATGTTTGTTGCTCCGCGGGCACGCACCCTGTCGACAACATACTTCCAGGCTTTTTTGACAACCTCATTCCCGCCATTCTCGCCGCCGTAATAGGTGCCCGACCACGGGAACCAGCTTCCGTTCATCTCATTGCAGAATGAGACGAAGAACGGCTTCCCGAATGCCTTGGCGCCATCAGCCCAGGAATCGATGTAGGCATCCCACTTGCCGGCAAGAATCTCATTGAGCGAGAAGCGATCGGGTCCCTTGGCCTCGTCGTAGGGCTTGTCCCAGGGCGACCAGTAGATCATGGGGATGGCTCCATGCCGGTCGATTAATGCGATGTTTTTTCCCGGAAAGCTCTGCTCCCCCCAGTAGCTCGAGGAGGCGATAATCGCAGGGGGTTTTCCCACGAGCTTTTCAAAATCCTGAATGCCCTCGAGCGTCACGTGGTCCTCGGTCTCGCCGAAATCCATGTAGGCTCCGAAGAGGACTCCTGAGGCCGGAGCCAGGGGGCCGGAATCCTTTGCAAGGGTCTCTGCGCACAGTGCCAGCCCCAAAAGGATCATGCTCGCAAGGGCGATCTTCATGGAACGGAGACCGAGGCTGTGCGCTGCAGTTTTCCCCAGCCGACCCAGGCGCCGCGGAGGGCGTGAAGGATCGATTTCCAAATCACAAAACTCAACAGCGGACGGTAAACAAAGCGTTGCGGGATGATTCGGAAAGCCGACCGCAGTGGCAGCCCCTCCATCGCGACCGCAGCGATCGCCAGCAGAAGGTCACACAAGATGAAGGCCAGAAAATAAGGGAGCACATCCCAGGTATTTCCGAACAGCAGAGATTGGAGAAACAGCAGATCGATAAATGGAGAGAATGCCACAAGAATCACCTGGAAAAACCAGATGCCTGGAAGACTGAACCAGCCAAGTGCTTTGAAACGCGGATTAAAGATCATGTCCCGGTGCTTCCAGGCACATTGCATCGTGCCGTAGGCCCACCGGAAGCGCTGGCGGGCGAGGGTGGAGAAGGTCTCGGGCGCCTCTGTGTGTGCGACCGCGTCCGGCTGGTATTCCACCCGGTATCCGGCTTTGTGGATCGAAAGCGTCAGGTCTGTGTCCTCTGCGAGGGTCTCATAGGAAAAGCCGCCCGCCGCAATGATCGCTGACTTCCGGACCGCGCTGATCGCGCCCGGAGCAACGGTGATGCAGTTCCACGCGGCGTAGGCGCGCCGGTCCAGATTGAACCCGCAAACATATTCCAAATCCTGACATCTTGCCAGGAAGGTCTTGAGATTTCCAACCCGGGCATGGCCGGAAACCGCGCCAACTCCCGGGACCTGGCAGGTGGAGATCAGGTGGCGGAGCGCGTCCTGCTCGAACTGGGTGTCTGCGTCGACGAATACCAGAAACTCATTTGTCGACTCTCCGACGCCCCTCTGCAGGGCATGTGCCTTTCCGGAATTGCTTTGGTTGATCAGGCGGACCCGTGCATCCACGATCCCCCGGACCGTATCCGCCGTGGAATCCGTCGACCCGTCGTTGATGACTAGAATCTCGAGATGTCCCGGATAGTCGGATGCGAGAAGCGACTGGATCGTTTTGGCAATCACCTTCTCCTCGTTGAAGGCAGGAACAAGGATCGATACCGGCGGCGCGGGGAAATCTCCGCGAGGGGAGGGCGTCTTGTGAGTGCGCGCCAGAATGAGGACCAGAACGGTGCGCAGCAGGACAAGAATTGTTGCCAGCACAAGAAACAGGTGAAGGAAATCGTAGAGCACGTGATAAACTTGGAATCCCATCCCGCTCGCATAGTGGTGGATGGACCTCCTCTCCTGGGTCAGCGCCGGCATGACATTCTCCTTATCGAGGCCGAGCAGATCGTGGATCGACACCACCCGGTCTCCTCTCTCCTTGAGGTGATCAAGGATGGCCGGTAGCGCGGCCACCGTGGCGCTGCGGTCGCCTCCTCCATCGTGGAGGAGAATGATGTTGCCACGGGGAAGTTCGGCTTTCACGCGATCCAGCAGCGCGCCTTTGTCCGGCTTCTGCCAGTCCCTCGGGTCGACATTCTCCAGGATCGTCATGTAATCGAGCGATTGCGCGATTCCGATCGGAAGCAACTCGTCGATGTCGGTGGGCCGGGAGTCGGCATTGTAAGGAGGCCGGAACAACGCTGTGGAGCGCCCGGTCAGGGACTCGATCAATCTCTGGGTGGCATTAAGCTCGAGCTTGATGAGCGGAGCCGGCGCTTCCGCAAGATTCGGATGAGTGAACGTGTGGTTGCCGATCTCATGGCCTTCGTCGACGATTCTCCGGATGAGATCCGGATACCGCTCCGCCTCGCTCCCCACCACAAAGAACGTGGCTTTGACATCATGGGCCTTGAGAATGTCAAGAATGGCCGGCGTCCAATCCGGATCGGGGCCATCATCGAATGTCAGGGCCACCGTGTCATCCTGGGCCGCTCCGATACGGAACAGGGTGGGGTAGGAAGGCAGAAGGTCGTAGCTGCAGGAAATCGAACCGTCCGCGTCTGTGGAAAAACTCCGGCGTCCGTCTGCCGCGGTAGGATCAAGGCTCACAATTTCCCCGTTACCGATGGAGGTGATCGCGTTCCCACCCGGGATGACCTCTCCGGGCTTGAATGGTTTTCCTTCCATCTCCGCGCGGATGATCCCCCAGACTGCGGGGTCTTCGATTCCCAGCCTGTTGACGGCCACCCCGCCAAGGCCATAGTCCCTGACGGCATTGAGCTGGTTCGCAAAGGATGCGGCATCGAGAAACCACACATCGTGTCCTTTGCCTTCGTAGTAATAGGAGAAACTTCCGTTGAAAGACGGGCTCGCAGTTTTCACGCCCGAGGAACCGGAATTGCCAGCGCGGCTCATGGCATCTGCAAACGAGATCTGTTCGCCGGCGAAGGATCCTTCCACCCAGTCGCAGCCGTAGCTGCCGAGTGACGCGATCCATTTTTCCGGCGATGCGGAACGGCTGATGACCTTCATCCACCCGTCGAACCAATCCTGCGAGGCGAGCGGGCCGGCCGGGTCGCCCTCTCCGTTCTCGTCATGCAGCAAGGCAACGAATCTGTCGATATGTGGCGCGAGCCGCTCGAAATCATAAGCCCCGAATCCCGCATCCATTGTCACGCAAAGCCAGGTCTCAAGCCCCCGGGCACGCAACCCGTCCGAAATCGATACCAGGAGGCCGGTCAACTCGTCACTGAGCCCGGGATCGACTTCCTCCCAATCGACAACGACACCGGCTGCTTTTATTCTTCGGAGATGCGCGGCCAGCTGGCTGATGAAGGCCTCGCGTTCAGCGCCGCTTGTCTGCGCGAGGAATTCCACCCCCTCAGGCATCCTCTTGCTCCCGGCCAGATTGGTCAGGACAGGCATCAGCTTGAACGATTTCGAAGGCGGAATTCTTTCAAGGCCCGCCTCCTCATCCACCTGGATCCCTGCCTCCAAATCTGTGAATGTCAACCATTCCGGACAAAGGTGGGTCAGAAACGAATGATTCAGCGCCAACGAACGAAAGGCGGCCTCGTCCCAGCCGGCAAAAAATGCGGCGCGGATTCCGGGATTGAGCAGAGAATGGGCGGACAACCGGATGGTTGAAGGCGGAGTGGCGCGGGCCAGCTGCCTGGTGAGCGCCTTGTCGCTGCCGCTCCTTCCTGGTGCCCCGGCCGATTTTT
>CAZRIL010000119.1:0-16442 GCA_964600115.1 uncultured Chthoniobacter sp. | reverse complement strand
AAGGAAGTGGTGCTCGCCGGGCGCACTCTGCCGGCCCTGATCTCTGAACCGCAGGAAACCCTCGAACTCGGCGCGGGCGGGTTTACGGCCTCCGGAAATTTCACGGTAAAGTTGTTACGCAACAACCTTTCGGCGATTCCGCAGATCGGCCAAACGCTCACCTATGCCGGGGAAACATTCCGGATCGTTCGGGTGTCGAACCGTCCGCCGCATCCTCTCGTCACCCTCACTGTGGAGCCGGTCGAATGAACACGGACATCGAGCGGGGATTCGTGGCGGTGATCCAGACGGCAATGCCGGGAGTCCATGTGCGGGAGGCGACAAGTTCAAAGCCGCATCCCTCGGACGCCCAGATGGTCATCGTTGAGTGTCCGGAGTGCGAACATGTGGCGGGACCGCTTTACCGGGCGACTGTGAAAGTGCATCTCGGCACACCGGCTTTCGACATGGGCGAGTCCCGGCACCGCGAGGCTGCGGGCATGCTGGCGCTTTCGCTTCTTGATCCAGTCGAGGCAAAGGTCGTGTTTGATGCCGCCGCCGGCAGCATTTCACTCCATGGGTTTCATGTCCGATCCCAGAGCGAAGATATCGTCGAGAACACCTGGCGTTCGACTATTGAGCTGATCGCCGGAATCCGCCTCGGTTGACATGGCCGTCGGTGCATGGCTGACACACCACCCGAGCCGAAACCCGAGATTCGCCGTTCCACCTACGACTTCTGCGAAAAGGCACTGGCCCAATTTGAGGCCATCCCCGCCCAAGCACGCGCGAAAGGATTCTCGATCACCCGCTCCCAGACAATCTCCGGCGACACGGTTCAACGCTCCTACATCATCCAGTTCGATCTCAAACTGACCGGCTGCGAACTCCCCTGACATGGCCTTCGCGACAATCAATCTCTTCGGCGTAACCGACCCGGCCGCCGGCTATCTGCAGGAATCCTCGCAGGAAAAGAGCGTCGAGGTCGCCACCTGCAAGGATGCCACGGGCGTCACCAAGTTGGCCGTGCCCAAAGGCGTTGTCACCACCACGGTCACGCTCAAAGGCAAGGGCACGTATGCGCCATCGGTTTCACGGAACACAGCGGTCGGGGCCACTGCCGTCATCACCTCCGCGAAGGCGTCCGAGAGCAACGACGATTTCCCCGACTACGAGATCACTTACCAGAAATTTGCCTCCACCTGATATGGCCGCACCCACTGACATCGGAATCACACTCGTCACCGAGGCCACCGCCCAATCGGCAGAGGTATCGAGCAAAGGCGACGTCAAAATCCTCACCGACCGGAGCGGCAACTATTCAAACGCCGCCGTCCAGGATCCCACGTTTGAATTCAGCGTGCGCGGCAAAGGCGCTGCGTGCCCGGTCGCGCTCAAGGCGGCGACAGCCCCGACGGGCGTGAGCGGCAAGGTCATCGTGACCACCGTGAAGGAATCCACCAAGAACGACGACTGGGAGGAATGGGAATATTCCGGCCAAGGCTACCCGTCGGCCACCTGATCCGTTTTCAACACCGATCCCATCATGACAAACGGCCAATCATTCCACTGGATTGCGGAGGAGGCGAAAGCCCAGCAGACGCCCGAGGGCAAACTGCGCTTCACAAACAACCCGCTCACGAGTCCAAACACTCAACTCATTGCAGCCGTCCTCACTTCCGGCTTCAAGCTGGTCGAACCGGGCGGGTTCCGCGACACGGTCGAGCAAACCGAGAATGGCCCGTTGCGCCGGGTCGAGTGGTTTATCGACGGAGCATCACGCGGGATCTTCAAGTCTCCGGACGAGGAAATCGAATTTCCCGAGTTCCGACGCCGGTTCGAGAGCGAGGAATGGTGCCTGGCCAATCCGGACCATCCGATTTCGTTTCTTCGCTGGGCCTTTCGTGCACACAGCCAGCTCCGCGACCGGATCCGCACACTCAAACCTGCCGCCCTCGTGCGCCGGGGCAACCGGCAAGTCACGCTACCGGCTGATCTTCCCGAAGACAAACGCCAGAAACTCCTCTCCTACCTCAAATGAACGAAACGGATTTCCTCCGCCCGGCTGCCGAACCAGCCGGAATCAAACTGCGCCCGCTTTCCAGCGGTTCGTATGCGATCCTCCACCGCACCGGAAACGCGTTTGTCATGCCGCCGGGTAATACTGCGCCCGACCATCTCACGGCAGCCCTCGAATACGCCTACATCCACGGCGCACCGTTGGAAGCGGTCCTGCGGGCCGCATATTCCGCGCCGGATGTTTTTCATGCCGAGGTGTTCCGGTTCTCACAGGCGATCCCGGTTGCCGACATCCCGGCAATCATCCGCGAGGTCGAGAACGGTCTCACCGCTGCCGCCTCGCAGTCCGTGGACGTGATCCCGCGCCCTGGCACGGAAGACAAGGACGCGCCCCCAAACTCCTAGCGCCAGCCTGGATCGCCTCGCGCGTATTCACGCTGGCCGAAAAGACCGGCTGGCCGGAAGCCTTCATCCTCTGGGAACTCCCGCTCTGGCGGGCGCTTGCCTACCAGCATTGTGCGCTCTGGCAATCCGGCGCGTGGACGGTCGCTCCGTCCGCTCCGATCGAGGAGCAGATCACGCAGTTGACCGCGCTCCAGATCGAAGACGATGAGCCTTGAACTCGATAAGACAAAGTTTGATGCAGCCCTGAAGAGGTTCCGGGCGGAAAGCAGGCGTGCGGCAGGCGTAGTTCTGCGGGAACAGGCGAAGGGCACGCTCGGCAAAATCATCGAGTGGACACCGCCCGGCGGAAAAAACGCCACGGGTCAGGCCGCCAAGAAGCGGGGGGAGGCGCGGGTGGAAAGAGACATCCTCAAACTCATGCAGCCGTGGGTAGCTCCCAAAGCTCCCATCAACATTCTGCGGGCGGCTGGCATGTTCGTGGAGGAAGCCTCCAACGAGTCGCCCGCCGCCATCCACAAAGCAAACCGGTCTCCGACAGGGCGGGTTAACCGCAAGCTCAACCCCCGGATCAAAATCAAGGCGGCAGATCTCAAACGTTACATCGCGGCCAAAAAGAAGATGGTTGGATTCCTCGCATCGGGCTGGAAAGCGGCAGCCGCAAAATTCGGCTCAAGCCTCCCGGCGTGGATTTCCCGGCACTCGGCTCCGGGCATGGGAAAGATCAAAAGCGATGCTGTGTCTATCGAGGTGACGGCCACCAACCAAGTCAAGGGAGCTCCCCGGCTCGACATGGAACGACGGGTTCAAAGCGCCCTCGATTCGCAGTCGGCCGCAATGGTCCGGCGGGTGGAGAACTTTGCTGTCAGGGAGGCGGCGCGGAAGGCGGGGTTCAGGGCCTGATTGACACGCCCCCTGCGGCGTGGCCGACATCACAGCCAGATTCCGTCTCGATATTTCCGGCATTGATGCTGCGCTTGCCCGTGTAGCGGCAGCAACAGTTGCCGTCCAAGGCGCATTCGCCGCTGCCAATACTGCGCTTGCTCCCTTCGCGAGCGCGTTCTCAGCTATCAAAGAATCCCTCGACCTGGGCGGTCAACTCACAGACATGAGCGCCCAGACCGGGATCGCGGTGGGCGACCTCCTGGTGCTTCGCCAGGCATTCGCGAACGCAGGCATGGACGCCGAGCAAGTGGGGCCGGCGATCAACCGGCTCCAAAAGGCGCTCGGCGGGATCAACGAGGACGGGGAACCCACAAACAAGGCGCTCGCAGCTCTCGGGATTTCGATGGCAGAACTTCAGTCGCTCAACCCGGCGGAACAATTCTCGCGGGTATCGGCTGCGCTTGCGGCAATCCCGGACACTACCGAGCGGGCGGCAACTGCCATGGGGGTCTTTGGGCGCAAGGGCGCCGCGTTGCAGGCGATCTTCCTGGATGGCTCGGCAATGGATGTCGCCCGTCAGCAGGTTGGCGGGCTTGCGGACACGATGCAGGCGAACGCGTCGAAATTTGATTCCATATCGGACGCACTCGGGGCCGCGAATCTGAAAGGCCAGCAGCTTGCAGCCGGGTTCACTGCGGCCATCGCCCCCGCGCTGGAGGAAATCGGCAATGCCCTCAACGCGACCGATCTCACCGGCCTTGGCGAATCACTGGGAGAAATCGCAGCGGCAGCCATCCGGTTCGGCCAGGCGCTTTCGGGCCTGATCCCGCAGATCATGGGCGTTGTGGCCGCCATGGCCCTCTACCGCACGGGGTTTGATGCCAAGGTGGTCACCGCGATGAGCAATATCGGCCCGGCCGCATCCCGGGCGTTCTCACAGGTCCGCGTTGCCCTCGCCACGATGAACTTTTCGAGCGTCGGCACGGCGGCCCGTACCGCATTTGCCGGCATTGGGGTGGCTGCCCGCGGGGCGGCGCTCGCGATCAAGGGCGCTCTCATTTCCACCGGCATCGGCATCCTGATCGCGGGGATCGCGGCAGCCATCGAGGTGGTCATCGGAAAAGTCCAACAGGCAAAGGAAGCGATCCGTGCGGCGGGTTCGGCGAGCAGCGACACGCTCAAGGCGGTGACATCCATTGCGGCGGAAATGAAAACCGTGTCGAGCGAGGCCGACAAAGTCGATGTGGACAAGCGCATCGACCAGGACATCGAAGCCGCCAAAGAATCGCTCGCCGCGCTCGCCGACCAGTTCGAGAACCTTTCGCCGGAGCAGCGCAACGACATCGCGGGGGAATACAATCTGCGCATCCGGCTTCTGGAGCAGATGAAAGCGAGCATGGCCGGGATCACGCCCGAAGTCATGGCACAGCGGCAAGCCGAGAAGGATCGTGCGGCTGCATTGGAGGAAAGCCAGCGGAAGGCGGCGGGGCTCAATGCGGAGCTCGGTAAAAACAAGGAGGCCCTCGACAAGAAGATCGCGGATGCCGCCTTCGGCGAGCTTTCGGGAGCTGATCAGAAAACGGCGACTCTTTCGAGCGTTGGGTACTCCACAACATCGGAGGTGGATCAACAAATCGCCCTCCTGGCCGCCAAACGGGAATCATCCGCGCTCACCGACGACGAAGTGGTCCGAATGCAGTCGCTCATCGATGCCCGTGAAAAACTGATCGGCATCGAACGTGACATTGCCCGTGAAAAGGAACAGGCGGCCAAGAAGGCTGAGGAGGACGCGAAAAAGGAATCCGAGGCGACAGCAAAGCGTGCTGAGTTCACCCGTGACGTGAACCGGGAAATCGCCCGCGCCCAGGCTGAGGCTTCCGGCGACAAGGAAACCGTCAAGCGGCTCGACCACGAGGCGCAGATTGCCCAGGAGACCAAACAGGGGATCTCGGCGGGACTGGATCCAAATGAAGCCGCACGGCTGGCGCGGGAGAAGGTCGGCGCACTCGACACGGCCGCAGCCGCCCAAAAGGACGAGGAAAACAGAAAGACGCACACGGCGCTGGATCTGGAAACCCGGCTCGCCGAGGCAAAGGCGGCTGGGAACAAAGAAGAGGCCGCCCGGATCGAGTGGCTGCAAAAATACAACTCCGAGCTCGCCCGGCTGCGGGACGTGATGCCGGAAGCAGACGCGCAGGCGGCAGCCGCCCGGTTGGCAAACGCACAGTCCGCCGGCGACCCCCAAGCCGCACAGGAACGGTCCGGCTCACTTTATTCCTCCTCGATGGCCAAGATCGGTGCGGGCGGCAATTTCGTTTCCGGCGGGTCGGATCCGATCCTGACCGAGAACCGCCGGCAGACATCCATCCTCGAGCGGATTGCACGATCCGTCTCGCGCCAAGGCGGCCAGAGCACAGAGCTCAACTACACGCTCGCTTGACACGGTTCCTTCGTTACCGATGGCAGCCGTTCTCACAAAATCCGAATCTTCGACCGATTCCAAAGGGCGAGCCATCACCACGGAAACGTGGGAGGCGTTTGACGGGCCTCCGTCGGCACCATCTGGCGCATCCAACATCAAGCGCACGCACACCGACGGCAAGCACACGCTGGTTTACGACAATTCACCCAAGGATTCCGGGTCCGGCGACGAATACAGCGTCGAGGGAAGCATGTCGCAGGAACCGATCGAGACACACGAAAAGTTCAAAACCATCAGCGCGGCCGACTGGAAGAAGTGGAACCTCTGGAAAAACAACCCGAACGACGAAGGGCTCGGAGGATGGAAACCGGGCAGCCAGACGGGTCCGATGGCCGAACTCGCCGCCCTCTACGACAAAGGGATAACCGATTACCTGGTTCCCCGTGCGGTCGTGCGGATCACCAAGATTGAGGGCTCCTCACCCCGCCTCTCAAAACTCGGAAAAATCGACACTCCCTCTGGCGCTCCCACGCTCCCGAGCGGAGCGAACTGGATGCTCACAGGCGCGAGCGGGGCAAAGCAGGAGAGTGGGAAGTGGAGCAACACCTACGAATACATGTCCAGTGGCCCCGCCGGTTGGAACAAGGAGGTTTACTCATGACGATCCCGAGTTTCAAAAAGGGCTCCAAGCTCTGGGCTGCTGATCTGCAATCCCTCGCCGATGCGGTGCGGGCGAACCGCGTCCTCCCCGGCGCAGGCATCAGGATCACCGGCGGCCTGAACGGAACGACGGTGGCGGCCGATATTCCGCGATCAGGCGCGGATGCTGCTGCTCGCCACCCGTTCCAACTCGTTGTCACAACCGACCCGGCAGACAAAAGTGATAATCCAGCCCCAAAGATCCGTGTCCGCCCCTCAACGCTTGCGGGCGGTAGCTCGACGGACCTTGGATTCTCGGAGGGAGACGATCCCGGCTACTACCTCGATCCCGCGCAAGGCGTTCTTGTCGGCGGCATCACATTCAATACAGGCACAGGCGAGATCACAAGCCGCTGGCTGGAAATCAAGGGCGAGTTTCCCAATCCTGACGAAGTGGCGGATGGCACAGATTACGTGGAAATCGGCTCTGTCGCTTGGAACAACGCGAAGCAGGCGTGGATCGTCTCAAACTCCCGCTACGGTCCGATAGAAGCCACGATCTGCCGGAACTGGTTTGCGGCTGAGGCACCTTACTTCGGAGTGAACTGGATTACGTCCCAGCCGCAGCTATGAACGCCTGCAACTGCTGTGCCGCACCATTTCATGGCCCTCCCTTGCTGGAATACAAATTCATCTCAGCCAGCAGAGCCAAATGTGGCAGAGGTCCCTTTCGTAATGGGAACTCGTGTTACACCTCTGTTTCTTGGTTTGAGTCGGCGGGGCATTTTAATTTTTCAAACCCGTGCCCCTGTTCCTCCGTTTTCAAGTCGATCTCAGGAAGTTTTGGATATGGCATCGTCGGGATGGGGGCCACGGGAGCGATCAGCGCATCGGCTACCCAAGACGTTTTCGGGGTGGAAGCATCACGGTCTTGCTCGGGCTCAGTCACCCAGGCGGTCGTGGATGGGGAACCGGGGGATCCCGTGGTCAAAGACTGCTCGGATGTTGAGTTTAGATGGGGATGCGGTGGACCGGAGATCAGGTGTGGGGGAGGGTTTACGGCGGCGGCCGGAAACAGTGCGTCACTATCCGATCTCTACACCACTGAAGACTTGCAGGCTTACACGACTGGCAGCCTTCCGGAGTGGCCGGCTCGATGGTTCACCTACGGTGTCTTTGCCGCATACCGTAATTTGTCTCCGGATGAGTCCAGCTATTCCATCTCCCGGATCAAGTGGAGGCTCAAACACGCTCCAAGCGGCACATGCTACCTCAAGGTTTGGTTGAGGCGGAGGTTCACCCCAGAGGGTGGAGGCGTCGCCACCTATACGCCACTCGAAACCTACGAGTGGATCGGTTCAGGCAACCCTTGCATTCCCGATAAAACAAAATCTGTAGATCACCCCGACAACACGATCTATGGCGAGGAATCTGAGGAACAGGAACCCGCCGAGGACGGCGCCACCGCCATCGAAATTCAGAAATACTCCTGCATCCGAGGCTATATCCCGCCCGACGATGGCTCTGCCAATGGGTTCCCGATCCCATGAACAATATCCCACCCATGGTCGTGGAAGTCCGCCGGAGCCTCTGTCTGGAATGCTTCGACCTCGCGCTTGATCCATGCGCCGCGTGCGCCCATGGCAAATGGGATACCTACGTCCGGTGCGAACCAAATTTGCCGACACTTGGAACGATTGCGGCCAATATTGCCATGGCTGCCGTGGATGAAACTCTCGCCCGACTTTCCGGGATGCCACCAATTTCCGAAGGCGATATCAACAGACGGCTTTCCATCTGTTCGGAGTGCAATCGCTTTCGTCCGAGTGACCAGCGCTGCTCGCTGTGCGGTTGCTTCCTGGATTTCAAAACCCGCCTTCGCTCGCAAGATTGCCCGCTTGGCAAGTGGCACGATTGACACGGGGCTTCGGTGCATGAGGCTTTTCCTCGATCTCGATACCCGATCATTCATCGAATCCGCGCAGTTCCAGCGGGCGGTTTCTTCGCTCGTGCTCAAGCGCCGCGACCGTCTGCCAGTGGACGTGCAGTTCCTCCGCGGCGGCGTGGTGGTTGGACTCGCCGATGGGGCCACCGGAAAACTTGGGCTCAAGGCCGATAAGGATTTCAACGGTTCGTTTGCCGCCTCCGACCTGGAATGGATGAAAGCTGGAACTGGCGATGCCACGACCTACCGGTTCGACCTCAATCTGAATACCGTTCAGATCAATGCCCTCTTCGCCGGCGTTCCCATCCCGGCATTTGTCACGCTCATGCTCGAAATCGAATGGGCAGAGGGCGACCTGCGCACCAGTTCGAACACGCTCGCCGTCACTCTGGAAAACGACATCGTGCGCGGTGATGAGGGCGTAATCGAAGAAGGCGGGCCGGTTTACCCGCTCCCCGGTGCAATCGAACTGATCGCCCGGAAAGGCCAAAACAGTGGCTACGCAGGCCTGGATGATTCCGGAAAAGTGCCCGTTGCCCAGTTGCCGCAGACGGGGCCGGTGCTGCGTGAAACACAAAATCGATTCGCTGCGAATCACTCGGGATGGAAGGTCGGTGACATCATCCGTCAATTGGGGGATACGTCCACGGCCTCCCTGGTTATCGAGGTAACAAGCGCAGTGCCGGGTGAATCGCAGGAGGAGGTCGAAATCACGGCACTCGCTGTTCCAGAGGGTGAGACGAGTGGATTCCAGCTTTCGTCCAATTTCGGATCCAGCGATCAGGCCACCACTCCTGGCCCCCTTACAGCCGGGGAGCATGCAATGGCGATATACTTCGCACTCCAAAACTTCGGGGCCTGCAGTAGCCCGCACGGCGACAACGCCGACAAGTTGACCTTCACGTTTAATTCTCCAGGGGCTGCCGGCGCTTCGCTGGCCGGAGTTTTCGCGTCCCTCGAAGTCATCACCCCCGGCGTGGATCAACTGCCTTATTCATTCTCCGGAGGCTTTTATGATCAGAACTGGAACAACTATTCTGCATCAGTTGAGGTTTACGGTCCCATGTCGGCTGAGGATTTCGCCCAGGAAATCGCCAATGCTCTCGCCAACAATATTTCGCTTCTGAATGTCACCGTGTCCGGGGCGGTTGTCTCCGCCTCTTACACCTTTCCTGGCCAACTGATCTCGCCGCCATATTTTTACGACCCGAGCGGGAACGGGCAGCTTTGGCAGACGGCCTTCACCGACGGGGTTGATGGTGTTCCGCCAGGAACATTTATTGTGAGCGACATCTCGGCCCTCAGCAACGCCGGGGGTTACAAGGGAATCGGAGACACCGTTGATTTCCTTTCAGGCTACGGAGCTCCGACACTCGGTGTAGGAGCCCTCGGAAATGGTTATGTCGATTTGAACAATGGTGACTTCTACCACTGCTCGGAGAGCGGTTGGGGTTTTGTGCTCAATATCAAAGGCCCTCCAGGGCAGACCGGGGCGGTGGGGGCTACAGGAAGTCCTGGCACTGCCGGAGCTCCTGGTTTCGGGGCCATCACGTCCACGCAGGCCAACAAGATGCTGGCGACATGGACTTCGCGAACCTCTCCTTCAATCGCCAGGGATATTGTGTGGTCGCCGGAGCTGAGCCTGTTTGTGGCGGTCAGTGAATCCTCGGTCATCACATCCTCTGACGGGATCACATGGACCAGCCGGACTCCTTCCATAACAAATGGTTCGATCTCGTGCATTGAATGGTCGCCGGAACTCGGGTTGTTTGCGGCATGCGGCAATTCAGGAACCAGCCGCGTCATGACATCCCCTGATGGGATCAACTGGACAAATCGGGCGGCTCCTTCCGTTTGCAACGACATTGTGTGGGCGGCTGAACTCTCGCGCTTCGTCGCCATCAGCACAACAGAGTTCAGCGGCATGCATTCCAGTGACGGCATCAACTGGACGAGCACAATTCAGCCGTTGAGCATGCAAACCGGAGTGGCGTGGTCTCCGGAGTTGGGCGTTTTTGTGACATCAGGCTACTGGCGGTCGCCAATGAAGTCTTTCGACGGGATCACGTGGGTTACGGGAAATTCTCCTTCGCTGGCCAGCTACATGGGCGTCACATGGTGCCCCCAGCGCGGAATGTTCGTTGCCGCGGCTCGCGACGAAAACAAACTGGTGTATTCCTACGATGGGATCACTTGGCAGGAGCGCAGCGGTTTCGGAGGATGCAAAAAGCTCGCATGGATTCCAGATCTCGGAGTTTTTGTCGGCGTGGCCAGCGCTGGAAACAACCGCATCGCCACCACCAAGGACATCCTCACCAACTGGTATCAATGCATGACGGGGTCGCAGTTCTATTGGGAAAGCCTCGCATGGTCACAGGATCTTGGAATACTCGCAGTGGTCGGCGCAGGCGGAGCAACCAGCATGGTTGCCACCTCGTCGTTCCCGAACAGATGGGACGGCTCCGGGGTTTACACTCCCGTTCTGACCAACACGGCGAATGTCGCGGCAAGCACCTCTGCAAGGTGCCAATGGAGCCGTAAAGGGCGGGTGGTCACAGTTTCCGGGCAATTGACCATTGATCCGACCACCACGCTTGTCGCCACCGAACTTGGCATCTCGCTGCCGATCCCATGCACTTTTTCCAACTCCTCTGAGCTTGGGGGAACGGCCTGCGCCATTGTGGTCAGCGAACAGGCCGCCATCGTTGCCGACACGGTGAACGGTCGCGCGTCTCTCAAATACCTTCCAGCCGATATCGCGGCGAGGGTCTTCGCCTTCCACTTCTCCTACTCCATTCGTTAACGCATGAAATTCTCCATCAACCCATCTCCCACCGGCACTCACATCGCCAAGAACGGGCGGCGAGTGAACATTGTCCCGGCCGAAAACGGCAAAGACTACGAATCCGAAGCGGCCTTTCTCACGGCCATGGCGATCCAGCCACTCGCGCTTTTCGTTGCCAAGCAAACCGCCATCGCCAATCTCCAGCAGGCCCATGAGAAATCTCTCCGGGACGGGATCACTCCAGACGGGGCGGCATTTGCGCTCCCGGCCGAAATCGAGTGGCAGAACAAATTCACGGGAATGGTGACGCTCCTGCAGACGGCGCTTCTGGCTGCATCAAACAAAGCAGGCCGGGACGCCATTCTTGCGGCACCATCCGTCATTCCCGACAAAACGGGGGCGATCCACCCGATCACGAATCAGGATCTGCTGAGTCTACTGAGCAGCTACGGGCTAAAAATCCAGACGAAGGAAGTCGTCCTCGCAACCAAACAAGCTGAAATCGCGGCAGCGGCAACGCTTGCTGACTTGGAGCCGAAATAATGGACAACGACCCACTCCACGAGCTCGCTGGCCGCTGCGACCTTTGCCGGGAATCGGTCCGCGACCGGCTGGCCGCCTTCGACCGCCGCCTCCTCGCCCTGGAAATCATCGTCCGGGGTGAGGACGGCCGCAACGGGATGAAGGCCCAACTCACTGGGCTCTGCGAGCGTTTTGACGCCTTTGAGAAGAAGGCCATTCGCTGGATCGCTATTGGCACCAGCCTGCCGGGGGTTGTGGTCGGCGTCGTGGCCGTTCTGAAGTTCCTTGGCAGGCTGTAGCCACACTGGGATTTATCAGACGGTTTTGCCGCGTTACCGACGGTCGGGAGAGCCATGTAAACCAACAAACGGGGCAACGACGCAGCATAGTCCGAGCAAGGAGAGGAGAGCGAAAGCGATAAACGGGAGGATCATGGTCAAAACCTATCATTCCGGTGCTGGGATTCAATCGATGTCCATCTACTTTATTGACTGAGATCAAGGCACTTGAACGGCCTCTGCTGTCGGGATTCGTGTTGTCAGAAATAATCCGGGGCTTATAGTCGGTGAACATTTGAGTATCCCCTTCGAATAGCCGTTTTCCTTCAGTGAGTTTTGGCTGGGCTCGGCAAAGAAAAATATGAATCCCTCAAGTTTGCCTCCGGATTATCAAAAACGGAAGGTGGCTGTCGCAGTTCTTGTTGTGTTTGCCGCGATTTTGACGGTTTTTGGCTACTGGTATTATCAGAGTTCGAAGCAGAAACTCACCCGGGAAAAATACCAATTGCTTGCTGCCATCGGTGAACTCAAGTCAAAGCAGATCCAGCAATGGCGCATGGAAATGTTGGCCGAGGTCGAAAGAGCGGCCAAAGATGATCTGACGCTTGCAGTAATTAAAAATGCTCTGGCGGCACCAACCAACAACCCAGCCAGACGGGAGTCATTTCATGGGAGCCTTAAAGGGGAATTGACGGCCCAGGATAACTCCAGCGCTCTGATTTTTGACACCAGCGGAAATCTACTGGCTTCAACGAAATCAACGGCAACTCCGGTGGATGGCTCTGTAAACACGGCGATCCAAAACGCACTTGCCGGCAATCAGTCCATATTTTCCAATTTCTATCGGGATCCCGCAGGGATTATTCACATCGATGTCGCCACTCCTGTGCGTGACGAGACAGGGCATCATTTGGGAGCTTTGGTTTTGAGCCGCGACGCCGATGCTTCCATTTTTGCGCTGATTCAGTCTTGGCCCACACCCAGCAAAAGTGCGGAAACGCTTCTGGTGCAAAGGGAGGGAAATGAGGTGGTTTTTCTCAATAAACTCCGGCATCACGGCGGCGACGCCCTTTACCTCCGCCACCCGTTAACAGCCACTCAGATGCCTGCTGTTCAGGCTGTTCTCGGAAAAGAAGGCGTTTTTCATGGGAGAGACTATCGAGACATTGAGGTGGTAAGCGATATGCGATCCATTCCAGGGTCACCTTGGTTCATTGTCGCAAAAGTGGATGCGGAGGAATTTCTCTCCGATGTTCGTCTCCAGTCGAGTCTCATCATCCTGATGATCGGGCTCTGCCTTCTGCTGGCTGCCGGCGCGGTCGCATTTTTCTATCGGCAGAGACAGGTAGGAATACTGAAAAACCTCATCCGGGCGGAGAATGAGAAAGTGGACGCACAAAATACGGTGCAGAAAATAACGGATTCCGCGCAGGATGCCATTCTTATGATGAATCCGAAGGGCGAGATTTCCTACTGGAATCCGGCGGCAGAGCGAATCTTTGGCTATACCAAAGCTGAAGCCCTAGGTCAGAATCTGCATTTGCTGATCGTCCACAAAAGGCATCACGCCGCACATGCTGCGGCCTTTCCACATTTTTTGAGAACTGGTCAGGGAGCCGCCATAGGAAAGACTTTGGACTTGGAAGCTTTGCGAAAAGACGGTCGGGAAATTACGGTGCAGCTTTCTCTCTCCGCAATCCAGATAGATGAAGCCTGGCATTCGGTGGGCATTCTTCGGGACACCACAGAGCGCAAGAGAGTTGAGAATGAATTAAAGCGCAGTGAGGCCCGTTTCCGCAGCTACTTTGATTTGCCGCTGCATGGTCGATGCGTCACCTCCTTGGAAAAAGGGTGGGTGGAGATCAATGACAGGCTTTGTCAGATATTGGGTTACACTCGCGAAGAAATTCTCCGAAAGACATGGTCCGAGGTGACACACCCAGAAGATTTGGCCGCTGATACTGCTCAGTTTGAGCGGATAGTGGCCGGAGAAATTGATCAGTATAAGCTGGAAAAACGATTCATAAAAAAGGATGGCCTGATTGTCTGGACGGAAATTTCTGTGGGATGTGTGCGAAATCCGGATCGCAGCGTGGACCATCTTGTGTGCGTCATGGAGGACATCTCAGAGCGGAAATCCATGGAGACAACTTTGCGCGAGGCCCTTGTTGCAGCGGAAGCTGCTGCCCAGGCGAAAACCGAGTTCCTGGCCGTGATGAGCCATGAACTACGCACCCCTCTCAACGGCGTACTAGGGTTTGCGGATCTTCTCAACTCGACCACCAAACTCGACATGGAGCAAAAGGAGTATGCTGAGACAATTGGAAGAAGCGGCGAGCATCTCTTGGCTATCGTCAATGACATCCTCGATTTCTCAAGTATTGAAAAAGGCGCCATGTCGATCAATGTCGCGCCGATTTCCATTGCTGAGTTTGTTGGGGCGCTGGAGAAGAGCATCAAAAAATCCGCCACCGACAAAGGTTTGGAGTTCCGATGCGTAATTGATTCCAGCGTGCCGGCTCAAGTTTCCGGCGATGCGCGTCGGATCAAACAAATCCTGATGAATCTCCTTGGCAACGCCTTCAAGTTTACTTCACAAGGATCCGTCTCACTTCACGTCAGACTTTCCGACGAGCAGTCCAGTCGGTCCCTTTTGTTTTCCGTCCAGGACACCGGCATGGGCATTTCTTCCGAAACTCTTCAGCGCCTTTTTGAACCCTTCATGCAAGCTGACTCGAAATACAATCGCTCCTTTGGAGGCACTGGGCTTGGGTTGGCAATTTCCAAGCGGTTGGCCGAAGCGATGGGCGGAACAATTGCTGTTACCTCGGCTGAAGGAAAAGGCAGCATATTTACTTTTAGTCTCCCGTTCGATGACGCCTCAATCGTACAGCCTTCACTTTCATCTGAGATTGAGCTACCAAGTCCTATTTTGCATTCGGGTGAATGCGTTCTGGTAGTCGAAGACGATCCGACCAGCAGCAAGCTCGCGGGAACAATCCTCAATTCACTCGGATACAGAGTCGATTTTGCATTCAACGGGATCGATGCGGTTTCAATTTTCCAGCCCGGAAAATACCACGCCATTGTCATGGACATGGCCATGCCTGCAATGGATGGCCTTGATGCAACCAAGAAAATTCGAGAAAAGGAAGCATCCACGGGAACTCGCGTGCGTATTATCGCCATATCCGCAAATGTGATGGAGGGCGACATCGAGAGATGTGTCCAGGCTGGCATGGATGATTTTCTTTGCAAGCCGTTCAAAATGGCTGAGCTTGCCGACAAACTCACTGCTTAGTTCGACCTTGAGTAAACGAGGTTCTATGGATTACCGCAAAATCAACTACTTCTGGCAGTCGTCCACTCTGTTTCTGGCCCCGTCGTTGATCGTGCTTCTGATCTGGTTTCGCCCATCCATGGATGCCTACCAATGGCTGTTGTGGCTGCATCTGCCCCTGCTAATGCTGCATGAGGCTGAGGAGTATGTTCTGGCTCCAACCAGTTTTAAGGATTTCTTGAACCTCAAATCTCCGATAGGTTCCAAAACCGACCCGGACAGCCCGCTGGACGATGGCTACATCTTCCAAGTGAATATTTTGATTGCTTGGCCGATGGTCATCCTTGGGGCCATCCTAGCCCCGGTCGCGCCCTGGCTGGGCTTTTCGATGATTTGGTTTGAACTACTTCTGAACAACGCCATGCACACCATCGGCTTTCAGGTTGGCAAACCCACATATACCCCCGGCCTGATCACCAGTTCCTTCCTGCTCCTTCCTTACGGCACATGGACGCTGCTGACAGCAGCCAGTTTTTTCACTCCGATGGATTGGGCGCTTTCAGTGGTGGTCGGCGCAGGTATTGTTGCCGTGTTGGCTGCCAAGACTCGCGGACGGCTGGCCCGTTCGAAGAGATGACGACAAGGCACAAAACCGGGGCTGCGATGACGTTCGATCGATTGCGCTGAGTTTTGCCGCACCGCATCGGCAAGGCGCGGAGTTGACACCCACGCCGATGGCATGAACGCCATCAAAATTCTCACTCTCGTCGGCAAGGTTGCCGGGGTCATCGCCGGTCTCAACGCCATCCCGTTCGTCCAACCCGAATACGGCCTCTTCATCTTCGCCGGAGCCTCGATCCTCAAGGACGTGGTGAACCGGGTCGGCGACCTCGTGGACGACGGCAAGCAGAACGATTCGTTCAAAGCCTGATTCCCATGTGGACGGCTATCCTCTCCATCCTTCAATCCGTCCCGGTCGTAGCCCGGATCGTGGAAAAGCTCACGCCAACCCGGCGGGAGCAGCAGATCGACAAGATCCGCGACACCAAACAGCATGAACGTGAAAAAATTGACGGTTGGATCGATCGCGGCGGCACTCCTCCTCTGTAGTTGTTGCGTAACGACTTCGAGCGTTCCTCCGCTCCCGGACGGCAATGTCCGCCGCCTCCTTCAATCCTACCCGCAGGAAGCCGAGAAAGCCCGCGTTGCCGCACCCGCGTTCCCCCGCGACGCAGTGAAGACGATCTCCAGGTTGGAGGAGCAGGTCTTGGGGCTCGGCGTGCTGC
>CAZRIL010000118.1:0-16510 GCA_964600115.1 uncultured Chthoniobacter sp. | reverse complement strand
ACCGGAGGATATCTACGCGTCCTGGGAAGCATTCATCACGAACGGCATGATGAAAGGCGAAGTCTTCCTGTTTGAATGCTCGCCGTCCATGAACCCGATGGGTGAGGTCTTGAAGAATGCTCAAAGCGAAGTGGAACTCCGCACTGCGAAGCAAGTCTTCCAGCCCACCGGTTCGGCGGATGAACTCCTCACACAATGGAAGTCGGAGACGAATTGGGCCCGGCGCAGGGTTCTCCTCGATGCCCTTTCGGCAGACCCCGGCCCGGCCGTCACGACCGCGCTTGACTCTGCGCTTCGTGAGGAGACCAACGGACTGCAATGGTTCGCCGCACGGGCTTTGGCCAGGCAGGGAACACCAGCCGCTCTCGATGCCCTGAAACGCGCGGCCTCCGACAAAGCGGACTTCAAAATCCCGGCCATTAAGGCACTCGGCTCAGCCGGCAAACCAGACGTTGTCTCCGTGCTGATCCCGCTGCTTGCTGCTGAGGGAAATCCTGCGATCCGGTGGGCGGCCATCGACGCCCTCGGAGAACTTGGTAACCATGACGCCGCTCCTGCTCTCCTCGATTATATGAAGAGTTTGGAGGGGACGACCGCGTCGAATTCCCGGGCAAAAACCGTGCGTGCCCTCGGGCTGATCGGCGATCCCCGGGCGGTTCCTGCCCTCCAAGCGGCATTGGTCAATAAGGAATACGCGCGCCTTCGCCCCGCCGTCCTTCAATCCCTCGCAAAACTCGGAGCTCCGGGCAAATAAATCAGTAAATGCAGATACCCCTGATTAGGTTATGAAAGTTCGACACGCTATCACCCTGCTCGCAATTGCGAGCCTCCCGCTTGCTTATGCTGACGAACACCCAGCTGATCCGGCGGGCACCATCATCTTGCGCGCGGATTCGCCTACCGGGGTATCGCTTTCCGGTCAGGCCAAGGTCGGGCCCGCTGCGAAAGGCAACGCGGCCGTTGAAGACGGCCAGACCGTCCTGCTCGGTGCCTGGGGCAAGGCCAACACCGAAGAGTCGAAGGTGGAATTTGTGCCGTCGATCCCGAACGCTGGCGCTTACGATGTCTATGTGCGCTGGTCGGCCGGTGGAAAAGCCACGAAAGCCGTCACCAAAAGTTTGCCGGTGCGCGTCTCCTTCGATGGTGGCGAGCGCTCGCTCACCCTCGATCAGGTGGCCGGAAACGTCTGGGCTTTTCTCGGGACCTATCCCTTCAAGGCTGGAAACTCCGGAAAAGTGAGCGCCGATGCGGCGGGCACACAGGGTGCCTCAAATATCAGCGGGGTGAAGTTCGTGCCGGTTTCCAATCCGAAGGAGGCCCTTGCGCCGATTCCTAAAATCCTCCCCGTCACACCAGGGGCGCAGGACGATTTGGACAAGCTCAGGCTCCATGCGGCCGATATTTTCACGCGCTCCTGGAGCGCGGATGTCACGGAACCGATCATCGCCGACAAGGTCGCGCAGGAGGGTGCGGACGCCTATTTTTATTGGAAGACGATGCAGAAAGGCGAGGGGGTCAAGGATCTCTGGAGCGACATCGCGCTCTTCAAAGGCAATCAACCCGATAAAAATGACGGTGGAGGCTGGCAGTTGACGCGCTCCTTCGAACGCATCGCGCTCCTGGCCCAGGCGTATGTGGGTTCCAATGCCCCGCTGGGTTTCGCTGCCAAGATGCAGGGGAACCCCGAGCTCTTGAAGGACATCCTCTACGCGCTTCAGTTCAACTACGAGCACTGCTACAACGAGCAGTCGAAAAACAAGCTGGGGGCCGACTGGATCGGGATGGAGATCCAGAATCCCATGAACATCAGCAAGGCTCTCATCCTGCTCTATCCCCACATCCCGCCCGAACTGATGAAGAAGGAGATGACGACGATGGAAAAGCAGAGCCCGGGGCCGGATAAATACTATGGCGGGGCAGTCTCCACCGGCTTCAACCGCCTGTTCGGAGTGTATGCCTATGCGTTGAGGGCCATCGTCGCGAAGAACCCCACGGCGCTTGACGAGGTGGATCGACTGATCTCCGGAGAATATCAGGTGAACAGCCGCTCGAACCCTATCAGCGAGGGGCGCGCCAAGAAAAACCAGCTGGACGGCTACTACGCTGATGGCTCCTTTATCCAGCACGCCTACTTTCCCTACATCGGGATCTACGGGCGAGGGCTGCTTGGCACGTACGCGAAGTTGAAAGATCTCCTGCAAGGATCGAAGTGGGAGATCAATAACCCCAAGGCCGGTATCTTCAATGAATGGGTCTATCGCGGTTACGCACCCCTCTTTTTCGGCGGAGAGATTATGTTTGGCTCACTCGGTCGTTCGACCGGGCAATCCTGGCACCAGAATGGCGCGGTATCGTCGGAGATCCTCGACGCGCTGGCTCCACTGGTTACGAGCGCGGACGCCGAGAACAGGGCAAAGATCTCCTCGATCCTGAAAACGTGGATGATCGAAAAGGGGAAGTCCGCCTATCCGGAATTCAGCAAGATCGATTCCGCGAGAATCAAGCTGGAGTCATTCGCCATCCTCAACGCGATCAAGGAGGACACATCGATCCCGCTCACTCATCCAGCCGGGGGAACCCACATTTTTTACAACACGGATTACGTGGTCCATCATCAGCCGGATTTCGCGATACAATTGCGGATGTTCTCCACGCGCACGAAAACGCACGAGGATATCAACGAGGGAACAAACCGTCTCGGGTGGTATCAGGGCGAGGGGTCGCTCTTTCTCTACAACCGCGACAACTCCCTTTACAACGACAACTACTTCGCGACGGTGAATCCCTACCGGCTTCCGGGTATCACCGTGGATTCCCGGCCCCGCGAAACGCCGGGATCGAAGGACGGCGCACTCTCCGCGAGCCCATGGGCCGGCGGGGTCGAACTCGATGGCTTCGGCTTGGCCAGCATGGGCCTGGCGGAGCCGGAGACTACCCTGACCGCGCAGAAGTCGTGGTTCTTTTTTGGCGACCAGATCATCTGTCTCGGCAGCGAGATCAGGAGCAGCGACAACCGCGTCATCGAGACGGTGGTGGAGAATGTGAAGCTGCATGGGGATGGAAAGAATGCCTTCGTGGTCGATGGCCAGGCCAAGCCGAACACACCCGGCTGGCAGGCGGATTTGAAGGATATGAAGTGGGCGCACCTCGCGGGCACGGTGCCGGGCACGGATACCGGATGGGTTTTCCCCGGCGGGGCCACGATCAAAGCACTTCGCGAGGCCCGCACGGGCAATTGGACCAATTCGTTCGTCAAAGACAACAATGCCGGGGACCACGTCCGCAATTTCCTCACGCTCTGGTACGACCACGGCGCGAACCCGGCTGGCGCGACCTATGCCTACATAATCCTGCCGGGGAAGACCGCGGATCAGACCAAGGCCTACGCGGAAAAGCCGGGAGTCGAGATCGTGGAAAACAGTGCCAAGGCACAGACGGTGACCAGCAAGGAACTCGGGGTGACCGGCGCAAACTTCTGGACCGGTGCCGCGCACAAGTCCGGCGGAACCAGTTGCTCCGGCAAGGCCGCCGTGCTCGTGCATGAGCAGAATGGGAAGCTCAGCGTTGCCGTTTCCGATCCGACCCAGCTTGAAACAGGTGTGGAAATCACGCTGGATTCGCGGGTCACAAAAGCGCTCAAGACCGATGAGGGCATCAAGGTTGTTTCGCTAAGCCCGCTGAAGCTGTCCATCAACCTCGAAAAGTCCGACGGCAGGACATTCGTGGCGGAGTTTCAGAAATAGTTCCGCTTTCAAATGCTAACGCAAGGCTTTCCACGGTTTTTCAATATTCTCCCGCTGACGGTTGCGTCTTCCGACGTTGATGTGAGGTTCGAGGCGGGGAATGAAAAAATGCGATCTGCGAAGAGTCGAGCAGGATGCACTTTGGCAAAAATATTCTACTGTGCTTTTGCGATGGGAATAGCCGTAAGTGACAGCCTTGCGAAGCCGGAGGCAACCAGGCCGGTGGGGTTCATGCAGAGCGATTCCGGGGGGTTGGAGTATCATGGACGATTCTTCGACCTGCGGGCGGGTGCGGGAACCGGCTGGGTATCTCTGAGGCGGGATGGATCGGAATTCCTGCGCAAGGAGGGAGCTTTTGTGTTTTTCACTCCCGATGGCCGCACGGCCTGGCGATTTCCCGATTGGACGAATATGTCCCATGATGAGTCATCCGGGCGGATGGGATCGGTTTCCGATGGGATCAATCTGGTCAAACTAACCCCGCATAAAACCAAACCGGAATGTGAACTGTATATCGGAGCGAATGAGCCGGGAGCGGTGACTGTGGCCATGTTCCTTGCTCCGGACGTGCAGGTGGAAAAATCGGATGACGGCGCATTGGTTCTCAAGGCGAAGAGCGGAAAGACGCTGAGATTGGAGGCGCTGTCCTCCATGAAGGATGCGGAGGGGAAGCCCTTGCCCGGCCCAAAGCTGGCGGTGGAGGAGCGAAAGCATCCAGATGGCTCCGCGGGAAAAGCGCTGATTATCCCGATAGTGGGCTTTACGGCGAATGCGGTAAAAATCTCGTATGAGGCACCGGAATGGACGCCTCCCGCAGCGGCAAAGGTCCGGTTCGATGTGATCAACCCCGACGATCCGCAGCCCGGCGACAAGAAAATGTTAGGGCCGGTGAATGGGGTGACCAACCCGATCTACCGCCCGGATGCCGCAGTGGATTTTGGAATTGTCTTTGATTGGAACGGCCCGGAGCCCTTTAAGGGCGTTGCGGAGTTTGAGGTAATCAACTCGCTCGGAGGCGTGGATAGCTATGAAAAGATTCCCGTCGGCCCGGTGGACCCTGGGACGAAGGGATTCCGCGTGGCGTTTCATCCGAAGTTCCCGCGTGCGGGAGTGGCGGATGCGTGGGGTCGGCTGTCCGATGCTGCCGGCAATCTTCTCTGGGTGGGGCGTTATCGGATGGCTTACGATTGGCCGAACTATCGTCCAAAGATCGCGGTCGAGCCGGACTTCAAGGCGTTTTGGGACGAGACCCTGGCCGAGTTGCGCCAGATTCCACTCGATCCGAAAATCGAACGGGTCGAGGAATTTGCTGATGCACCCACGTTTGAGATCTATCGCCTCAGCTTCAACTCTTGGGGAAATCAGCGGATTCATGCCATGCTGTTCGTGCCGCGCGAGGGGATCCGGCCGCTGCCTGCCATTGTTACCGCCCACCCGGGGACCAAAGGCTTTGGCCTGAACAAGGGAGCGGACGGTGTCTATGGATCAAAGCTCAAACATGATCCGCGCTTTGTGACCATTGTTCCGCTCATTCGCGGGCATGAGCCGGATGCCGATAATATTCCATTCAACCATCCGTGGTGGGGACCCCTGGGCGATAGGGATACCTATGTCGCGCGGGCCTGGTATTGTGCTTTGGTGCGCTCGGTGGATTACCTCGCCACCCGGCCGGATCTGGTGGATATGAAGCGAGTGGTGGCGAAAGGGGGGAGTCAGGGTGGAGCGTTTGCATTGGTCACAGCCGCCCTCGATCCCCGCATCGCGGTGTGTTTCGCGGATTGTCCGGCCAACTGCCAACCGCAGGAGATCATGGACAACTACCCGAGCTTCGGACCTTCCATCGGCCAGGTGCCGGAAGGAAAAACCGTGGCCGATGTTCAGCGGGCGCTAAGCTATTATAATCCCGTCAATTTTGCACCGTTGATCAAATGCCCGACGTATGTGGGTTCCAATATCGGAGATGTCACGGTGCACAGCTTGGGACCGCTTGCCGCATATCACAACCTCACGGGACTCGCGCCCGAAAATAAGGCTTTCTATCCGGGGTTCACTCATTTTCACGGCTCCGGTCCTGGGCTGGGGGTTAAAGCCAAGGAAGTCCTGGAATCATTGGCCGGACCACTTCCTCCTAAAGAAAAACCCTCAGAATGAAGAGGTGGATCTATTTTATCCTTATGACCGCCACCGCATTTTCCGCAGAGCCTGAGTGGAAGCTGGTCTTTGAAGATTCCGGAATTGCCGACTGGCAAAATCAGTGGTTCCTCGACGGTGCCGCTTCCACAGTGGCGAACACCCCTGAGGGTATGCTCCTTAAATCCGGTCCGATAGCGGGCAAGGATGCCAGCCATGCCGTTTTATGGACCAAACAGAGATTCGAGGGGGACATCCGCGTCGAATACGATTTCACCAGGGTGGATTCCAATCTCGATCACGTCTCGGTGTGCATCCTCTACATGCTGGCGACAGGTGTCGGCAAAGGCCCGTTCGTCGAGGACATCTTGGCGTGGCGTGAACTTCGAAAAATTCCTGCGATGAGGCTCTATTTCAGGAACATGAACTGCTACCACTTCTCGTATGCCTGCACCGGCGGGAAAGATTTTAATTATGTGCGTGCGCGGCGGTATCCGACCAAGGGAAACTTCCAGACCGACACGCTCATCGGGCCGAGCTACGACAATGTCGACCTCTTCAAGCCCGGCGAAACCTGGCACCTGGTTTTTGAAAAGACCGGCACCAACATCACATTCACCGCAACGAAGGATGACGAAAAACACATGTGGACCTGGGACGCGTCCGGGTTTCCGCGGCTTGAAAAAGGCCGGATCGGCCTGCGGCAGATGCTGGGCCGCGAGTCGCGATATGCGAATTTCAAGGTCTTTCATAAAATGCCATGACAACCATCACAAGACGCGAAGCCATCAAATATTTCGGAGCCGGGGCGGTGGCAGGAATTCTTCCGCAAAGTCTTTTGGCGGCAACACCATCAACGGGACGCCGCCCCAACATCCTCATGCTGGTGGCCGACGATCAGCAACCCGGAACGATTGGCTCGATGGGCCTGCGTCCGGTGCTCACGCCGCATCTGGATTCCCTGGCGAGGGAGGGGATGACATTTGCGAACGCCTGCAACATGGGGTCGACCTGCGGGCCGGTGTGTATCCCCGGACGCGCGATGCTGCTGACCGGACGTCCGCTCTATCAGCTCAAGGACAAGGGATTCAACATTCCTCCCGATCATGTCATGCTTCCGGAATACCTGCGCTCGGAGGGATACACGACGTTTGGTTGCGGTAAATGGCACAACGATCCGGCGTCCTTCCAGAGAGCATTTTCGCGGGGTGACCGGATATTTTTCGGAGGCATGCTGGATGATCAAACCCAGGTGCCGGTCAAGCATCTCGGGCCCAACGGCAAGTTGGCGGATGATGGCACCGTGAATAAATATTCGACCGAGCTTTTTGCCGATGCCGCGGTGGATTTCCTCTCGTCCTACGACGCGCAAGCCCTCTTCTTTTGCTATGCGGCATTCACTTCGCCACACGATCCCCGCACGCCGCCTGCGGACTTCAAAGCCCTGTATCCGGCGGACAAAATACAGGTGCCGAAGAGTTTTGCGCCCGAACATCCGTTTGACATCGGGGTGCGTGAGATCCGCGATGAAACGATTGTCCCATATCCGCGCACTGAGGAGATCGTTCGCGAGGAACTCTCTGCCTACTACGAAATGATCTCGCATCTGGATTCCCAGGTGGGGCGGATCCTGCAGGCCCTCAAAGACTCCGGGCATGCGGAGGATACGATTGTCATCTACACCGGCGATCATGGACTGGCGGTGGGGCAACACGGATTGATGGGCAAACAGAATGTCTACCAATGCAGCGTCGGCGTTCCGCTGGTGATGCGGGGACCGGAGATTCCGGCGGGGGCGAAGAGCGAGGCGCTCTGCTATTCGATGGATTTGTTTCCGACGCTCTGCGGAATATTGGGGATTGAGGTGCCGCCGACCGTCCAGGGGCAGAGCTACGCCGGTCTCTTGAAAAACGGCGCAGGTGCGCATCGGGATAAGCTCTTCTATGCCTATACCGACGGGCAGAAGGCGGTGCGCGACAGCCGCTACAAGCTGATCGAATACAGCGTTCCCAAACAACAGCGTGTCACTCAGCTCTTCGACTTGCAGGAGGATCCGGAGGAGACCCGCAACCTCGCGGACGATCCGGCCCATGCCGCAACTTTGGCCAGGATGCGCGATGCGCTGAAACAATGGCCTGAAGCGGTGGGCAAACGCACTTGAATATTTATGAAATACCGTCACATATCCCGTCCGCTCCTCACACTTCTCGGAGCCGCATTTTTTGCAGGCGCGGTCTCCGCAGCGGACATCAAAATCGAACAGGCCCCGGACAAGTCGGTGAAGGTGGAGGCGAAGACCTACTCGGCAGCATTCGATGCCGGCGGGCGTTGGAAATCCCTGATCATCGCAGGGCAGGAGATGTTTGGAGAAGGCGCGGCTTTTCCCTCCAAGACGCCCCCTTCAAGCATCAACGTGCGAGGTCAAATACTGGCCATCCGCGATGACAAGGTGATTGTGGAATATAGCTTTGATACCAACGGCATCACGATTGAAACCAGCGGGGGCGCGCTGACTTCATTACTCGGGGAGGGGATCACAGCATATGTGCAGGACAAAGCAGGTGTTCGTTCTGCGGAAACGAAGAGCCTGGGAGATGTGCGGAAAGTTATTGCCGGGCCGGCGGCGTTCGAGGTGGACCAGCCGTATCATGTGGTGAACAAGAAGATGTTTCCCTCCCTGCTGACACGCGGAGGAAACGGCGAAGCCCCGTTCAAAGTGCGAATGGAGTGCGGGGTCTCCTCCAGTGGCGCGGAGATGATCGAGGTCCTGGACATTCTTCCCGTCGGAAAAACGACGAAAACTGCTCCAGAGTTTCAAGCCGGTGAGAAGCCTGTATACGAGATTTTGCTCCGGAATCTCGGACCTGCCGCAGTCGCGCCTGAGATCGCGTTCACGATCGGGGATTCCTTTGTCGGGGGCTCTACATCGGTGGAAACTGTTCTGCCTGCCGTATCGATCAATCCCGGTGAGACGGTGAAAATTCCGCTGGAGGTGCCCGCGGGGACCCCGGGTATTCATTGGGTGAATTTTGAATTCCGGGATAAAGGCAAGGCACTCAAGCGGGAGAGGCGGGCATTTGTCTACGATGCGGAGAAGTTTCGTCCGGCCTCAACCCGTCCGGCGGACTTCGAAAAGTTTTGGCAATCCCGCCTGTCCGCAATGCGCGCCATTCCGCTGGATCCGAAGGTCGAGGAGGTGCCGGACCGCAGCACGGCAGCAGCGGTCCAATACCGGGTCCGGATCGCGGGACCGAAAGGTGATCCTGTTGAGTTCGATCTCCAGGTTCCGCGCAATCCGGGAAAGTATCTCGCGGTTTTCGGCGGCAAGATGCCGGAGAAGGCGGAGAATCCGAACCAGATCCTCTTGGTATTTTCGCACAAGCAATGGCCGGAAGAAGCCACCTACAACCGGTGGGTTTCTGCGGAGGACAACAATCATCTCGACTGTTATCTGCTCGCGGTGCGGATCACGGATTACCTGCGCTCGCGCGAGGATGTGAAAGCCATCTTTCTCAAAGGCGGCAGCCGTCAGGGACCTATCCAACTGGCCAACGCGGCCCTGGATCCTACCAAAGTTGTTGCGGTGGATGCGCACGTTGCCACGAGCATGGGGGTTAGTTGGACGGAATTGCCTTATCGCGGTTGGGGGAAAGCCCCCACTCCGCCTGCCATGGCCGCGTATGTGGATCCGGTGAATTTTGCGCAAGATCTGACGGTGCCGGTCATTTTCGATGAGGGCGTCTACGACGGGCTTTCTCCTGCGCCCGGCGCCATCGCATTTTACAATGCGGCCACCAAGACGCCCTGGAAACGTCTCTCCATCGAGCTCGGCGGACACGGCTACTTCACTTCGGGCTTCCGCAAAGCCGCCACGGCCGAGTTGGAGAAGTTCCTCGGCTTCCCGTTGGAGGCATCCATGGACGACAAGATCATGAAGGAGCACTGATTCACCTGATCTATGAAAAATCTGACCGCCTGCCTCCTGCTTTGCACCATCGCATTTTCGAGGGCGGAACCCGTGCGCGTGGCATGCGTGGGGGACAGCATCACGGCAGGGACGGTTTTAAAGGACAGGGAGCGCACGTCCTATCCATCCTTGCTCGCGGGTTTGCTGGGTGGGGGGTATGAGGTGAGAAACTTCGGGCATTCCGGCGCAACGGTGACCTCCTCCGGGCAGGGGGCCCTGCCATTTGTGGCGCAGCCAGAACATGCCGCCGCGCTGGCTTGGGACCCCGGGATCGTTGTTGTCATGCTTGGGACGAATGACACCAAGACTGCGGTATTCGATGCCGGAGTCACCACATTCCGCGAGCGCTATCAGGAACTGCTTGATGCCTTCCTTTCGCTGCCCGTCCCTCCACGGATTTTGATCTGCCTTCCGGTTCCCGTCATGGGCGGGGGGCGATACACAATCAACGAAGCCAACCGCCAGAAGCTGCTGCCGATCATCGCTGCGCTCGCGCAGAAAAACCATGCGGAACTCATCGACCTCGATCCGGTTCTTGGCGGGAAGCCGGAGATGTTTCGCGATCTTGTGCATCCGAATGAGGAAGCCACGGCCGCCATCGCCCGGGCCGTGGCGGAAAGAATTCAACAGAAAACTCCGCATGAAAAGTGACCCGATTCTACAACTCAAGCCGGCCCCGGTGGACGGAGGTTTCCGCATGGACGGCTACTGGGTCTGGTGCGGAAGCTGTGCGAAAGGAGACGATGGAAAATATCACCTCTTTGCCTCCCGCTGGCCGTCGGCTTATCCGATGCACCCCGGTTGGGTCTTCGCGAGCGAGATTGTCCGTGCCGTCGCAGATCGGCCGGAGGGGCCGTTCGAATTTCAAGAGGTGGTGATCGGGCGGCGTGACAACGGATTCTTTGACGGCATGGCCGCGCACAATCCTTCGATCCAGCGCTGCGGGGACAAATGGCTGCTATTTTATACGGGAGTCACATATCCCTTCGAGTGTCCGCCGCCGGAGGATTTTCCGGACGGTGGCGATCCTGTTTATGCCCTCGCGTGGGGCATGAAGCGGATCGGGCTTGCGACAGCTCCTTCGCCAGAAGGACCCTGGACGCGCGGGGATGCTCCGATTCTCGAGCCGCGGTCCGGGAAATGGGACAATAGTATCACGTCCAATCCCGCCCCCTGTGTGCTCGCCGATGGTTCGATCAGGTTTCTTTACAAGAGCTGTCACCGCAACGGGCACTCGGGAGGTCCCTTCGGCATCGGGCTGGCGGGGGCCGATCATTGGGCCGGGCCATACCGGCGCCTCTCTGAAAGTCCGGTTTTCCATTTTGAAAACGGTCATGTGGAAGACCCCTTCCTTTGGCATGATGATTGCGGGTTTCACTGCCTGGCCAAGGACATGACGGACGGGATCTGCGGAGAACTTCATGCCGGAGTCTGGCTTGACAGCCCGGATGCGTTGGAGTGGTCTGTGCGCGGGAAAGCTTATAGCCGAAATCTTTTGTGGGACGACGGCTCCCTGCAAACAATGGGGTCTTTCGAAAGGCCCTTCCTCCTCATCGAGAATGGCCGGCCAACCGTTCTCTACGCCGCCACAGGCGGGGGACCCGGAGGATTCAACCGGTGCCCGACCACATGGAATGTGGCTGTGCCAGTCGCGGCCCATTCGGCCTCGCCGCTCATTCAGATCACTCAATCATGACCTCACGCCTCACCACCCTCGATTGGATTGTCGTAGCATCCTACTTTGTCGCCATGCTCTGGATCGGCATCGCGATCCACAAGCGCGCCGGCGCCAACATGCGCACGTTTTTTACCAGCGACGGAAACCTTCCCTGGTGGCTGGTTGCCGCGTCGCTTGTCGCCACGAGTTTTGGTTCAGATACCCCGCTTTGGGTCAGCGGGCTCGTGCGCAACTACGGGGTGCATGCGGTCTGGCAATACTGGACGTATTTCATGGGGGCCGGGCTTGCGGTCTTTCTTTTTTCCCGCATGTGGAGGAGATCCGGAGTCATTACGGATATTGAACTTCTGGAGATGCGCTACTCGGGAAATGGCGCGGCTTTTATCCGGGGATTCCATGCCTCGTGGGGAGCGCTTGTCCTCAATGTGATCACGATCGGCTGGGTCACGAAGGCGATGCAAACGATCCTGATCGAAACCCTCGGGCTCTCTCGCGATGCCAGCGGATGGGCCCTGGCGGGCATCGTGCTGGTGACCCTGATTTATTGTGCTGTCTCCGGACTGTTTGGCGTGGTGGTAACGGATGCCGTGCAATTGTTGCTGGCACTGATCGGAAGTTTGTCCCTGGCGGCATTCGCGGTGGCAGCTGCCGGCGGGCCTACCGCACTCGTGACAAAGCTCCGTGCTATGGAGGCATGGAGCGGCCACACCCTGAACATCGGCCCGACGATCGGAAATCTATCCACGACTCCCCCCGGTGCTCTCTCGTTTTGGAATTTTATCGCCCTGATCGGCTTCGCCTGGCTGGGATTATCGTATTCACAGGGATACATCTGCCAGAGGATGCTCGCCTGCCGCGACCAGAAGAACGCGTCGCAGGCGATGCTGGGTTACACCTTGTTCTACTGGGGATTTCTGGCCTGGCCATGGATCATCGTTGCGCTCTGCTCCCTGATTCTGCTTTCTCCGGACCAGATGGCCGGCAAAAATGCCGAGGCGGCCTATCCCCTGATGGCCATGCTGTATCTGCCATCCGGGCTCCGTGGCGTCCTCTTCGTGGCTCTGCTGGCCGCGTATATGTCCACCGTCGCGACGATGATCAACTTTGGTGCCAGCTATGTCGTGAATGATATTTACCGGCGCTTCCTGTACCGAAAAGCCACAGACGCCCATTACGTGACTGTCTCGCGCATCATGACTGCGGGTGTTGCCGTGGCGGGGGCCCTGGTCGCGTGGAGCTCCGATTCGATCATCCAGCTTCTCCAGATCGCCGGGGTATTCAGCATTGGCATGGTTCTGATTCCCGGGCTGCGCTGGTTTTGGTGGCGGATGACCCCTTGGGGCGAATTTTTTGGATTTCTTGTTTCTGTGGCCAGCGTGCTGGTTGTCGTAGCCTTCAAGTGGACGGATCCGCTTGTGGCCGAATGGCTGCCGCTCTATGGACCGAATGGTGCCCTCCTTTCCTTTGGGAAGGACTGGAACTACTTTGGATTGAGGATTCTCCTGGTTATGATTCCAACGACACTGGCGGCGATAGTTGCCAGCCTGCTTACTTCGCCTGCGCACCCTGAACAACTGAAACTCTTTATCTCCACCCTCAAACCCCCGCGCTTTGCCTGGGGGGCGACGGCGCGGAGGCTGGGTGTGGAGTATCAGCCGGGCGAACCGCTCTGGTGGGTGCTTGCGGGCTGGGCCAGCATGACGCTCTGCATTGCCGGAATGCTCTATGGCCTCGGATGGCTTCTCCTCGGGCAGACGCTTGCGGGGGTGATCGCACTGGCGGTCTTTGCCGTGTGTCTGTTCCTCTGCCTGCGGCTCAGCGGCCGTGCTGCGGAATAAAAGGGAAATCCAGCCCCAAGAAAAGATAAACGGATTTACGCAATTAAACTTGCGGGGTGCTAAACATCGGTTCATTTTTGGAGCATCATGAGAAGTCGTTTTTCCCTCGCCGCATGTCTGTTTCTTGGTGTTGCCTCGCTGTATGCACAAAAGAAGGCCGAGGGCCCGCGGATCGAGGCCGGGGAGTTTACTGCTTCAAGATTTTCGAAGGCCCCAGTCATTGATGGGACATCGGCTCCGGGGGAGTGGGATGAGGCGCTGACAACATCCGGTTTGATCGTTCCGTTCAAGCCGGAGTTGCAGGAGGCATCAACAACCTTGAGCATGGGTTTTGATCAGGAGCGTTTCTACTTTCTCTTTCGCTGTGTGCGTGGGAACGGGGAGTGGAAGCTTTGGAAGAAGGCGCGGCTGAACGATGATTATGATTTTGGTGAGCCGTCGGTCGAGGTGTGGGTAACGCCACCTTCCGATGTTCCGGAGACCTTCCAGAATGTGATCAACACCTATCCGGCGGTTTTTGATTTGCACCAAATCCCATCGCGCGGATATTCGGCCCAGGGCTGGAAAGCGGACTGGAAGGTTGCTGAGAGCGAATCCGAATCCGAGTATATCATCGAGGCCTCGGTCCCGATCAAGGCCTTTGGATATGACGGGGTGAAGAACGGCGATATCTGGAGGTTTTTGCTTACCCGAAATGCGCCCGGGGCGCTTCCCCGTTCCCAGGCCTCCTGGTCGGTTACCACGGGTTTTGCGGAGATCCCGCAGCATCCACCGGTCCACCTCATGGATCAGAGCCCCGTGCTGCAGTTGTTGGGGGTTCCCACCGTGCTGAGCGGGAAATACCAGTTCGATATTGCACTCGTTGCTCCCAAATTGAAGGACGCGACTGCGGACATCGAGGTCCGCTTCCAAAAAGATGTGTCTCCCGGAGCGGATGACAAGGTCGAGGTCCGGAAGGTGACGGCCAAGGCGGGAGCGCGGGAATCTGTCAGATTTTCCGGTGATGTCACGGACATGGCCGCCGGATTCTTCTCCGTGAAAGCGACGCTTGCCGACGGCACGCAAATTTTCCGTCAGAACTTTCCATTCAAAGTGACCGGGTGGGTTCCGAAACTTCCGGTGCGTCCGGAAACTGCTGTCGTGCCCGCCGAGGTGGATGTCTCGGCCCAATACGGTCCAGAGACAAGCACGGTGCTGGTGAGAACGGACATTCTGGACTTTTCCAAGCGCGACCAGGTCGCGTCGGCCGAGGCGAAGGTCGTGGATTCCGCGACCGGCAAGATTCTGGCCAACGGCCCGATGCGCCCGTTTGTCCAGTCATACGGGGGGGCGGAACTACTCATCCCCGCGGGAGTCGTGCCTGTGGATGATTTTTCGAAGGTCAAAGATTTACAGCTCAAAAACCGCGAAATCCGCGCCCGCAACAAGGCTCTGAAGGAATCGAAGACGAAGAAAAAGCCCGGCGAAGGCGCTGTCGATCCTGCCGCCACGCCAGAGCCATTGCTGGATATCCCCAAGCCCGCGCCCATGAAGGTCCAGGTGGTGGTGACGCTGAGAGACAAGGCCGGGGCCGAGCTCCACTCGGTCTCCAAGGATCTCGATCTTGTCCGCTATGCCGCGGATTGGATGAACAACGCGGTGGGCGTCACCGATAAGGTCATCCCGCCCTACACGCCGGTGAAAGTCAACGGGGCGGATGTCAGCGTTTGGAACCGCACGCTTTCCCTCGATGGGCTCGGCCTTGGCACACAGGTCGTCAACGGCGGAGTCAAGCAGCTTGCTGCTCCGATGCGGCTTGTCGCGGTGAAGGACGGGAAGGAAATTCCTGTTCAGGCCGAGCTGCCGAAACTCTCGAAGCAGGTCGAGAACCAGGCCGACTTCACGGGATCCGCAGTGGCTGCCGGCCTGAAATTTCAAGCCCGCACGAAAGTCGAGTCCGATGGATATGTTCTCAATAACCTGGAAATCACCACGGCGGATGGGCAGCCCGCGAGCGTGGACAGGCTGTTCCTCGAAGTGGAACTTCCCGCCGAACTTGCCTCGCACTTCTGCGCCACGGCCGGCGGTTGGGCAGCGGTTCACGACGCGCTACCCAATCACTGGACTAGCCAGGCGACGGCTTCAGGAATGCTCACCGGAGATTTTGTTCCCTACATCTGGCTGACCGATTCCGAGCGGGGATTCGTGTGGTTCGCGGATTCGGACAAGGGCTGGAACCATGATCCCGACAAGGCTCTGCCCACACAGGAGCTCACCCGCAAGGACGGCAAGGTCATTTTGCGCATCAACTTTTTTGAAATTCCCACCACGGTGGATGCACCGCGCACGATCACCTGGGGCTGGCAGACTTTTCCCGCCCGTCCGCTCAAGCCCGGCTGGCGCGCAACGTTTTGTGCGCCTTCCCCGCCGATCGAGCACGCCACCAATTCGTATTTCTGGACCAGCGCCGACTGGGCGGTTCTCTGGCCGTATTACAGCAGCCCGTTTGCGTGGAGCTTTGAGACCTCCCGCGAACTTATGGCAAAAGCGGCGAAAAACCCGATCCACCGCCCGATGCCGGGCTCGATCGCGCACTCGATCGGACGCTATCAGGATTACGATTGGAACCAATTCCCCGGCATGGTTGTGGACTGGGGAGCGACGCCCGGCGAGAAGGGCAATGCCAATGTCACATCGTCCCGTGGTCCAAACGATTTCCGCCTCTGGCATTACCAGCGCTGGGTGAGGGAGGGGGATCTCAAGGGTCTCTACGTGGATGAAAACTACATTGCCCTCGAGGACAACTATCTAACCGGAAACGCCTATTGGCGCCCTGATGGACTGCTCCAGCGGGCCTACAACTACATCGGCCTGCGCGAGTATTTCAAACGTCTCAAGGTGATGTTCCACGAGAACAACGTGCCCGGGCCGAATCTCTGGCAGCACATCAGTTCCGGTGCGGCCTATTACGCCTGGCCGGGAGATATTTTCTTTGAGGGGGAAAACGTCGAGCCCACGAACCTGCAATACGACTACATCGAGGTCCTGCCCGCCGGACGTCTCCGCGCGATCGGCAGCTCGGTTGCGAGCGGCGGCATCATGACGATGATGATGCAGTCCCAGCGCCACAAGACCGAGTGGTCGGCGAAGCACAACCACCAGTTTGTCGGATGGG
>CAZRIL010000117.1:10885-16750 GCA_964600115.1 uncultured Chthoniobacter sp. | reverse complement strand
TGCTCGAGCTGCTCATCGTGGTGGCTATTATGATCACCCTCATGTCGCTCGCCACGCCGGCGCTGACATCGCTGTTGGAAAGCGGCAACCTCGCGAGGGGAGGGCAGGCCCTTGCCGATGAGATCAACCTGGCCCGCCAGCTTGCAGCCTCGCAGAATCGTGTGGTGGAATTGCGGATCATCAAGAACGACACGCCCCCGGGCTACGGATTGCTGCAAATCTGGGGGAACGACGCCAGCGGAACCAATGTGCCGCTGGGCAGGGTCATGAAGCTGCCTCAAAACATCGTCATCGCGGAAAATACGACGCTCTCCGCAGCGCTTGATAAAACCCCGACGGCAACGATGCCGACGAACACCAGCATGGCGGGCAAGGCCTATGCCTACCTGCGGATCCGTCCATCCGGAGCCGTGGACCCCAGCCTGACAATGAGCAATTTTTTCTTCGCCGTCGTATCATCGCGTTTCGGCACCGACAGCACACTGCCCCCGAACTATGTGACAATTCAGATAAACCCGCTCACGGGAACCCCGCTCGTTTACCGGCCATGAAAACTCGATTGAAACCACGGCCAGCTCCGGGGGCCTTCCGTACTGCGCGTCACCGCCGCCGCGGCGTGGCGCTCATCAGCGTGCTTGCGGTGATGATCCTGATCACCGCGCTTGTCGTGGGCTTCCTGTTCCGGGCCGGACGCGAGCGTTCGGCCACGGCCAGCTACGTGGCAAATTCCTCGGCCCAGTTGCTCGCGGACACCGCGGTGAATCTGGTTCAGGCCCAGATCAACGAGGCTACCTCCTCAGGCCTGGCCTGGGCCAGCCAGCCCGGAGCAATCCGGGTCTTCGACAACTCGGGGAACCTTCAAAATATTTACCGGCTCTATTCCGCTCCAACCCTCTCGGCTGCGGTCACCCAGGCGAACGTGGGAACGGTGCTCGCCAACGATCTGGCACCGGGCAACTGGGCGGGCAATCCGGGCCTCTGGACCGATTTGAATGCCCCCATGGTAATATCCGGAACCACCGCCACGGATGGAACGCCGGTCCCGGCCTATTCTGTCTACCCCGTTCTCGATCCGCGCAATCCGGCGGATCCTGGAACCCTGGCTGCCCCCAAGGTTACCACCGCGATGCCGGGCTTTTCCATAGACGCAGCAACTGCCCCGGGGGCGACTGCCGCCCAGCCTGCCCCCATGCCTGTGCGCTGGTTGTATGTTCTCCAGAACGGAGAAGTCCTCGCCCCCACCCAGTCCGGCAGCACGATCACTGTTGCCGGCGCCAGCGCCGCCAATCCGATCACCGGCCGCATCGCGTTCTGGACCGATGACGAAACCAGCAAGGTCAACATCGATACCGCTGCAGGGAGTTTCAGCGAGCGAGCAGACGTCTCCGGGACCTTGAAGGTTCTGCCCGCGCCGTGGGACACCCCGCGTTTCAAATATTACGACGAGCTTAGACTCTTCAGCAACAACCAGCCTGTGCTGGGCGAATACCAGCGATACCCGGGGCACCCGGCCACGACCGACCTTTCCAGGATCCTCGCCGGGCTCGGGGTCTCGCTCAACAACTACCCGTCGCAGCAAACCGCCGCCGGGACTACCAGCACATTCTTCGGGCTCCTCCCGCGCTACAACGATGACAACGGCTCCAAGGCCGGCACGATCAACACCACCCTTAGCACGCCGACGCCGGTGACGAGCAGCAGCGACCGCCTCTTTTCCTCCCTCGGCGAGGCCTTCTACGACCCATCGCGGGCTTCGCAAGGGATCAGCCGGCAGCAGTTGGAGAGCGGCAAATTTTTCCTCACCGCGCACAGCAGGGCGCCGGAAACGACGATGTTCGGCACGCCGCGCGTGGGCATCTGGCCGATCAACAAGGACACGGGAAGCACCAAGAGGACCGCCATCGACAACCTGATCGCCTTCTGCTCGACGATCAACGGGAAGCCTTACTATTTCCAGCGCGCCGACTCGCGGAGCGCGACCAGCGATTACACCGATATCGCGCGAAACCAGAGCCTCTACTCCTATCTGCAGAACTTGACAGGGAGCGAGATCCCGGGATTCGGTGGAAAATTCGACTCGAAATATTCCGTGTCCAGCGAGCGGGACCAGATCCTGACCGAGATCGTCGACTACATCCGCACCACGAACCTCGACGACAACAGCCTGCCCGCGAGCAACACCGCGTTCGACCGCTTCACCAAAAATCCGAGCAACATCTCGGGCTACAGTTTTCAGGGCCAGGTCACGCCGCTCAAGATCACGGAGAACGGCACGACGACCCGGGGGCTCGGACGCGTCCAGACATTCTCCGAGATCGGCATTCAAATCATCTGCACGGCGGATGGCAACAGCCCGCTGGGGGCTTATCAGCCGCCGGCAACGGTGGCCGGTCAGCCGGTCTCACCCGTGAAGGGATCGGCCAACGACCCTCTGTATGCCAGTAACTTGCCCGTGGCTCAATACCTTCGCGATAATACCGGAACCAATGGTAGTATCATCGGCTGGTATCCCATTCTTAAGTCTGTCGCAACAGGCACGGAAACCACCCTTCCAGGCCCGCACGTAACGACAGGAGAAAGCCCCACCCCCTTCCCTGCAAATCAGACTTTGACCGCCACCGGACAATACGGAGGGCCTTTACAGGCTCTCGCCCCCGGCCAGAAAAAACTCCAGGCGATGCTCCTTTTCGAGATCGCGTCTCCGACCATGGGCTACGATATTTTCCAGCTGAACGACAGTTCCCGTCGCCCCGCTTACAAGATCAACGTTTCAGGGATTCAGGGGATTTCGATCGATGGTCAAAACCCGTTCCCGAACCGGACCTCCACAGCCACATCCAAAGCTCCGAATTTAAATGGAAACGGGTTCGTGGACAAGATGTCCACCCGCAACTCAGTCCAAGGTTATGGAGGGCTCATGGGATTCCGGTATTTGCTCGGAGAGCAAGGGGACCGTTTTAACGCTTGGAGCGGAACCACGCCCTCAGGCTACGCCTCGCCTCTGCCATACCGCTATGTCAGCAACCCGTTCACGGTCTCTTCGCCGAGCCTGGCTCTGGGGGGGGATTTTACTGCGGAAATCCACATTCCGGGCCCGGGCGGGACAAGCGATGTCTGCCAGACCTTCAATGTCAGTTTCCCTGGTCCGCTTATCCCGCTCCCTCTTCCCGATCTTCCAAAAAACGGCTTTAGCGGAAATGATCGAAGCGGAAACCCGTTCATCGCGAACTTCCCTGCGGATTGGTGGGGGTTCGACTTCCGTATCGGGCGAGCCAGCAGCGCCAGAAGCAACGGGGATCCGTCCACGCCGATCCACGGTCCAGGTTCGGTGATCCGCGCGGATGCTCCAGTGAGTGGAACTTGGTGGTGGAACCAAACAGCAAACGTCAAGATTCCTACTTTTGCGAATCAAGGGAACGCGACAACATTCTCCGGCTCCGATGTCGTCCGCACGTTGGTTGCCCAAGACGGGGATTACCGCCTTGTTGCAGCGGGAGAGTCAATAGCTGCGAACGGAGCTGACACCTCACCGTTCGCTAAAGGTCCTGGCTACGATGCCGGAGTCAAGCTGGGCCACCTGTTCAAAGACCATTCGACATCCTACAACACAGCGGGGGTGGACAACGCTGGAAAACTCGTAACCGGAGCGAACTACTCTTGGCGGCTAGTTCCGAAGGTCCCGTCGAACATGGCTTCACAAAAGCAGCTTGGCTGGGACTGGGATAGCGGCCTGCCCAGCCAGTCTGATGGAGCTTACTCCAACAAGCCTGACGAGGGGAATATATACACCGGCGGCTCCCCGCCACAAAGCCCCTACTACAACGACGAGCAGCAGGGCAGCATGGACAAGATCGTTACGTTTTTCACGGCGAACCGGATCGTTTCTTCCCCGGTCATGTTCGGCTCGCTGCCGACCGGCGTCGCCGAGAACCTGTCTTGGCGCACGCTGCTTTTCCGCCCTCAAGCGAACCGACCCCAAGACCCTGCCGGCCCCAAAGACCATTTGCTGCTCGACCTCTTCTGGATGCCCGTCGTCGAGCCCTACGCCATCAGCGAGCCGTTCTCCACCGCTGGCAAGGTGAACATGAATTACCAGATCGTGCCGTTTACCTACATCAACCGCAGCACCGCCCTGCAGGCGGTGCTCGGCTCTGAACTTGTGGTCAAGGCGCCTAAAGCCGCTGCCGCTAGCATCAATTCGTCCGGTGACACTGGGTATAAAGGGAAACCCAGTGTATCTTCCGCGGCTGTCGCTAGGCTTCCGCTCAACCTTAGTGATGCGGACGGAACCTTAAAGCAGTTCAAAGATAAGTTCGCCGCCGGAGAAATCTTCAAATCCGCGTCGGAGATTTGCGACATTTACCTCACCCCCCAAGGGTATAACTGGACCACCAACAGCCAGGCAGACACCGCTTGGTATGGAGATGACTTTGCGCTTGTCGGGGACAACGTGCGCGAACGGCCTTACGGGAATATCTATCCCCGGCTCACTACGAAATCGAACACCTTCAAAGTCTATTACAAGGTTCAGGTTTTGAAGAATACGAACTCCACTCCATCGACATGGGATGAGAGCAAAGGGGTCGTCACCGGAGAGTTTGTCGGCTCTACAACAATCGAGCGGTATCTCGATCCGAACAACAAGGAAATCCCCGACTATGCCACGGATCCCGCCGCGAGCAGCCTGGACAACTATTACCAGTGGCGCACGGTTGCCACGGATGGTTTTCCGCCTTAGCAGGCTCCCGCGAAGGAAGAAGTGCCCGGGCGCTTCTTAATGCGTGTGCCTCTGATTTACTAAAATGAACTACTTGGATTTTCCCATCCGTCGCGGCACGAACATCTCGCACTGGTTGAGTCAGAGCCGCAAGCGCGGGAGTGATCGAACCGCGTGGTTTACTGAAGCGGACATCAAGCGGATTGCTGCCTGGGGATTCGACCATATCCGCCTGCCGATCGACGAGGAGCAGATGTGGGATGAGCAGGGGCGGCCGGAGGCTGTGGCGTTCGGACTTTTGGATTCCGCGCTCGACTGGGCGGAGGCTGCCGGTTTGGGAGTCGTCGTGGACCTGCACATCCTGCGCAGCCACTCGTTCGGGCAGGCCACGGAGCCGCGGCTCTTCACCGATCCGGTTGAGGCTGAGAGATTCGCCGGTTTGTGGAGGGAGCTGTCAGCACACCTCGGGCACCGGTCCAACGGGCGGGTGGCCTACGAGTTGATGAATGAGGCTGTTGCAAAGGACCCTGAGGACTGGAACCGCGTGGCTATGCAGGCCTTTCGCGCAATCCGCGCTCTCGAGCCGGAGCGAGTGATCGTGCTGGGGTCGAACCAGTGGAATTCCGTGTTCACATTCGATGCCCTCACGCTTCCCGATGACCCGAATACAGTTCTGACATTTCACTTTTACCACCCGATGTTCATCACCCACCACCGCGCGGAATGGAGCCTTGAAGGGCGGATGTATGACGGGCCTGTCCAGTATCCCGGCCATCCGATCGCTCCGGAGAACCTCGGTCTCGTGAGGCCGCCCGAAGCACACCGGCTGCTGGCGCCGAATCTCGCCGACCTCAACAGATACTACGATCGCAGCTCGATGGTGCAGGACTTTGCAAAACCTCTCGCCGCCTCCCGGAAAGCCGGATTGCCGCTCTACTGCGGCGAGTTTGGAGTCATCGACTGCGTTCCGATGGATATCCGGTCGGCCTGGTATCGCGACATCATTTCGGTATTTGACGAATTTGGGATTGGCTGGGCGAACTGGGATTACAAGGGCCAGTTTGGAATTGTCGATTACAAGGGGGCCAGCACTGGTATCGCCGAGGTCATGCTCGCATCTTCAAGGGAAAAATCAGCCACGTGAACCG
>CAZRIL010000117.1:0-10785 GCA_964600115.1 uncultured Chthoniobacter sp. | reverse complement strand
TATCCTGCAGGGTTACAAGCCAACTATGCGACACCTCCTGTTCCTCCTCCTTCCACTCACCGGACTTCTGGCTGCGGAGAATGCTCCCAAACCGGCGTTCTCGTGGAACTTCAGTGAAGCGACTGAAACCGACGGGCGGATCACCATCCCGGAGAAAATGACAGGGGCGGATCTGGTGGTTGATGCCGGCACCGGCGTCACCATTGTTGACAGCAGCGATGTGGCGGGGGGCAAGGCGCTCGCCTTCGACGGGACGCAATCCAAGCCCTGCTCCACGGTGAGCAGGATCAATTCCGACGTCGGGATGCGCCTCACCTTCAAGCTCCTCCTTGACGAGCAGCAACGCGAGCGCTCACAGGGAATTCTTCAGATGCCGGGAATCGGAATCTACGCCGCCCGGGAAGGCCCGCTTCACTGCGCCTTCAGTTCGAAGGGCGGATCGGATGAGGAGCGCTCCAGCAAGGAACTCGTTCTCCCCGCCCCTTGTGGGCTGTGGCTCACGGTCAGCGTTTCTGTGAAAGGAACCGAGATCGAGCTTCAGATCGACGACAAATCCATTCTCGGCCAACTCCCCGAAGGTGCCGTCTTTGAGCCGAAGGAGGGCAAGCTCGCGATCGGCGGAACCGCAGCAAACGGCGGACTCGTCGGGCAAATTTCCGACATCAAAATCTTCCACGCAGCCAATTAGGCCGAAGCCGGATTTTCATCCGGCGGAACAGGGAACATTTTTAGTGAACGAGGTTTCGCTACTGCTGGAACCGGCTCATGGTCCGCAGAAACTCAGGAGACGACGTTTTGCGCCGTTCCGGCAAGGAACGAGCGGATGTTGGCGACTGTGATGGATAGGAGCCGTTCGCGGGCGGCTTTGGTGGCCCAGGCAAAGTGAGGAGTGATGATGCAGTTCCGCGCCCGGAGGAGCGGGTTGTCCACCGGAGGCGGTTCTGCGGAGAGAACATCCAGTCCCGCGCCTGCGATCCTTCCGTCGTTCAATGCCTCAGCCAGAGCGGCCTCATCGACAAGCGGGCCTCGAGCGGTGTTGACAAGGAATGCGGAAGGCTTCATGAGCGCGAGTGTCCGGTGTCCGACAATTCCTTTTGTGTCGGGGGTCAGCGGACAATGGAGGCTCACGACGTCGCTGTCCCGGAAGAGCGAATCCAGATCCACGAAGCGGACTCCGTCCCCATCCGGGCCGGGCGTCCGCGTATGAACAAGAATCCTCATTCCAAACGCCCGGGCAATGGTGGCCACATGACGGGCGATTTCACCGTATCCGATCAGTCCGAGCGTGAGACCGTCGAGTTCAACCAGCGGGGAATTCCAGTAGCAGAAATCCGGGGATCGCGACCAGTCGCCGGAACGAACGCTGATCGAGTGGTCGCCGGTCCGGTGGGCGAGTTCGAGCAGGAGCGCGAATGCCAGCTGCGCCACTGAGTTTGTCCCGTAGCCGGGGACGTTCGTCACCGTGATCGAATGCTCGCGCGCCGCGGCCAGATCAACGACATTCGTGCCGGTCGCGGTGACCCCGATGTAGCGGAGCCTGGGAAGTTGACCGATGGTGGCTTTGTCGAGCACGACCTTGTTGGTCAGAACGATCTGGGCATCCGCGGCACGTTCGACCGTCAGCCCGGCAGGAGTTCGCTCGTGAATCGTGCATTCGCCGAGTGCGATGAGGGAATCCCAGCTCAGATCGCCGGGATTAAGCGTATGGCCGTCAAGAACGGTGATCGATGTCATGTCGGCGAACAGTATTCGAAGCAACCGCCTTTTGCATCAAGCTCCATCTGAGCCTTCGCGGCTTGTCCTTCCCTTGCGCGGCATTTGGTTCGCTGTGTGAAGTGTATTTTCACGCATATTCTCCCGGGAGGTCGCTTTCCTCCGCCAAAGATTTTCAGGCTGTCTTGAAAGCGGGTCATCCTCATTCCCTGGATTTTCAGGTTTCCCTTCCAGACAACCGGCAATCGGCGGGCCGGACTGTGCGCCGATGGCTTGGCAACCCGACAACTTTCGATCACGCTCTCCCTGCAATGCCCGATTCGAATCCCGGCCCGATATTCAAGAAAGTCATCACCGTTTCCGCGGGCGCCATTGATGGGAATGGTCATGTGAACAACGTCGCATACGTCCAGTGGATGCAGGACATTGCGGTCGAGCACTACGCCTCCATACACGGGGTGGAAGCCCAGGGGGAGAATTCCACATGGGTCGTTCGTGAGCACAAAATCGAGTATCTGCTTCCGGCCTTTCAGGGGGAGGAGATCGAGATACTGACATGGATAGCGGATGTGCGCCGCGTTCGTTCTCTGCGCTGCTACAAATTCCTTCGCAGACCGGATGGCAGCCCGCTTGTGAGGGCTGAAACAAACTGGGTTTTTGTCGATGCGAAAACCGGCGTTCCGCGTGCTATCCCGCCCTCCGTCGCCCGCGTGATGCCGGTGCTTCCAGACAGAATTTTCTAACCATTTGTCTGTCCGACAAAAGCACTGGCAGTCAGATCAGGGGCGGATTCGCTGTCAGGATAGTGAATAGCGTTCGGATGCGAACGCAGGATGGGTGGCCGGGCAGGAGTGCTAGAACTGGGCGTTCAAAGCTGCTTTGACGACTTTGACGGCCCGCGGATCGTCGAAGTTGGTGCCAGGCGAATCGCTGAACGTGATATAGCCGTTTTCACCTATCCCCAGGCAGTAAGGTCAATGGTCGTCTCCGAGAGATGGCGGCGCCCCCCATCTTCCGCACCGCAGGGAAGAACCTCAATATTCCAGGAAGCAGGGGGCATCATGGATGTTGGAAAATGTTTTAATATTGAATAAACAAACAAAACGCAACAATCTGTGTTTCATGGGATCTGCATTCAAAAGAAAGCGCCTCCCGGGGGCCGCGCGACTTCAGGTGATCCGCGATCATCTGGCCCGCACCTCCTCGCTATCCATCTCGGAGATTTCCGAAAAGCTGGGGGTCAGCGAAATGACCATCCGTCGCGATTTGGCGACGCTGGAAAAAAATTCCGATCTCCGGAGAACGCACGGCGGGGCGGTTGTTGCGGAGAGAATGGTTTTTGAGTTCAGCTACGCGGTCCGGCAGCGCGAGCGGATCAGGGAGAAGCAGGCGATCGCCGCCGCCGCCCGCAAGCTGGTCGAGCCCGGCCAGCGCGTGATTTTGGACACCGGCACGACGACCTTGCAACTGGCTGCCCTGCTCAAAGATTGCGATGGGGTGACTGTTATCACGCCGAGCCTCGCCGTGGCCTCGGAGCTGCAGTTTTGCGAAAACCTGACCGTGATCCTTCTCGGAGGCATGATCCACCGCGGAAGCCCGGATTTGACCGGGCCGGTGACTGAGCACTGCTTGGAGCTGCTGTCTGCCGACTGGGTATTTCAGGGGGCCGAAGCGATCGGGCCGGATGGCAGCATCTACAACGTGGACCTGCAACTCGCGCAGGTTGACCGCAAGATGAGGGCGAACGCGGCGCGCAGCTGCCTGCTGGCGGACAGCACGAAGCTCGGGCAGACCGCGCTGGTGAAAAACGGGCGCCTCAAGGATTTTGACATCTTTATCACTGACCGGGGGATCTCCGCGGAACATCTGCGCCTCGCGCGCAAAATGGCCGGGGAAGTGATCATCACGCAAATCGAGAAGAAGCAAATCAAACAACCATGAGCAAAAACACCACATTCAGCACCCTCGAGTGGGGGGCAACCGACCTGTCCAAATACCCGAATATGGTTACGGCCGCTCCCGGTCCGCAATCCAAGCACTGGCACGACCGCTGCACCAAATATTTCAAAGGCCTGAGCGGTCAGGTGAAGTTGTTCCCGGTGACGTTCGACTCCGGCAAGGGCTGCGTCCTCCGCGATGTGGACGGGAACGAATACATCGACTTTTCGTCCGGCATCTACGTGACGACCCTCGGGCATTGCCATCCGAAGATCAGCGAGGCAATCGCGAAAGCGGCCCACAAGCTCATGAACGCCCACGATTTCACGACTCCGGTGAAGACGGAGCTCATGGAGAAGCTGGCCGGAATCCTGCCGGGCGACCTGAACGGCTTCCAGCTTTACGACTCCGGGACGACGGCGGTCGAGGCTGGGATGCGCGTGTTGCGCGCGGCGACGGGAAAAAACGAGATGATCTCCTGCTTTAACGATTACCACGGCAAGACCTACGGGGCAGTATCGCTCGGCCAGATCCGCTCTCAAGTTTACGGACGAGTGCGCGCGCCGGGGGCCCACATGGTGCCGCGGCCGGATGTCTATCGCCCGATGTGGACGAAGCCCGATGGCGCGATTGATACCGATGCGTATCTGTCGTTCTACGAAGCCTACCTCGACAAGGCGACGGTTGGCGACGTGGCGGGGTTTGTTCTCGAGCCGATCCAGGGGTGGGGCGGGTCGGTGATGCCGCCGGACGACTTTTTCCCCAAGCTGCGCAAGTTCTGCGACAAGCGGGGGCTCCTGCTGATGATCGACGAGGTGCTGACGAGCTGGGGCCGGACGGGAAAGTACCTCTGCATGGAACATTGGGGTGTGGTGCCGGACATCGTCACCATCGGCAAAGGTTTTGGGAACGGTTTTCCGGTGACATGCGTCGCTGTGCGCGAATCGATCAAGGAGAGCTTCGAGGCCATCTCGGCATCGAGCAGCTACGGGGGCAACCCGATGGCCTGCGCGGCCGCTCTTGTCTCGACCCAGGTGATCGAGGAGGAAAACCTCAACGAGTGGGCGGCTCATCTCGGCGACGTTGCACTCAGGAGGATGAATGAGATGAAAGACCGCCATCCGATTATCGGCGATGTGAGGGCAAAGGGCTGCCTCATGGGCATTGAGCTCGTCAAGGACCGGGCCACCAAGGAGCCGTTCGACAAGGCGGGTGCGGAAGTCTATCAAAAAGCGTTCGCAAAAGGCCTGGCATGGATTCCCGCCGGTCACATCCTGCGCATGAGCCCGCCGATCGTCATGGATGAGAAAACCCTGCTCAAAGGTATGGACCTGATCGAGGACGCCATCGGAGAAGTCGAAAAGGCGCACGGCTACGCTTGAACGGCATCACACAAACATGAAAAAAATCCGTTTCGGAATCATCGGCGCCGGTCTCATGGCCCGCGAATTTGCCAGCGCGGCAGCTCGCTGGTGCCACCTGGTCGACTCGCCCGCGCGACCTGAGATTGTGGGGGTCTGTGCCAGAAACCCCGCCAGCTTCGACTGGTTCAGAGCCCACTTTCCGGGCGTGAAACAATTCACCCCTGACTACCGCGAGCTTCTCGCAAACAAGGATGTTGATGCGGTTTACGCGGCGGTGCCGCACAATCTCCACGAGGAAATATACGGGGCGGCGATCCGCGCTGGAAAACACCTGATGGGCGAGAAGCCATTCGGAATCGATCTTCCGGCAAATTCGGCCATCCTGCGTGCCATGGGGAAATCCTCCTTTGTCCGGTGCTCTTCGCAGTTTCCGTTCTTTCCCGCCATGCAGCGCATGGGCGCTATGATTGAGAGCCGCGCGTTCGGCCGAATCCTCGAAGCCAACACCGGGTTCCTCCATTCGAGCGACCTCGATCCGGCCAAACCGATCAACTGGAAACGAATGGTCGGGTTCAACGGCGAATACGGCGTCATGGGGGACCTTGGCATGCACGCCTGCCATATCCCGTTCCGGGCGGGCTGGAAGGCGCTCAACGTCCGCGCCATCCTCTCAAACATCATCACGGAGCGCCCGGACGGCAAAGGCGGAATGGCTCCCTGCAAAACGTGGGACAACGCAACCTTGCTGTGCGAGGCATTGGATCCGGCGGATGGCTTTCATTTCCCATGGGTGCTCAAGACCCAGCGCATTGCGCCCGGACAGAAGGATACCTGGTATGCCGAGGTCATCGGAACCAAAGCTTGCGCGCGCTGGTCGAGCGCTAGCCCGAACGTGCTGCAGCTCCTCGAATACACCGGCGGCGAGCAGTCCTACCGTTCGGTCGAGACCGGATACAACCCGGCCTACAAAACAATCACCGGTGTGAATTTCGAATTTGGTTTCACCGACGCGATCCTGCAGATGTGGGCGGCATTCGTGAACGAGCTGGTCACGGGCAGAACCCCTTCAAAATTTGCCGGATGCGCGACGCCCGCCGAAGCCAACCTCAGCCACCGCCTATTCACCGCCGCGCTCGAATCAGCCGAAATCGGTGCGACCTGCGCGGTTCCCTCCGCATGAAAATCGACAACCACGTTCACATTGGCGTTGATCCGCGCTTCTACCTGAATGGCTGGTCGCCTTATGCGCTCGGCTTGCCGGAGTATCTTGCCGCGGCGGAACGTTGCGGGATTGACCGTGCGGTTGTTTTTCCTTTCGTGAGCTATGCGGGCCTCGACATTCCGGCGATGCGCGAAGGGAGGATAACGTTCCCGGGGGCCTTCGACAGTGTGCCTTACCGGTTTGAAAACCGGCGGCTGCTCGGGGAGATTTACAGCCTTCATCCCACGTGCGCGGACCGCGTCATGCCTTTCCTGATGGCTGATCCCGGCCGCTTGGCCGTCGAGCAGGTCGGTGAGTGGAGGCAGTTGATCCGCGACTTCAAAGTTTTCGGCATAAAAATCCAGGCGACGATCATCCAGTCGCCGATTTCCGGGTTGCTCGGCAAAGCCGCCTGCATTCTCGATTTTGCCGGGGAACACAACCTGCCGCTGCTGATCCATTCGAGCATCGATCCTGCCGACAAGTGGTCGCAGTGCGCAGATATTCTGGAAGTGGCTGAGTCCCGTCCAGACCTGCGATTCCTTCTCGCGCATTCCTGCCGGTTTCACCATCCGAGCCTTCGGAAAGTCGGGGAGCTTCCAAACACCTGGTTCGACTGCTCCGCGCACGTGATCCACTGTGAATGCGCGGTAAAGGGAATGCCGACCGTGGCGCCGGAGGACACAAGGTTTCCCAGCGATTACAGCTCGCCTGAGACAGCGCTCAAGGATCTTGCTGTTGCCTTTCCTGACAAGCTCATCTGGGGCAGCGACGCGCCCTTCTATTCCTATGCGGACAGCGACATCCAGCTCACGAGTTCCTACGCCCGCGAAGTTGCCTGCCTGGACGCACTCCCGCCCGATCTGCTGAGAAACGTCAGTCACCTGAACACCCTGGCCTGGCTTCACGGCAACTAATTATGAAACTCCCAAACCCGGCATTCGATTTCGAACCCGCGAGCTTCGTGCCCTTCCGCGACAAGGAGGCCATCCGGCGTGTCCGGGCAATCAAACGCGAGGACATAACCTGTCACCCGAACCCGGACTACCGGATCAAGGTCATCAAGGATTCCGACTTTGAGGGAAAATGGATCGACGATATCGTCAGCCGGATCAAGCAGTCGACCGGGGAGAAACTGGTCATGATCATGCCGAACCCTTGGCCGAACTACTCCAAGGTCGCGGAACGCATCAATCGCGAGCGGATTTCCTGCCGGCATGTCCATACTTTTAACATGGATGAATACGCGGACCAGGACGGCCGGATCGCGCCGGAGACCTGGGAGTTCGGATTCGGGCACGCTTTCAAAAAATACTTCATCGGCCACATTGATCCCGCCCTGCGTCCGCCCGAAAATCAGGTGCATCTGCTGAGCAATGAGACGCTCGCCGACTACGACAAAATCCTTTCTGATCTGGGAGGAGCCGACATCACATACGTCGGGCCCGGGTGGACGGGGCACATCGCCTTCGTCGACCCGGATGCCCCCGAATTCGCTGCCGGCTCGCTGGAGGAATGGAAAACGCTCGGGACGCGGATCTGCACGCTGAGCCCGTTCACCATCGCGCAGAATTCGCTGCACGGCTGCTTTGGTGCGAGCGGGGATCTCACGGCCGTTCCGCCCAAGGCGGCTACCGTCGGGCCGGCGCAAATTCTTGCGGCGAAGCACCGGATCGCTCTGCATAGCATCAGCGTTGGCGGGAGTTTTCAGTCCTGGCAGCGCCTCACCACGCGGCTTTGCCTGCACGGCCCGGTCACTCCCCTTGTGCCGGAATCTGTCCTGCAGACCACGCGCACCGACGTTTGGGTCTCCGAGACTGCGGCCGCGAACATCGATACCCGCTGGGATCTGGGATACTGATGAAAGGGGAATATTCGGATGTCAAAAATTCCCGCGGCCTGCTCGCCGGCTTTGGCCGTGCTGACATCACGCCAGAGACTCCATGTTTTCTGGTTGGCTACCCGCATGTGGAAAGGATGTCCACAGGAGTGCATGATCCCCTCTATGCCTCCGCCCTCTGCCTGGAGAATGGGGGGACGCCCCTGCTGCTCATCTCCCTTGATCTGCTTTTTATCACTGCCGAATCGACAAGGGAGTGCCGGAGGCGGATCGGCGAGGTGACGGGAGTTCCCGCTCAGAACATTCTCATCGGAGCAACACACACGCATTCGGGTCCTCATACCGCCGAAGTTCTGGCATGGAAGGATGATCCGGTTGTGCCGCCTGTTGACCTGGAATACTTGAACTTCGCGGTGACGGGGACAGTTGAAGCCGCGGCCGACGCCTGGCGCAATCGCGAAGCGGCGGAAGCGCTCTGGACAACGGCAGACGTTCGTCACTTGGCGGGCGGGAACCGGATCGATGCCGACGGCCCTGAAGATCCGGAGGCTGGCTTGTTGATGGTGCGGCGCCTTGCAGACAATTCCCCGATCGCTGTTCTCTCCATCTACGGAATGCACCCAACTGTTCTGCACGAGGACTCGACGCTTATCAGCAGCGATTTCATCGCTTTCGCCCGGCGGGAGATCGAGGCCGCGTGGCCCGGGGCGGGAGTGGTTTATTTAAACGGTGTCTGCGGCGATCAGAGCCCGCGCCGCTCCGTGAAGGCTCAAACATTTGCCGAAGCGGAGCGCCTCGGTTCCGCGCTGGGAGTCCGGATGGCGGAGGCATTGAAAAATGCCGCCGGCTTCTCGTCCGATTTGTCGCTTGCCGCCACGAGGGCCACTATCCAGCTGGAGGGCAAAATATTTCCACCGGTCAGGGAAGCGGAAGCTGGTTTGACGGCCGCGCGCAGGCGTTACGAAGATCTCAAAGCATCGGGGGCCGGGCACGCCCAGATTCGAACCGCCGAGTGCACGGTCTTCGGAGCGGAGGAGGTTCTCACGCTCGCGAAGTCGGAGCTGACCGGCGATGCCGCTGCTGTCCGGAAAAAATACCGCGAGGCTGAAGTCCAGGTGCTGCGGGTCGGCGACGCGTTCGTCGCCGCCTGGCCCGGTGAGTTTTTTGTGGAATACGGTTTGGAGACAAAGCGGTCTGCAGGATGCCCGGTGTTCATAGCCACGCTGAGCAACGGCGAACTGCATGGTTACGTCGTTACGCCGGAGGCCGAAGAGGCACGTGGCTACGAGGCCCAAATGAGCCTGTTTCCTTCGGCGGCAGGATCGCTGTTCGTGGAGAAAACCCTCGAGCTCATCGGAGAACTTGCATGATTCTGGCCGCGGATTTGGGTTCAACGAATCTCAAGGCTGCCCTCTTCGCCGAAGACGGCTGCCGGATTGGCGAAGCTTCCCTTCCGCTGCCTTACGAAATACAGACAGCTTCCCGAACCGAGTTGTCTCCGGAGGCGGTCGTGCGCTGCTTTTTCGAGGTGGTCTCAGGCGCTCTCACGGCGGCGGGTGTTGCTGCGGATGCTGTCCGCCGGATTTCCCTGACCAGCCAGGCCCAAACGTTCTGCATCTGCGATAGTCACGGAAAACCCGTCTCACCGTTTTTGGGATGGACCGATCTCCGGGCGGGCGGAGAGGCTCTGGATCTTCAGATGCTGCTCGGAGATGCGTTTCACAGGGAGACCGGATGGCCGGAAATCCGGCCGGGGCACATGCTCACAAAAGTCCTTTGGTGGAGAAGGGCGCACGGCTTGCCCGGGGATCACCGGATAGTCTCTCTGCCTTCGTATCTGGCCATGCAACTCGGTGCGGCGCATGCGGGCGACAGCAACCTCGCCGCCATGTCAGGGTTTTATTCCATCCCGGATAAATGCTGGGGAGCGAAGGCGGTCGCAGCCGCAGGAGTCTCAGCGGTGCAGCTCGGGCTTGTTGTCGAGCCCGGCCAGCCAGTCCCGACCCGATCCGACAGCCGGCCGCCCGGATATTCGGAATCCCTGCAAATTGTTTTCGCCGGAAACGACCACACGGCTGGCGCTGTTGGTTGCGGCTGCCGGAACGGCCGCTCAGTGATGACACTCGGAACTGCGGGAGTCTACTATCGCTGGGCCGGCAGGGAACCCGGCCCGTTTTCCGCCTCCGGCCTCTGGGGGCCATTTCCCGGCGGTGGATATTACGAACTGTTCCACATCCCCCATGCTTGCTCAGCTCTCGATTGGGCGGACAAATATCTCTTTGGCGCCGTGGATACCGACCGCTTCGTGGAGAGCGCAAGTAAAGCTGAAGCCGGGCCTGATACTCCCTTCTTTGATCCCGCCGCGTGGGGAAGTGATGCCGCCTGGAGTGCCAGAGCGAACATTGAAGAAATGGCCTATGCCGCGCTGGAAGGCATCGCTTTTGCCCTGCGAGCGTGTGCCGGAGAGGCTTGCTGCGCGAAGGGCGACGAAATCCTGATTCTGGGCGGCGGTAGCCGCCTCGATTTTTGGGTCCAGCTTCTCGCCAACACTTTTCGGTGCCCCTTCACGCGTTCGACACGGGATGGCCTCGATGGCGCAGCAATCCTTGCGGGGTTGGATATTCCGACGGATCTCTGCCAACCGGTCAACCGTCGTTTTTTACCTGAAGCTTCGCGGATCGAAGCCCTGGACAAACGGTATCACCTTTGGCGCAGGCACCAAGCCGGGC
>CAZRIL010000116.1:0-17087 GCA_964600115.1 uncultured Chthoniobacter sp. | reverse complement strand
CCACAAAAGCACTTCCCATGCCGAACACTATTGGCGGGACGCCCGCGCTCCGTTGACCAACGCCTGAGATTCGCTGGAAATTGTCCTCAACAGCAATGGGACTCTCCGCCGCGCACCTTGCCTTCGGATCCGCCGGATGCTATAGGGAAAGCACCGTGAAGTAATACCGTCCCAACGTGGAGAGGCAGAAGGAGCTTTACTCGCGCATGAAGGCAAGGGAGATCTTCCGCCGCATGTCGGGGAAGACAAAATCTCCCGGTGTCCGCCGGATTCCCGACAACTCGGAGCCATGGCTCCCCGGCGGGGTTCACTCGGTCGCCGATGCCCTTTATATTTCGGACCGGATCCAGGAGACCATGAACGAATGGAAGCTATCCCCTCCGCCACAGAACTGATTCGTTTTCTGGCGTCAACGCACCGAGTGGTGGTGTTGGGGGGCCTCGCGGTGATAAGCCACGGGCTCAGTCGGGTGACGCATGATGCCGGCTGCTGGCTGGACCCGGAACTTTCGATTGATCCGTGGTGCGAGGCGGTAAAGAATATCCTGCTGAAGTGGCCAAGTCTCCGCCTGGTTTCCATCGGAGATTGGAGCGAACTGCCGGCGGGCGAGCTTGCCGGCTATATCGAGGATTTTGGCGTGGTGCGGATTCTCGGGGCCACCCAGCCATTCGACATTTTTCGCCGCCCGAACGAGATGGATATTTCTGGATTCGAGGAAGTCTGGAACCGTGCGACTCCGCAGTCCGATGGAACCCGTCTGCCGGATGTGGTGGACCTGCTGATCACCAAGCAGGACACCGGACGCGCGAAGGATACCTACGACATCCAGTTTCTCGAAGGGAAAGCGGAGGAGATATATCTGGAGCGGCTCCCGCAAGCCCCGCATGCCGAGGCGATGGAAATGCTGTCCCGGTTTTTGAATCCGAAGGTTGCCTACGCTGCCGCACGGCATGGCGACCCGGGTGTCCGCGAGGCCGGCTTGACCTTCCTGCGCGAGCTCGCAGCAGAAGGCGATCCGTTCGCGCGGGATCTTTTGACGGAATTCGCGTGATGGCAGGGCTGCCCTGCCGGCAGGTCAGAAGACCTGTCGCAACAATCCCGCAAGCCCGCCCAGAACGATCATCGGCAATACGCCGAAGCGCTGTGCAGCCAGAGCCACAAGGAACAGAGCCACGGCAAACCAATCCGGCCGGCCGGGTACCGGCAGGAACGCATGCCACGCAATCCAAAGCGCGAGACCCGCGATGATGCCCGTCGCGCAGGCTGTGACTCCGCCAAGAGCTCCCGCGAGGCGGTGGCTCCTCAACATTTTTTCGACAGAAGGAGCTGCAAAGAATATCCAGACAAAGCTCGGAAGGAAGGTCGTCCATGTGGCGACGGCAGCACCCAGAGTTGCGAAGACCAGCGGAGATAAGCCTCCATGCTGGTTCCACGCCGCAACGAATCCAACAAATTGCAGAACAATGATAAGCGGGCCCGGAGTTGCTTCCGCAAGTCCGAGGCCATCAAGCATCGCAGATGGGCTAATCCATCCCGACGTTACGGAATGCTGGGCAACGAATGGGAGGATTACATAGGCCCCTCCAAAAGTGAACAGGGCGGTTGAACTGAAGAATACCGCCAGTTGTGCCAATAGACCGCGTTCAAAAATCAGCAGGAATACCACCGGCGTCAGCCAGAGCAGCAGAGCGATGAGCGCCGCGCGCCCGGTCCTGTGCGGGAATTCCCTCTCGGCGGGCGCGGGGCTGGTTGAATCGAGAAACCATTCGGGAACGAGGTAGCCGCCGGCCAGCGCGAGCACCAGAAGAACGGGGACCGGGATATTTGCAGCGATCGGAATTCCGAATGCAGCGGCTGCAACAAGGCCGGCTACCCGCGTCCTGAGCGAGCGCCGTGCGATCCGGAGCGCGGCGATGCCCACGATCGCGGCAACAACAGGAAGGAGTCCTGAAAGAAAGGCGGCGGGGTAGGGGGAGGCCCCGTAGTAAACATAGGCGACGCTCAGTCCCCAGAGCAGAAGCGCCGAAGGCAACACGAAGAGTGCGCCCGCAAGGGCTCCTCCAACCGCTCCATGCAGCATCCAGCCGATATACGTAGCGAGCTGCTGGGCTTCCGGTCCCGGAAGGAGCATGCAGAAGCCGAGGGCGTTCGTAAACCTCTGCTCATCGATCCACCTCCGCTTCTCAACAACCTCACGGTGCATGAGGGCGACATGGGCTGCCGGACCGCCAAAACTCATGCACCCCAATTTCAACCAAAAAAGCGCAAACCGGCGGAGAGATGGCTTCTCCATCACCGGGAAAGGAACTGTTTCCTCCGCGACTCAGGAAACTTTTCGATCGCGTAGCGGAGCATCGTGCGTGGCATCATCCGGCGATGGGCCTCCAGGAAGGTTTCCAACTTGCGGACATCCCGCTTGCCGGCCTCCCGCAGCATCCACCCGCAGGCCTTGTGCATGAGATCCTCGGGGTCATGAAGCAGCTTTTCCGATAGGGCGAATGTTTCCCCGACATCGCCGCTGCGGATAAAGGCAAAGGTCGAGATGATAGCGATCCTCCGCTCCCACAGGCTGTCGGATGCGGCCAGCTTCCAGAGAGGTGAGCGCGGGCGGTCGAGCAGCCGGGCTCCCACAATTTTGTATGCGGAAACATCCACCAGATCCCAGTTGTTGATCCATCGTGTGGAGGAAAGATATAGCTCGTAAACCGATTCCCGGACCGCTTCATCCCCCCGCTCATATCTCCGGACCAGGATCAGAAGTGCGAGAAGCCGTTCCTCATGCCATTTCGAGTGCAGCAGCCCGCGGATATCCGATTTTCCATCGTCCATCTTCGAGACGGTGCGGACATCGGGAACACGGATTCCAAGGAATTGATCGCCTTCGCCATATTCGCCGGGTCCGGATTTGAAAAACCACGCCGCCGTCTCTGCCTGCCCGGGGACAATCCTGGACCGCAGTTCCTGGCAGAGTGTTTTCATCCCCGAATTTTTAGCCGGACCTCCACTTTCCGAAAATGCTGAAATGCACTGGTGCCGGCAAAAAGTTGATGCGGGTTGGTGGGGAGTCAGGTCCAGCGGGCGATGCAGTCTGCCAGTTCCTGTTTGCGAAGGGGCTTGGTGAGGTAGTCGTCCATTCCGGCTTCGAGCGCGCGCTTCCGGTCCCCCCGAATGGCTGCCGCGCTCAGGCCGACAATGGTTCTGTGCCCGGCGAGCTCTCCGGATTTTTCCAGTTCCCGTATGGCGCTGGTCGTTTGATACCCATCCATCCGGGGCATCTGACAATCCATGAAGATGAGATCGAAGGTCGAGTGGCGAAGGATTTCCACAGCCTCCACACCATCGTGTGCGATGCGGGGCTGCGAGATGCCCAGCGTCCTCAGAAACTTTTCCGCAACGATCTGGTTGAAGCGGTTGTCCTCGACCAGCAACACGGCCAGGTGAAGCGGTTCCACCTGCCCGGGTGCCGGACGCTTTTCCGGCGTGCCGTCCGCGTCCGGATCGAGCGCGCGCAAGCAGGCCGGGAGCAGTGACCCGGATTTGAGAGGCTTGAGGAGCACATCCGCATAAGGGGCCGCATCCACGTTTTGAAGGTTGTCCGCGAGAAGGATGACTTTGCGGCCGTCTGCGCAGAGAGGAAAGTCCGGGGCACTGCTCGCCTGTTGATCCCGGCTCATGGACTGGGCAAGAAGAATGAGATCGATGCCAGGATTGCCCGCAAGGATGTCCAGTGCCTCTTCATGGGTGGCTGGGAAAACCACCCGGGCACCTGCTGCACTCAACACATTCTTGATCAGCCGCACGTATATCCCGGAAGTCTCCAGCACAAGGACAGTTTTTCCAGCGAGTCCGGGCGGACCGGGAGGCGGAAGATCTGTCCCGGCAGCCGGAGCCGGTGCGAGCGGAATATCAAAAGTGAACTCCGAGCCCTCACCAAACCGGCTGGTAACGAGAAGCTCGCCGCCCATAAGGCCTACAAGGTTTTTTGATATGGCGAGCCCGAGCCCTGTCCCGCCGTATTTCCGCGATGTCGAGACTTCCGCCTGAGTGAACGGGTTGAACAGGTCTGCAATCCGGTCCGGAGGAATGCCGATCCCGGTATCCTTGACAGAAAAGCGCATCCTTCCACCGGGGAGGTCCTTCACGCTGATCTCAACCCAGCCTTTCTCTGTGAACTTAACCGCATTCCCTGCAAGGTTGGTCAGGACCTGCCGGAGACGCATCGGATCGCCGCAGACCGGGGGACGAACGGGCTGCTCCGGGATATAGGCAATGTCGATGCCCTTCTTTCTGGCTGCGGGCGCGACGATGTCGATCACCTGCTCCACGACTTCATCCAGTGAAAAGCCCGTGTTCTCCAGCTCGATTTGTGCGGACTCGATTTTCGAGTAGTCCAGGATATCATTGATCGTGGACAGGAGGGAGTTTCCACTCGTGTGGGCCATTGTTACAAACTCCGCCTGATGTTCGGAAAGTTCGGTTGCGGCGAGCAGTTCGGTCGCGCCGATGATCCCGTTGAGCGGCGTGCGGATTTCATGGCTCATGATGGCAAGAAAAGCCGACTTCGCCTTGTTCGCCCGGTCGGCGGCGATCCTGGCCCCCTGCAGTTCCTCCTCTTCCAGTTTGCGCTGGGTGATGTCGGCATGCGTGCCCGACATTCTCAGCGGTTTTCCATCCGCCGAGCGGGCGGTGATTTTCCCCCGGTCCCGGATCCAGACCCAGCCTCCTTTTTTGTGGCGCATCCTGCACTCGCAATCGTAGTACTCCGCCTGACCGGACAAGACTTCTGCAAGCATTTTGTTTGAACGCACAAGATCGTCAGGATGGCACAGCTGTCTCCATGCATTCTGCTGCGATGACGCGAGTTCAGAAAGCTCGTAGCCCGCAATTTCCGCCCAGCGTCCGTCGAACTTCAGCATGTTGGAAGCGACATCCCAGTCCCATGTTCCCACCCGGGTCGCCTCGAGGATCTGCTCCAGCTTTTCGCACTGGGCCGCAAGCTCCATCCGCGCCTTGGTGAGTTCCTGCCGTGTGTTCCAGTGGCCGACCAGTGAGTGGATCAGCATCGAGAACTCCTCCGCCACAAACGGCTTCCGGACAAAGAACACCCCGTCGCGCAATTTCGAGCGGATCTCATCGACCCTGACATCCGAGAACGCCGTGCAGATGACGATGTTGATCTCGGGGTCCATTTCGCGGAGCGCAAGTGCTGTCGCCAGGCCGTTCATTGCCGGCATCCTCATGTCGACGACGCACAGGGGATTCCGGTCTCCCGAAGCGATGGCCTTTCTGTAGTATTCCAGCAGTCCGCCGGGGTCGGAGAAGGTGAGGCATCCCAGGCCGGCCTGGCGATTGTCGTCTGCCGCATCCAGAATATCAAATTCGCCACCTTTCGAGACGCAGAAGATCTTTCGATAGAATGCGAGGATCTCCGGATCATCGTCCACGACAAGGATGGTGGATCTACTCATTTTTCACCTCCGCTGTCACACGGGTTCCTTTGCCTGCTCCATCGCTTTCGACGATCAGCCTGCCGTTCGCGGCAGAGAGGAAGACCGCGAACGAGTGCAGGCCCAGCCCGTGTCCGCCAGGCTTCGTTGTGAAGCCCGCGCTCATGACTTTGCTGAGATTCTCAGGAGGGATTCCCGCCCCGTTATCGCTTACCGTCACCAATGCCCCATCAGGGATGCTCCGGCAGGAGATCGAGATCCGTCCGCCGGGTCCGAGTGCTTCGATGGCATTTTTTATCACATTTTCGAAACCCTGACGAAGCTGCTCAGGATGGCCCTGAATGAAAATATCCGGCTCGATTTGCACATCGATCTCAACCTTGCCGGACCGGACTTGAGTGCAGAGTTCGTTGAGCAGGTTGGAAAGCGGGAACTTCACCGGAGCCTGCCGGCCTGCCGCCAGAAACCCTGCCTGCTGGTGGGTGATGGTCTGGATAATGGAATCCTTGATGCGGGAGATGCCCGCAAACGTCGCCTGGAGAACCGGCAGAGTCTTTTGAAGAAGGACCTGCTTGAAGCGTTGCAGGGTTTCCCCGGAGTCCGCTCCGCCGGTTTCCAGCTTTCGGAAAACCTCCGGATACTGGCCCGTACTTTTCAGCACGGTGTCAAAGTCCATCAGGTGCGATTCCATCCGGGTAATGGCATTCCCCACATTGTGAAGGTAGCCGCTGGCCGACTCATAGAGCCCCCGTGTGTAGGCGAGTTCGGCTTCTTTCTCCTTCATCTCCGAACGCACGCGGGCCTCGACCAGTTGCTGCGAACGCTGCGTAAGCTCGGCTGACATGGTGTTAAAGTTGTCCGTGAGGCGGTCGAGCTCCTCGATTCCGCTCGGCGGGATGTTCTGCTCCGCCCTGCCCGTCCCGAGTTCGGTGGTGGCCGATGACAGTTTCTCCACCGGCCGGGCAATGGCTGCCGCCATCCACCGCGCACGGTTCCGAAGGAAAAAGAAGAAAGCCGCGTAAAAGCCGAGCAATATGGCGACGGCCACGTAGCCGATAGTCCGCGAGAGGCGGGCGAGCCGGTTGACCGCCTCGAAAACCCGGGATTCGCGGGTGACGACAAATGTGCGCCAGCCGGTTTCCGGGATCACGCCCTGCGCGACCAGGATCCGGCCGGACTTGGTGTCGATTTCCCTGAGGACCGCCTTGGAGGAGTAGAGTTCGCGGAATCCGGCGACCAGCTTGGGATCGGCCATTTTGAAAAGGTTGAACTCCTCCGGTTTGAGCTGTTCTTTCGAAATCGCTTCCGAGTAGACGTGCGATTTCAACTCCTGGAGCCCGAGGAGGGATTCCACATTTTCCGGCATGGCGAGGATCATGCCGTTCTCATCGGCAAGGAATGCGGAGGCTCCCCAGGGCAGGCTCATTTTCAAAATCCCACTCACGATTTTCTCGACCGTCACATCAAGGCCGACAACAGCCTCCAGGACGTCGCCGACATAAACAGGTGCGATGCAGGAGAGCATCCACCCCTGTCCGGCCGGATCCAGATAGACGCCGGTCCAGACCGGATTGCGGGAGGGATTGTGCGCGGCATCGGCCAGATAGAAGAAGTTGTAGTCCTCCATGTTCAGGTCCGCCGGGTATTGCTCCCAGACTTTTTCCATGAACGGGTAGAGGCGGTTCATATCGCCCGGAGTGTTGACGTAGGCGGCCACCACGTTCGGCGTGTCCTTCACCATATGGCGATAGAGGGGATTGAGCGCCGCGGTTTTTTCCGCGAGCAGCATCTCCCGTTACCCTGTCAATCCGCTCGACGCGATATAGAGGCTGGATCCGTCCTTGAGATTCGTCTGATGCATCGATCCGTTGGCAGCCTTTGCAAAGAGCGGCTTCTCGCCGATCGGTGCAAAAGCTTCTGGATGCGCGAAAAGATCCGCATGTGCCGAAGCAAAATACCCGGTCTGTCTCGCGATAAAGGCGAAGTTGGAGTGAATCGCTTCGGAGGCTTGCGAAACGAGATCCGGCAGGACAGCGCGGACCTCCTGTCGCAGCGTCTGCTCGGTCTGGTTGCCGATGTAGGCGTTGATGCCGAAATACATCGCGAGGAGCAGGATCTCAATGGTCAGGATCGAGAGCAGGGCGCTGCGCGCATAATGGCGGAAAATCAGTAGATCAAGCCTGATTTTCTTCATTCAGATCAGCATGCTTATTCCTTCATGCGGCGTCAATATCGCAGGCGTGCTCCACAGGCGCATCGGCACTGGCGTCGAACGTCTCGGATCGGCTCAGAACGTGACGCCGAGCCCGAACTGCCAGGCGCCAATCGGATCCCCGTCCCGGCGCACGAGGTTATAGGCGTAATCCATGCGCAGAGCCCCGAGCGGCGTGTAAAACCGGATGCCTGCGCCCGGAGCGATCCGGGTTTCGCTGAATTCGATTTCATCAAGCGAGCCCGCAAGATTTCCCGCATCCGTGAACACCGCCAGAAAAAAGCCGCGGCCGACCGGCCACTGGAGCTCGATGTTGGCCTGAAGAAAGGTTTCTCCGCCAAGCGGGGTGCCTGAATTGTCCCGGGGGGCCATGCCATCGAATTGAAAACTCCGGACGGAATCCGGCCCACCAAGGAAAAAACGCTCCGGAACGGGAATCGAAGCCGTGTTGCCGAACGGGAGAATGACCCCGGCGCGGTGGTTGAAGGTGAAGAAGGGAACAAACGGTCTTCCGGGGGCGATTTTCTGGAGCGGCAAATACCAGGTGGCCTGGGCTGTGGCCTTGATGAACGAGAGTTCTCCGAGCAATGGGGGAGCTGCAACTCCAGCCTCATAGCGGAGATCGAAGCCGCTCGTGGGAAACATCGGGTCGTTCCGCCGGTCAAGTTCCTGACGGAATGTCAGTTTGCCCAGACGGTAGTCCTCAAGGGTGTCGGGTTCGCTCCCGGATGCGATCACGGCATTGCTCACGGACTTCCACTCATAGAGGAGCCCCCAGCCAGTCCTGAATCGCTCGTTGAGTTTTTGACTGATTCCGAGCCGGGTTCCGAACTCGGTCACCTTGAAGGCGGGGAGTTCCTTCCGGACCGCGAAGGCTTCGACCGAGCCGGTCAGATCGGTCCCGAACAGCCAGGGATCCGAAACTTCAGCTTCTCCGCCATAACTTTTTTGGGAAATGAATCCGGTCAGTTTCAGGCGGTCCAGCGTGCCAAGAAAATTTCTGTCCGTGTAGGTGGCCGTAGCAAAGGCAAGATACCATTCGCTGTATCCGACCGTGGCCGCGAAGGATCGGCGATCCCGCTCCTCGACCTGGATTTCGATATCCAGGGTATCATTTGCAGCGGGGTTAAACGCCACATCAACGGACGAAAAGGCCCCGGTGAACCAGAGCCTGCGTTCCGCCGCATCCAGCGCCGTGGCATTGTAGAGAGCCCCGCGACGGATTCCGAAGCGGCCGAGAAGTGAACGCTCCGCCGTTCGCTGAGCCCCCGAGGTCCGGACCTTGCCGATGTGCATCCGCGGGCCCGGGGTGGGGGTCACCACGAAATCCACAATCCCCGGAGCACCGGTGTGAACGTTCTCCACAGCAACCGCTGCAAAAAAGAATCCGTTCGACCGAAGGAAATCCAGCGCTCGCGACTGGCAGAGCACCTGGTCCGCCGGCCGGAACGGGCGGTTCGCAAAAGGCGAGAGCGTCGCGAGCAAATCCTTGGACTCCTCGAATGCCGGGCCCTCCAGCCGGATCCGGCCGACCCGGTAGGGGATTCCCTCATCGATGACAATCGTCAGGTCGACGGTCCTGAAGTCCGCCGCCGGCTGATCGATGATGGTGACCGAGGCATCCAGAAAGCCCTCGTTGACAAAGGCCTGGCGAAGACTCTCGCCGGCCTGCTCGACCGCTGATGCCACATACCGGAGCCTGCCGAACGCCGAGCGGGTTGCCTGCCGGACAGCCGCTGTGAAAATCCTGTTGAGCCGGTCGTTCGCTATCGATGTTCCCCCTTCAAATATCAGTCGCCGGATCCAGAGCTGCCCGCCTTCATCGATCGAGAAAACCACCCTTGACGTGGAGAAATCGTATGTCACTGCGGCATCCGGAAACCCTTGGGAAAAATAGAACTCGCGGAGGAAGAAGGCCGCATCATCGGCAGCAACGATATCGTTTGAGGACGAGGGCGCCGCGTCGAAGCGGCTCAGGGCCTGAAGAATCCGGGTGTTTGAGAAGTGGCTGTTGCCCTCGAACACCCATTCAGCCCCGCCTGCGATGCGGCCAAAAAGACCGAGGAAAACCAGGAAATGAACCTGGAGGATTCTCATTATCGAAACTGCCAGGTGTAGGTCGCGCCGGCATTGAAAAAGCCATAGCCGTCGCGCTCAGTCACCAGATCCAGATTTTCAAAAAGGCGGAATTTCCCTCTCACAGTCGCCTGCTCACCCAGCACCCGCGCAGGGACCGCCTGAACCTGGAGCCGGTTGAGGAATGCGTCCGTGTCGAAGCCCGGGAGATCGAGTTGGCGGGCGAACGAGCGCAGGAGGAAGAGAGCACCCTGACCGGCGGCCGCTTCGCCGAAGCCCGGCCCGGAGATCCCGCCTTCGGATGCAATTCCCGTCGTCAGCAGCAGGATGATCGCCTCCTGGGGAAGCGGAGGTTCCGATCTCAATATCAGCTTCTTCTCGTTCAGCGGCCCGAATGCGTAAGCATGGATTTCATAGTCCGGCGTCTGGGCGGTGCCCCGCACATCAAGCAATGGAATCCATGGAGAATCCGGCAAAAAGTCCACCCGGCCATCCGGGATGTTCATTGTTGTGAATGGCAGGAAAGCCTGGACATCCTTGAGGGTAACCCGGCCGACTGGAACCGGTTCACCCAGGGTCCCCTTCAGGCTGATATTCGGGATGATCTCGCCAGATGCGATATTCCCCCTGATCAGGAACGGGGATTCGTTTTCCACCTTCACATCCAGAGCCCATTGGCTGAACGGGGCGGGAACTTCTCCCTGCGGCACCGGTGGCTGGAACTCCTCATCGGAGGTTTCGGCTGGGGCGACCAGGAGGAACGGCGTGATCTCAAACCGCCGGAAGATCCTGCCATCGACCAATCGGATGGTCCCGCGCAACCCGCCGGCCGCATTGTCGCCTTTGAAGCCGGCTTGGACATTTGCGCGGATCCTCATGCCGGCATCTCTCGCGATGAGAACTTTTTCCCCCCGGAGCTGAAGGTCCCACACGGGGTTGGCGGGATTGGAAATTCCCACTCCGCCGGAAATCTGAAACGGTCCGGCTCCGATTTCGCCTGAGAAGCGCTCGATCTTGATGTTTTGCCCATCAAATGAGAGCACGGCCTCCGTCTTTTCCACTGCCGGCAACCGGGAGGAAATTTCAAATCCTCCGCCCCGCAATTCCAGCCTGCCATTTGTTCGCGGAGCCCCGATGGTCCCGGAGAGTTCCACTTTTCCGGAAACCGATCCGCTCAAACGCTGGAGCTTCGGAAGGAACGGTCGGAACACCGCCAGTTCGCTGCGCGGAAAATCCAGCAGAGCGTCGAACGTCCCTGCCGGATTCGTCCATTTCCACTCGCCGGATTCCGCCAGGACAAGCCCGAACGGCATGTGTGCGGAAAGCGTGACGGGAGGGAGATTTTTAGTCTCGAGAAGTCCGGTCAGCACGGCAGCCCCCTCGGCTGCGGAGAACTTCATATTCAATGAAGACGAGGGAACAACGGTGCCGGGGAGCTTCCAGAGCAGGTCGCGGCAGGCCAGATCACCTTTCACGGAGAGGCGGGCTGACGGTCCTCCCGCCTCCACGTTCAGCCGCACCTGGCCATCCAGAGGGACATTCTGGCCTGCCAGTTGGAGAAGGGAGCGGAGATTGAGTTCTTTCGGGGTTGCCAGCCGGATGTAGGCCTCCCGCTCGGCATCGATGGTGGCTGCCCAGGCTTTTCCACCGAGCACAGCAAACAGGTCCATGGGCACAAATGCGGAGCCTTCCAGGAGAGAGTTGTTCCCGGATTTCAACTCCACATCTTTCAGAGTTATACCCGAGCTCGCAACCGTGGCACGGGAGTCCAGTTTGAGCGGACCGTTCACCAGCTCCATCCTGGAGAAATACAAATTCTGCGGGGAATAGGTCCCCTCGAATTTTCCGGTGAGGCCCGACGGAGTGAGCCCCGAAACAAATTCATGGAGCTTCAGGTCAAAGGCCCCGGAGTGGGATTTCAGATTTCCATCCCCCTGCCACTTCACATCAAGGGCACCCGCATAGATCCGCTCGGCAGCGGGAGCGTGAAAAGGGGAGAGGTAGATTGCCAGGTCGGCGATCCGGGCCTCCAGCTCGGCCGCATATTGGTGGGGAGCACCGATGCCGATTGTGCCCCGGAGCGAGGCCGTGTCCTTGCGGGAATACAGATCGCAGACGACGACATCGATTTCGTTCTTCCGGAAGACGGACTCCATTCGCAGCGAGCTCGGCGGAAGTGTTCGGAACGAGACATCCGAAGCCTCGATATTCAAATAACCGTCCAACTCGCCGGGGTGGCCGGTGACCGAGCCGGAGGCACTCATCCGCCCGGACGCCTCGCTGAGCGGATCCCCCAGCAGACCGGCCAGCGCGCCAAGCTCCCGGATGTCCGCCTTGAAATTCAGCAGAAACGGAGACTGGGCGATCTGAGCCCAGCCTTCCGCCAGCGAAATCTCCCCGTTGAAATTCAGGCTGTTTTCCTTTTGATGCAGATCGAAGTCCGTCACGACCAGCCGGCGGTGGATCAGGCTGGCACCCACCTCCAGCGACTCCCATCCGCGCTTGTTCCAGTGGAAGCCTTCCGCCATGAGCCGCAGCGAGGCCTCGGCGTCGGCAGGACGGTCCGGGCGCCCCCGGTAGGTGAGCCTTCCCTCCGCCAGCTTGCCGGTGATTTCGCCCGGGATGCCCAGAAGAGAGGCGAGGCGGTCGAGAGGGATGTTTGAGGCCCAGGCGGCCATATCGAGCGTCCCGCCGGATGTCCGGAATGTCAGGTCGCTCCGGAGCGATCCGCCGAAACACTTCGCGGTCAGGGCGATTTCCGGCCCGCCTGCATGAAGAAAATTCAAGGAAAGATTCTCAACCGTGATCCCTTCCGCCAACTCCATGCCGGCGAGCCAAAGGGTTCCACTTTTCCATGCGGTGCGGGCCCGCAGCGGGCCGAGCGTCTTGGAATACCCGTTGAGATACAGGGCAAATGATCCCGCCTCGAGTTGTCCTGCCATACTCTCGCTCACTTGGAGGGCGAAATCCCGCAGCAACCATTTTTCATTTTTGGCCACCAGGTCGAGTGCCGGCACCTCGATGCGGACTTCCCCCGGCATCCACCTCCGGAGGTCGCCGGGCGTCGCAGAGCCAGGCGTTGTCTCATCGCGTGAGAGGTCCCAAACCCCCGAGACACCTGTGATTTTCAGATTGCGGAGGTATCCTTCGCTGTCCGAGAACAGGCTCGATATTCCGTTCCAGTTCCACTCCAGGAGACTGATGTCCAAAGATGTGGCGAGACGGCTTCCCGGAAGCGGCCTGAGCTTGATTCCACGGACGCTGGCTGGCCCATCAAATCGTGCCGTCACTTTTTCCGCGGTAAATGCCAGGTGGTTGGCGGACGACCATGCCTCCAGCCCCTTCGTCAGAATCCAGGAAAGCACGAAGGGATGGAGTATCCATATGAGAACCGCCGTTCCAAGGAACGCGAGCAGGCAGGCCTTCAGGCGGCTTTTTCGTGCGGGTGTTGGTTTGGGTTTCTCCTCTGACATCTCCGACAGTTTACGCAGGTTCCTGCAATTCAATCCAGTTCAGCCTTGAAGCAATGCCGCTCTCCGCCTAGACATCGCGGGATATGGAGGTGTCGTGGCACTGAAAAAGAAATCGTCCGACGCGTGGATCGCCCTTTCGGTGATCGCCTGCAGCATCGTGCTTTTCTTTGCCCTTTCCTTCGGCCTCGGCGGCAGAGTTTTCGTTTCCGAGGGGCGGCCGGTCCTGGTCAGGTTCCATGACATCACAGGTATCAAGGTCAGTTCTCAGGTCAAATTTGCGGGAGCTCCTGCCGGATCCGTCACCGGCATCCGCGTGCTCACCGCTGCCGAGCGTGCAGCGGATCCCGGAAACGTACTGGAGCTCACGCTCCGCATTGCCGGGGAAGTTCCGCCATTGACCAGAACCGCCGAGGTGAGCATCGCGGCGGATACCCTCCTGAGCGACAAGTTTGTCCAGATTCAGGACGGGATCCCGGGATCACCACTTCTCGCGGAGGGGGAGGCCCTGAACGGTGTCACTCCCACCACATTTGACAAACTGGCCAGGGACCTGGATGACACGCTGGTCGGCCTCCGCAAGGTCATGGGCGGGGACGCTTCGGCGAATGCCAAGGATTTGTTCAGCAAGCTCGACCGCATCGTCGGTGACACTCAGGGCCTGCTTACGGAACTGAAACCCGTCGTGAAGGATGCGAATCTGGTGATCGGTGACGCCAGGATGACCATGTCGGATGCCAGGTCGCTCCTCGCCGACAATAAGGACAGGATCCAGCAGGCGATCATTCGTCTCGACAGTGCCGCAGGCTCCATGGATTCCCTCGCCAAGAAGGGCGAAACCCTTCTGCAGGACAATTCGCGGAACCTTTCGTCCACCCTTTCAGGCCTCCGGGTGTCTGCGGAAAACCTGAAGGTAACTTCGACCTACTCGAAGATTCTCCTCCGGGACCTCTGCGAACGGCCGAGCAGGCTGCTTTGGGGCCGCGGCCAGCCGCCGGTGCTGCCCAGCCAGCAGGAAATTCTTCAGTCCCGCCAGCCGTTGCCGGAGCGTTGAAACTCCGGTGGAACTCCTGTCAACCCATGCAGGGAGTCGCTCCGTTCCGCCGGGCCGCAGGCACCTTCCCCAACTGGGTGCATTTCCGATAATTTCAACTTTCTGGATTTTTCAAGGGAGCATGGGCGTCCCGCCCGTGTGGGCACTGACTCCGCTGCGATGACCAGTCTCCAAACAGGCGAGACGCCTGTTCTCCCTGTTTTGCAGCTACCGGAGATGTGCATTCCCCAACTTGAAGATTGGGATCCGTGTTGATTTTCGACGCATTCTCTGCGCTGAATATCCCCCCTATGGTTCACATTGATATCACCTATTCGGGTTCCCTGCGGTGCGAAGTTCAGCATGGCCCATCCGGGGCAAAAATTCTCACCGATGCTCCTGTGGACAATCACGGCAAAGGCGAGTCATTCTCTCCGACGGATCTGGCGGCAGCCTCGCTCGGGGCCTGCATGTTGACGATCATGGGGATTGCCGCCGAGCAACATGGAGTCGAATTGGGAAAGGTAAAAGTCGGCGTGGACAAAACGATGTCCACGGATTCCCCGCGCCGGATTGTGAAACTCGAAGTGGCCTTCACGATTCCCCTCCCTCCGGATTTTCCGAAGCGGAAGACCCTGGAGAATGCGGCCCTGGCCTGCCCGGTTCACCACAGCCTGCATCCGGATATCGAGCAGGTCGTGCGCTTCGACTGGGTCGGTTGAGAGGGGCGGTTAAACGACGATCAGGTCGACGTCCGGGAGTGCCCGCAGGATCTGCTCATGGAGGGTTGGCTTCCAGAATTTCCAGACCGCTTTCGAGCGCGGACGGCCCAGGACGATGTGCGTGATACCGTATTCCCTGGCGAATGAGATGAGCGCCCGGGCGACGGTTTCGTGTTTCAGGGAAATGACAAGGCCGCCCATTTTTTGTGCGGTTTCCAAGGTGTCCGAGACCCGGCGCTGCGCGGCGGCATCGATCCGCAGGGCCGACTCCCGTGGCGTGCGGACATAGACGGCATACCACTGCGCATTGAGCTGCGCGGCAAGGCGGGCGGTCTTTCGGAGGAGCCGTCCGGGGTCGGGGCCGAGGCTGCTGATTGCGACCATCACCTGGCCGAGCGCACTGACCTGCTTTTCCTGTTCGGTTTCGCTCCTCTGCCGGCGGTCGAGAAAATTGGCGGTCTCGCTCAGCGTCATTTCCCTCAGGCGGGTCAGATTTTTTCCGGTGAAAAAGTTGGCGAGGGCGGCTTCGATCCGTTCCTTCGGATAGATCTTGCCCGTGTTGAGCCGTTCCTGAAGGTCCTCTGCGGGAAGGTCGATGTTCACGATCTGGTCGGCCTGCGCGATGATTTCGTCCGGCACGCGTTCCTTCACCCGCACGCCGGTCGCCTCCTCCACATAGTTGTAGAGGGACTCAAAATGCTGGATGTTGACCGTGCTGATGACATTGATCCCGGCTCGCAGCAAATCGGTCACATCCTCGTAGCGTTTGCCATTCCGGCCACCCGGCGCGTTGGTGTGCGCGAGTTCATCCACCAGAGCAACGGTCGGCTTGCGTGCGATGACCGCATCGACATCCATCTCGCGGAGCTCGATCCCGTGATAGCTGGCAAGGCGGGGAGGAACGATTTCCAGATCCCGGATCTGATCGGTCGTCTCCTGCCGCTCGTGCGGTTCGACATACCCGATAACCACATCCACGCCGTTTTTCTTCAAACGGTTTCCCTCCTGCAGCATCGCGTAGGTCTTACCCACGCCGGGGCAGGGCCCGAGATAGATCTTCAGGTTGCCGTGCTGCTGCCGGCGGATGATGGAGAGAAAATCATCCGCGCATGGGCGGGTTTTCGAGGGTGGGTTGTCCATGATAATTTACCCGGAGATCCGCCTTTAATGGGCCGGGAGATTGTCCAAAGCAATGTTGAGTTTGAGCACATTCACTCCGGGCTCGCCAAGGAAACCGAGTGAACGGCCATCGGTCGCCTTTTTGACCTCTTCCTGCACGACATCGATGCCGAGTCTTCGCGCTTTCGCGATGCGTGGAGTCTGGAGCCCGGCATTCTTCAGGCTTATATGCGGGTCCAGACCGCTTGCGCTCGAGGTCACGGCGTCGGCTGGCACAAGGGTGTCGGCGGCCAGAGCATTCTCTGCGCGGTAGGCCTCCACGCGTGCCTTCACGGAATCGATCAATTTCTGAGATGTTGGCCCGAGGTTCGATCCGCCGGAGCTGGCGGCATTGTATCCGTTGGCACCTGCGGCCGACGGACGGGGATGGAAGTATTTTGCGCCCGCGAAGTTCTGTCCCAGCAATTCCGACCCAATGATCACGCGGTCCCTGCTTTCGATCAGGCTGCCGTTGGCCGCATGAGGGAAGAGCAGAAGGCTGACGCCCCAGATTACAACGGGATAGACGCCGCATAGGATGATGGCGAACAGCAGCGTTGCCAGGATGGCAGTAAGGGATTCTTTGACGATGGTTTTCATAGGATAAGGAATAGCCGAATCAGGCGAGGTGCAGGGCGACGACGAGCATGTCGATGGCTTTGATGCCGATGAACGGGACGATGACGCCGCCGACACCGTAGATGAGAAGGTTGCGCTGCAGGATTTTTGCCGCGCCGAGCGGGCGGAATTTCACGCCGCGCAGCGCGAGTGGGATGAGTAGGATAATGATGATCGCGTTGAAGATTACAGCGCTCAGAATAGCGCTCTCCGGCGAGGCCAGCTTCATGATGTTCAGCGGGGCGATGGCCGGGAAGGCGACCAAAAGCATCGCGGGGATGATCGCGAAATACTTCGCCACGTCGTTCGCGATGCTGAATGTGGTCAGCGCGCCGCGGGTTATGAGGAGCT
>CAZRIL010000115.1:0-17247 GCA_964600115.1 uncultured Chthoniobacter sp. | reverse complement strand
CCCGAGATTGAGCGCGGTCGGTAGCCTCGACGTTGAGTATTCCCCACCTGCGTGGGGATGGCCCGACCCTCTACACGCATTCGACAAAGGCAGAAGTGTATTCCCCACCTGCGTGGGGATGGCCCGTTTTGACATGTCCCACTATCCGGAATGGATAAGTATTCCCCACCTGCGTGGGGATGGCCCGCCTATCAGGACGGCGTTGTTGTGAATAGCGACGTATTCCCCACCTGCGTGGGGATGGCCCGAGCGAACTGGCCGCAGCGTCGGCGCGGGACATGTATTCCCCACCTGCGTGGGGATGGCCCGAACGGCGGCGGTTGTGTCGCGGCGTGGAATGCGTATTCCCCACCTGCGTGGGGATGGCCCGGAAACGTTGTTCACGATCAAACCACTAATGGTGTATTCCCCACCTGCGTGGGGATGGCCCTGTCACCAAACGCAATATAGAGCCTGAATTGTTGTATTCCCCACCTGCGTGGGGATGGCCCGAATAATCCATAACTACGTTCACGGGACATCCGGTATTCCCCACCTGCGTGGGGATGGCCCGCCATCCCGCTATCTAAGTGCGAGAAACCCATCGTATTCCCCACCTGCGTGGGGATGGCCCGCATACGAAACCTTTTTGCATGTCTGTGCCCTAGTATTCCCCACCTGCGTGGGGATGGCCCGTGGTTGGCTAGGACACTACGCCCCCTCGGTGTGTATTCCCCACCTGCGTGGGGATGGCCCGTGCTGAGGGGGATGTCTGACGTTGTGTGCATTGTATTCCCCACCTGCGTGGGGATGGCCCGACAGGCCGACGACAAACGAACCGGGGCCATGGGTATTCCCCACCTGCGTGGGGATGGCCCGTTGAAGCTGTGAAGCGCCTGCGACTTGTGACCGTATTCCCCACCTGCGTGGGGATGGCCCGCGTATTGCACGGCAGCTTTTTTCAGCTCCGCGGTATTCCCCACCTGCGTGGGGATGGCCCGAAAACAAAAATGACCGCTGAACCACCTACACAGTATTCCCCACCTGCGTGGGGATGGCCCGTGGGTTCCATCCAGCGAGAGAGTCGTATCGTAGTATTCCCCACCTGCGTGGGGATGGCCCGGTGTAATCACTGCTCCCAGACCAGACGGTTGAGTATTCCCCACCTGCGTGGGGATGGCCCGGCGGTCCGCTCTATCCGTCGTCAGACCTTCCGGTATTCCCCACCTGCGTGGGGATGGCCCGCGAAGGCGTTTCGATTGGCGGGACCGTCAAAAGTATTCCCCACCTGCGTGGGGATGGCCCGGAAAAAGACAACACCCAGTCGGTTCGCACGGAGTATTCCCCACCTGCGTGGGGATGGCCCGTCAATCAGCCCGGTCCCGACATTTGCGCCGACGTATTCCCCACCTGCGTGGGGATGGCCCGCTTGAACGATCCGATGATGACGGTCTTCCCGTGTATTCCCCACCTGCGTGGGGATGGCCCGGCATCCGGCGGCGAGCCCCGCGTCGCCGACGAGTATTCCCCACCTGCGTGGGGATGGCCCGGCGGCAACGCGTCCGGTCAACTCCTGGCATCCGTATTCCCCACCTGCGTGGGGATGGCCCGACGCACGGGACGATTTTCGACTTTATTGACACGTATTCCCCACCTGCGCGGGGATGGCCCGTCGATGAGGAACTACAGATGCCATACGACGAAGTATTCCCCACCTGCGTGGGGATGGCCCGCCACTCGGTGCGGGAATGTTCTACTGTGACCTGTATTCCCCACCTGCGTGGGGATGGCCCGGTGTCTAAAGCCTTGCTAGCGGGCAAAGCTGGGTATTCCCCACCTGCGTGGGGATGGCCCGCGTAGCAACAAGCGTCTCCAGCGCATCCTGTGGTATTCCCCACCTGCGTGGGGATGGCCCGTTGTTCCTCCCGCACTCCGGGCACCAGCGGCGGTATTCCCCACCTGCGTGGGGATGGCCCGCGAGTCTCGGCCCAATCCGTTGCGTCGGCATCGTATTCCCCACCTGCGTGGGGATGGCCCGATTCCGGAACCTTCGCGATCGCGACAGCTTCAGTATTCCCCACCTGCGTGGGGATGGCCGCGGTAGAATCCACTGTTGAGACTTTGGCCAAGGCGTTGTCGATAGCGACGAGGAGTTCTTCCAGGGTTCGAGCTTCGGCACTTCGCAGGAGAGCTTTGACCTTGCCCCACATTTTTTCGATGGGATTGAAGTATGGAGAATAGGCTGGCAGGAAGAGGATTCTGGCACCGGCCATTTTGACCAGGCGCAGGGTGGGATCGTTTTTGTGCGGGGCGAGGTTGTCCATGATGACCAAGTCGCCGCATCGCAGCGTCGGACAAAGCACTTCGCGCACGCAGCCGCGGAAGACTTCGGTATCGGTGGCTCCCGGGATGGTCATGCACGTGTGGTTACCACCCTTTGCATTGGCTGAATTTCTGCGCTCGAGTGCCTCCGTGAAGGAAGCAGCCTCCCACAAAAATGCGGATGGTATAAGAAAGACAGGTCCGTCCTTTTTTACTTGATTTCAGTGGCGTTCATGGCAACCTGCCACTGTGGCTACCAAAACTCCTGACCCAGTCGCGCCTGCAACATCAGCAATTCCAGTGGGGATACGAGGAGAGCCCGGAGAAACACGGTCAGAGAGACGCAACTTCGCGGCGAGCCCCAGAGTGGCGGGAAAGCCCCGTGCCAGAATGCTGAAGGTCGGAGGTCGGATGGCCAAGATCCACGGGTGTGCCTTCGGCATCGATCTTCTCCTCGAAAAGTCGGGTTGCGCAAAAGCGAGTCTTTACTCCATTTACAAATCCAAAGACGGCTTGCTCGCCGCGATCTGCACGGAGGAGAGGGTCGCGTATCAGCGCTACCTTCTGGACATCGACCACTTTCAAAAAGCCCCGCAGGCCATTATTGAAGAGCACACTAAGAGCATGCTCAGGTTTTTCAGAAGCGAGGATTCGGTTATAGGCGCATCGCTGCAGTTGCTATTGACCGCGCCAGCGGGCGCGTCCCACGGGGGCCTTCCCAATGCGACAGACGCGGCGGCCGAAACGCTCAATAGTTTTCCCAGATACCTGCGTGATCGCCTCGACAACATCCTGCATTTTTGTATGAAAGATGCCTTCGAGGCTGCAGCAAAGGAATACTTCAAAGCCCTGCTGTTGGCCGCAGTCACGCCGCGCCTTTTTGCGAACGAGAAGTCGGAGAAACAGCCAGCCCTTCTATCCGCGATCGACAAGTTCGCCGACCAGATTTCGCTGAGGGAATACGCGGCGTCTTCCGTCGCCCACATCCACACAGCGCAATAAATTTTGAAGATTTATATAGACAGACCATTCTGTCTGTTATATGCCCTAAATCCTGATGAACACCCACATCCCTAAACCACGCCCTCAGTCTCCCGCTATGGAGCGCCGGGCACTAAAGATCAACGAGGCTGCAGCAGCTCTGGGCGTTGCGCCGATCTCCGTGCGCCGCATGCTCCAGCGGGGGGTCCTGCATTCCTCGCGTGTGTTGCGACACCACCTTATTCCTGCGACTGAAATCTCACGCCTTCTGGGAGAATAGTCGTTCACCGATCTCTCAAACAATTGCACATTTATGATAGACAAAAAAGCAGAGCGTAAAGCTCCCAGTCCTCGCCGTTCTGGGAAATGCGCCACCACAACGGCGATAAACACCAAGCCCACGAGTGGGTGCCCCAGCCCGGCGCTCGCAAACCCGACTAACCAGCCGGCCAAGCTAAGTCACGGCGCTGTTACGGAGGAGCATCTTCGGGACAACGTTCATGTCTCGTGCGGTCTCGATCAGACAGCTCCTGTCTCTGGTATCGCCATCGGCGGTAATGAGGACGGCGGCATCGGGGACGATTCCAAGACAGAGCGCAGGAAGTGGGTTGAGTTCGTAAAAACGGACACCCTCAAACCACATCCGCTGAGCGAGAGAATCTATGGTGCTGCAGAGCATTCAGGTTTGCGAGCCAGTGTCGATGACGTGGGGATTCAAACTCCCCTCATGGTGTCCAAGGGGAGTGGCTACGTGCTGTCGGGAAATTCCAGACTTGCTGTTGCGAAGGCACTGGAGCTGAAAGAAGTGCCCGTCATCTACCGGGAGGACGACCTTACGCCCGAAGAGGAGGAGGATCTGGTTATCACCGGCAACGCCGGTCGTGAAAAGAATCGTGAGATGCGGGCACGGGAGTACCGTGAACTGAAGCGCATCGAGATCGCGTTGGTTAAGCTGCGCAAACCGGCAGCGCAAAGAAACGGCACGGGTCCAAATTTGGACCCGACGGTGAAGAAGTCCCGCCACAAAGCGGCAGAACGTATCGGAGAAAGCGCCTCGACCTTGGACAAGGGTCTCAAGGTAGTCGAAGCCGCTGACATGCTGAAAGCCAAGGGTAAGACAGATGAGGCCAAGGCGCTTCTGAGCGTCCTCAACGCGGAAAGTTACGATGCCGCCTTCATATTTGCGCAGAAGGAGAGGGTCATTCCGGCCACGCAGAAAAGGGTGGTTGCAGCACCGGCGGCTGTGCCCGAAGGTATCCTGGTCCCTGCTGCCAACCCCAAGCCGGTCAAGCCTGAGGACATCGCAGCCGAACCCAAGGCCAAGGCTGAGGATGCAGAAGAGAGCAGTCCCGTAGTCCCAAGCATCGATGCCAGGGAGGTTCGTGCTCCAGACCGCAAATCCGACCCCATCGAGGATGTCGCTTTGGCAGTGGAGAAAGCCGGCGAGCATCTGGACGCAGTCGTAACCTTCCTGAGAAGCGAGGTTGTGTCACAGATGACGAAGGAGCAGAAGGCCGAGATAGGAAAATATATCGGCATGGTCAACCGTTCGGCGGCGAATGCCGGGATCAAGGAGATCGAGAGCTGATCGTCATGGAAACCGTATACGATTCAGCGTCTGGGATCGAAAAAGCTGGGGCCCCTCGCGGGGTCCCGGCATTTCTCCCCATGTCACGATGCCCCGAAGTCCTGGCAGATGGCGCGGAAACATTGGAGCTTGGCGCGGACGAGCTCAGGCGCCGGCAGCAAATTGCAGACGACCTTGTGGCTGAGGTCATTCACGGGGGAGAAATCGATTGGGAGGAGGACGTCCGCGGCTGGATTTCAAACTGCCCGGGCGAAGATCAGCATACAACCCCCGGGGGGCATCGCGATTGCCAGATAGCAATTGACGGTGTCCCAACGGTCTATTGTGTTCACCAGCATTGTCGGGCGCATGTCGAGGACCTTAACAGGGAGCTCCGAAAACGTGTTTTCGACGTGCCTCGCGGCGAGTGCGCGCCCTCAAGGGCCAAGCCCCCGAGGGGGAAGGAGGTCAAGTGGCCGGATATCCCGGACACCATACGCAGGCGGATGGCTGCAGCGCTGCCTGTCATAATCGAAAACAATCCATGGCCGACGGCTTCCATGCTGGAGGCCAGCCCGGTCCCGGTGGCTGACATGCCAGCCGAACTGCAGTGGAAGGAGGTCGTGCGCCTGCTTCCTGACAGCGACGAACTGATCTGGATCGGCCAGAAATTGGACTCCGGGCGGCCTGAGCATGCCGACAAGTTCCGGTGTCGTCGGGACTGGCTCGCACAAGACCGCGAAGCTCCGGCCAACTTTATTCTTCCGGCGATGCTTCGTCCCGGCTCGATCAACCGCAGGAAGGAGGACGTCACGCGCAAGAAGGTCTGCGTGGTCGAGAGCGACGACCTAAACCACGACCAGATCGGGGCGGTCTTCCGGTGGCTCACCACGGCTCTAGGATGGAAACTTCATGCTGTCGTGGACACGGCCGGCAAATCCCTTCACGGATGGTTCGCGCCTCCGGATCTTCCTCCCAAGGAGTTGGAGGCACTCATCACCGGCCTCAAGTGTGACGCGTGCGTCCTGCGCGAGACGCAGCCAGTTCGGCTGCCGGGCGCGATGCGCGACGGTCGGCTGCAAAAACTCGTTTATCTCCGGAGGTCCTTCGAATGAGGGCCAGCGTCAAGAATCTGCTGGCGAAGATTCCACTGCCGGCGATCCACCACCTCGGAGGCGCCCATTACGCCGTGCCCAGAGAGTGCGGCGGTGTCTCCACAGTCAACCGTCAAAGCGTTTTGCTGCATCTCGCCAAGGCCGGGTATTCCAGTAGCGGGCTATCACCTGAGCAGCCCGGCAACCAAATGGAGATGGCGATGACCAGAATCGAGACCGAACAGTCCGTGGACTGGTGCGGGCGCGTCGCCGGCCGCCACCAAGGAGTGCGACGCGTCAACGGCTGCGACATCCTGGTGAAAGGCCATCCGGTGTTAATGGAAGCCGTCCCAGGTCCCTGCGACGGGCTAGTCGCACTGCTGGAGCAGGTGCTAGGCACCGAGGTAATTCCGGACCGATTGCTTTCTCCCTACCAGCTGTTTTGCTACTGGCTGCAGCGAGGTCGCCGAATGATCCGGGAGGGGCGATTTCTCGAGGGACAGGTGCTAATGCTGTGCGGTGGGGTCGATACCTACAAATCCTTCACGCAGGGCGCTGTCATCACGCCCGCTCTGGGCAACGAGGGGTTTCCGACCCAATTCCTCAAGGGAGGCACCGGGTTCAACACGGATATCGTCGCGGCGGAACACCTTCGCATCGATGACGCGGCCCCGCCGACCGAGGCAAGAGACCGAACCGAATGGGCGAACGTCCTCAAGCAGCTCGTGATGGAGCGCACGCGGCGGCTGCATGGAAAAGGCCGGGACGCCCTGATGGTCGATCCCCTTCAGCGGGTGAGCATAGCCTGCAACGATTCGGGCGGCGGCTACAAGGTTATCCCACACATCTCCCGTGACAATGAGGACAAATTCCTCGTATTTCGCACTCGTGTCCCGGAGATCGCGAACAGGTTCTGCACCGAAGAGGAGCGCCGCGGCTACACTCAGTGCATTGCCAGCGAGCTGCCGGGATTCCTGCACATGGTGGACAATCTTGGGCCGGTGCCGGAGTCGGACGTAGACATGCGGTTCGGCGTCCGTGGCTACATTCACCCCGAGCTCCGTCTGCTCGTTAACGATGAGCAACCCGAAGAATCGCTGCTGGGGATGATCGACCAACTCTTCAATATCGGTGTGAGCGAAATTGAGGGCACAGGCGAGGAGATCTACCAAAGGATATCGAGAGAAAACCTTGGATTTTCGCTGCAATTCGGAATCAGGGAATCCCCTGGTGCTGGAACAGCCAGATTACTGGTGCTTCTCTCGCAAGACCCCGGCAGGCGCGGACGGGTTACGATCACCAGGGCGGGGTCCCCTAAACGCTTTCGTATCGTCGCTTCCTAGCTCCTTCTCAGAAACCAATGGGGGGGGAGGGTAAAAAAATCCAAAAGAAGAATTAGAACAGGAAAAGTCGACATCATTTATTGCTCGCCAGCCCCCCCTCCTCCCCCACCCAGCACTGGTTGCTCTGAGGGGGCGAGAAGGGGTGGGTGGCAAAACTATGTCAGTTCACCTTCGAGGTCCCTCCACATGAAAATTCCCAACACAAACAAAATGAAATCGCTCACGCCAGTCCAACGGCAGCGGCGCATCCGAAAGCAGCTCCGGCAAAAGCACGCTCGCCACACTCGCGCGCTGAACCAATTGAGCAACCCCTGTGCTGTCGTCGCCCTTGTGACCGGAGATGTTCCCCACCATCTTCAGATGCCTACCACAATGCGGGGCATTCGCAGGCTCGTAGATGAACTGAATGCGATCCATTTCTGCTTCACAAGCGATGACGCCCCTGACCAGAGCCACTCCGAGAAAGTCCGCCAGGAGCCAGTCCTCCCGAGACTCTTGCGACCGACCACCAAACCTTTTGAACCGGTGGACGGCGACCTCACTGGCCTTCTCCGGCTCGAAAGCGGACATATGATTTCACCCGCAGATTTGGTATCGTGGAGCTCGCAAGGGCAGTTGCGCGTTCCTTATTATATCCATCGGCATCCCGACAAGCCACGACCCGATGGGGAGTGCGCATTGGTCTACCATGCGGAGCTCCAAATGATGCTCCCGGGGGTGAACCTGAACGGGGGTTGGCGTCGAGCCATCTACTGGGTGGGCGTTATGAGGGACAATGCAGGCCACGCTTCCGAAATTCGGGTCCACAGCCAAAGCCTGAAACCCCTGTTTCGCCTTGCCATCGGGGTCCATGACCCGGCGCAGGTGATGGATGCCGACCTAGCCGCCTGGTGGACGGGCGCCAACCGCTGAAACTTCCAAAACCAAATACCCTATGACAACCACAACACAGTCCGACCCCGAACAAAATGCATTTGCCGCGCCCGCACGCCCGCAGCCATACACCCCGCCGCCAACGAGGCCCAGCCTCGACGACTTTGCCCACTGCCTTTCCCACCACCTGGCCGACCTCGAGGACCTCTGTATCCCTGAGGGATCTGGAGTCTCTATGGAACTGGAATACGTCCCTCCTTTCGGAGCTGAGTATCCGACCGTTTTCAATGAGCAATTTTGGAATGCGGTCCGTATTGGAATACACGGGGCCTTGAAACGTTTTCACCCCGGGGACGACATCAATGCGGTCAGAACAAGGGTCGGCCTCCTGCAGCATGGTTACTCAATCCTGACACCCGTGGCGGGCAACATTATGGAACATTACGGGGTTCTGGGTCGTTATAACGCCAGCATGCAGATGTCTCTCGGCACGACCCTCAGACAGATTGAGCACACGCTTCTCGATACCGCCTACCTCGACAGCCCGCCTGCGGATTGGGCCCCTGATGATGGACCGGCTCGTGAGGCCCTCGATGCCTCGCCAACTGAGAGTCGCAGGCTGCTTTTTTATGCTATGCACCATGAGCAGCGAGCGTGGGAGCGATTTTGCAGCCTCTTGCGACAGTGCTTCGTTTTCTCGAAGAAGGGCATCGGAAGCCACTCATACATCTACTTCCTCATGGACTCGAACCTCGGGACCACCTTCCTCATGAACCCGCCAGCATGAACCGCGAAAGCATGGATACAACGGAGGGAGCCCGGGAATCCCACGCTTGCGCGGGTAGCGCGGCGCCAAGTCCCAGATGCCAGCACACCACCAGCCGCCTCAAATGCCCTGCCGCATTCTGGATCCCGGCGTTGGCGGCACTGAGCCTAAGCGCTAGCTCCTGGCTAATTTTGGGATGAACCTCCCCTGATGCGAAATCGGTAGCCATTGTCACCGAAACAAAAGCGGGCTCTTGACACATCTTATTGACTGGGCCCCTCCCATGATCAACAGCGCCCTGGTCCGCATATTCCTTGACCGCCTTGTGGGCTTCCGGACATCCCAATTGGCCGCCATCCTGGCTGTGCGCGGATCCTCGGTGGGGCGGGTCTAGACCCGCATGACCACGTGAAATTCAGATTCGGGTTGACTGAGCCGGGCGTTCTCGGCCCGCCCTTTCTACGTCTGCCAACGTCCAGCCTGCGCCCCTGAATTGAGTGTGGTCATCAAGTCATCGCCATTTCGTATCTCCCTGAGTTCGCCTTGCCACGGCGGCTTCGCCGGAGAATGGGGGGGCGTTTCTGTGTGTTTTCCATGAAGCAGGGATACCGGCGTCAGCTACATGGGACTCGCGGAATAGGAGATCTGCCAGGCAGGCCAAGTCAAAAACAGCTATGCACGAACGACTCTGCTTAAAAAGGCTCGGATTCCGAGTAGGATTCCAGCAGCGATTGGATTTCCTCTTTGAGCCTGTTGTCCTGAATCAGTTCACCCGCCTTCTCGGCGATGGGCTTGTCCACGCGTATGGCGCGTGCCTCGTCGGCGTCTCCCACTCCCTTGTCGGCGTTGGGCGACACGTGCATCAGGCGCAACTTCACGTTGAGCCGCTGGGCCTGCGAGATGAGGGAGTTTATGTAGCCGTCGCCGAAGCTGTACCCGATGACGACCAAGAGATTCGCGCTCGAAAGATTCTCGTAGAAAAGGTGCGCCATCGAGAAGAACGGCTGCTCGCCTGTGAGCTTCACGTCGGTTCCGAAAACGAGGTGGGGATCCAGACCGGCGAACTCCATGGCGAATTCCTCCGGAAGCTTCGATACGTTTAACAGGCCCGCCTCGGGGCTGCTAATCCAATCAAGACTGCCGTGAACCTTGAATAGGCGGATTACCGTTTGCCCCTCGTGCGATTGGCTATACAGGTCCGGCTGCCAGCCCTTCTCTGAGAATCCGTCAACGAGGAGAGTGTGCCTGTCGGCCTCGCAATATCGGGTCAGGGCTTTCTCGACACAGCAATCATAGTTAAGGGAAAAGATGTCCAGCCCCCCGTACTTCGCAGCGATCTGCGCCAGTCGGTCGATGTAGGCGATCCTTCGGTGCTCCGGGAATCCGAGTTCGAGCATCAAATGCTCGTAAAAGCAGGCGAGATAGTCGTCCAAGAGACGCGGTTCGTCGGCAAGGAGCTGGGTGAGGTGGGGGTGCCAGCCCGAGATGAATGGTGCCAGCGGATTCTTTTCCCTTGCTAGCAGATGCCGGGCCGCGATTGCTATTTGCTCGACATTGACCGGTGCCGATGGATCAAGTCCCCGCTTACCGAATTGGAACCTGATGCCTCCCTCGATGTAGAAATGGAGGAGCTTCAAGGACTTCGGGCCTTTCTGATTTGCCCGCTCGATCACGAACTCCTTGAAGCTGTTCGCCAACTCAACGGATGTTGGCAAACCCGCCGACTTAGAGAAGCCGGCGCCCAAAAGAAACACGACCTTCTCCTTTCTTCCGGGCTGGCTCATAGGAACCACATTCTCTTGTTAAGGTCTGGATTCGCGGCCAAAGCCTCGGATATTCCCTCGTGCCTGAGGGTCCGGGCAAGAAGCGTGCTGTAAAGTACGGACACGGGTTTGCTCGCGCCGTTGAACGCCCTGAAGTTGACCTGTGACAGATCGTAAACCTGCGCGACGAGCGGAATGGGATCGACCCCGCTGGGAAGCGATTTGGTTCGCACCCTCACTGAGCATGGGGTGCGAAAGCGGGCGGCGGCCAGATCCTCGGCCCCCTCAGTGAACACAAGAAAGTCCGCCTCCGCGAGCCGCACCACCTCGCCGCGCCCCGGAATGCCCTGTGGATTCTTGTCGGAGATCGCGTAGATGTCGCTGTCCTCCGAGACGGAAATCACGCAAACTGGAACATCCTCCACGGGCTTGAAGGCTCTCGCCGCCGCCTCCACCGCCTCCCTATCGTTCGCTTTCAGATCGCCTGTGAGATGGATCACAAGCGAATCGTAGGGGAGCTTCAATGCCTCCGCTTGGAAAAGGGCGGCGGTGGCCGCCTTTCCAAGGCTCTCGGCGATGTCCGACGCGTCGGCTTCGGGATAGACCGACACGAAACCAAATCTTCCGTCGGAACTGGAACACGTCGCGAACGCCTGACATTTTTTCCCCGAGCGGGAGAGATGGTCGTGGCGTTCGGCCCGCCCTATCCCGATGACCAGGCTTTGCCGCGTTGAGCACGGTTCGAGGGTCCATGGGGTCCCTCCCAATTTGGTGAAGGCACCGAGCGCGATGTTCGCCGCCGCCCATTGGAACTGGGTGGCGTTATCGATCAGGTCGACGGTCACGTTCTGGGTCATGATCCCGTGGCCGAGAAGCAAAGCCTTGCACGCGTAATATGGCGACGCGTTTGCCTCGTCATCTGTCTTGTCGTGGACGATGAAGAAAATGTCCGGTTTGACTTCCGCCGAACGCAGCCAGTCCTCCAAAGCGCAGGTGTAGGCAGCAGCGGCCTCCCAGTCCGACACGCCCACCGGCACATCGAAATCGCCGATACTCACGACGGATTCATTCTTGAGTGGCAGGCCGAACCAGGCCTGCAAACCGCGGAAATAGCCTGCTCCCGCCCCGTCGCGTAGGGCAGCGAACAGTTTCCTGGCCTCCTGCCTATGTCGACTGGCGAAGACGAAGCCGTAACGGGGAGCACGGATGGGGGGAGGGGCGTGCGGGCCGACCTTGACCATCCCGTCGATTTTCTTGCGGGTATCGTGTTTCGCGTCGTTCCTGTAAAGGAACTCGGGCTGAGGCAACGTGAACACCTTGGGGAACGCGTCGCCCTTGTCGGAGGGTTGGATGGGAACGGATTCGATTCCGACATCTATGCCCTGCCCGGTTGGGGCAGGCAATGACAGAGCCGCCGTTCCCGCGGGAAATAGGTATCGTATCGCCGTGTCAAGCCGGTCCTTGTGCAGGCTTTGGTTCCGGGTCATACCGACAAGGGTTTTGTCGAGTTGAAGGCGGGTAATATTCACTCCGATCCTTGGCGCGAACCGGGGAAATTTCTTGTTAAAAGCGGCCAAATTTCCCGTGCTCGATTCTATTTGGAGCCAAGAGACAGGCAGGTCGCGCGTCTCATGGTTCCTGAGCCTGACAGTCGCCGTGTCGCTCGAGACGCCCTCCACATGACCGAGATACCTGTTCTGATAGCGGAGTAAGTCAGGCGGCGGATTCGGCTCGGTGAGGATGACTGAGGTGCCTACTGCGATCTCCCGCATCTCTGGATTATCCAAGTTTTTAGTGAAGCGGACGCGAGAGCACCAATCCAAGATGAGAACGTAGTCCTTTTGCCCCTCCAAGCTGTCCGCCCGAAAATATATGCCCTCCTCAAAGGAGAGGTGCTCGTATGTCTTTCCGGACACGGGGGAAAAGGCGAAGCACCCGTGGGGCTTCCGGTCGATGTATCGGTGGGAGATATTGCAGCGGTCGGAGAGATAATCGGATATGGTGTATTCAATCAGCGCTCTCGGCAGCCCTCCCGTGTCAGTCCATTCATAGATCTGCGTTCCGCACGCGTAGCCTTGCGGCGCGCTTCCTCTCAGGAACACGATGTGTGATCCGCCCGGCTTCCATACCAAACGTGCGGCGTTTTTCTCGTCGTAAAGCCCTTCGTAAACCTCCTTGGGTTTCTTGCCCTTCGGAACGGACAGGAACGGGAGGATGCAACTCGGTCGCGATATCTGAACAGCCAGTAAATTCAGTCGAAGAGGCATTTCCCATCGTTAACATGAGAGGCAGACGTCTGTCAGTAGTCTATACGAGCGACGACGAACCGCCGTCGTTGTGCGGGCGCAATTGTGTAGTTGTTGTGCCATAAAGTTTCTGGTGGTGGCTCATTTTCGCATCACGCACCATCACTCTCTGGAACTGAACATGTCAGAAACTTCCGACAATGCCGGAGGCTTGAGATAGCTTGAACCGCTCAAAGCGGTTGTTTGTAAGCGCCGCCAGATTCATTTGCTCGAGCCGCTGATCTTCTTTCTCCTGCTCCTGGATGTAACGGCGCACAGCGGCTTCGTTTTTTCTCACCGTTAACACCCTGTATCGCTTCGCCCAAAAATGCTGCCCGAGAATGCGGCGGTCAAACCGCAACTCCAGCCATCGAGCTGGCACCACCCCCGGAGAGGCGGTACTACGTGGCCTTTCTTGGCCTGGATGATTTTTGGATCCGGTGTGGCGATCGGTAGCAGCCGATGCCCCCCCCTCACGAGGACCTGCATTTCCCCCTCCATATTTTCTTCGTCACGGCCTTCAATATATTCAGGTGCTCCAAATACCTGAAGCCAAGGAAGCACTCCAGAAGGCCGATCATGATATCCGCTGCCCTGCTGATTCGGTTGGCTGTTCGAGGCGAGGGCCGCTTTGGCCCACCAAGTGCCGAGAGCCACAAATGCCCCTCCAGGATGTCGCAGATGACGACGGAGGCCTTCGTGTAGTCGATCCCGACCCGCCCGAACATCATCAGGAATGCCACGGACACCGTGAATATCCATTACGAAAAACCCGTTGAAATCCGCTATTGAAAAGATCCAAGACAGCGCTTTTCCCGTGCGCCCGAAACACTGGGAATTGGCCCCAACCTACCTCCTCTTCGCCTCAGTTGGTGGAATCTGCGTCTTCATGGTGGCCGCCCCAGGATACATCGCGGCCACGTCACACTTCAGCAGGCGGGCGAAGTGCCAGATCTCGGTGTCGTACACGCGGCGCAGCCCCGCCTCAATCTTCGAGACCGTGCTGCGGTCCAGATCCCAGCCGGCGAGTTGCGCCTCGCGGGCGAGAGCCTCCTGTGTCCAGCCTGCAGCCATCCGCAAGCGGGCAAGGTTCCGTCCAATGCAGTTTTGTCGTTGATGCTCCAATATCGGAGCTTGACCATGATGCGTTCGAGATGGAAAACTCGCTCCGATATCGGAGCAATCGTCATCTCGTGAAATACCCGCAATGAAACCCCATTTGGAATATTCAGACCGCCGTTTTGACAATTGTCATCATTACTGGTGTCAGACTTTTGTCCGGATTAAGGGCGGTCTCGCCATCTCTGCTAAAAAACGAATCATTGTGGCAATAGCAGGTTTAGTTGTCGCGGTCTCCGGAACTTCGAATGTCACCGCGGGCTTATTCGATGCGATTTTGCCAAAAATGCCGATCACCGCCCGGATCACCAACATCGGCATGGGACCATCACTCGTAATAACGAACAATGGTAATACTCCGCTAAAAAACATCCATGTGCGTGTGGTGGATACAGATCCTAAAAAAAACAGTGAGGTATTTGGAATTCCTCTCGAGAACCGAAAGGGATCGCTCGACTTTAATACGGGCACAATCGAGCCCGGCGGAAGCTACAAAACTGGTTTTTTAATGCGCTTTGGGTGGTTCCTTGCAGACGAAAATGAGATCACCCTCTCAGCAAAGGGATATGCTGACTATGTTCTCCATGGCGTCTGCGGTCCCATCTCGCTCTAACTGTGAGGTCCGGCGCCTCCTGAAGTCTCGAGGACCCAATAGGTTCCTTCACTCGGTTCCCTATCCTGTGGTTTGTTCCGTCGCGAGATGGAAATCCGTGCACCGAGCGGGAGCATGCTTGCGGAGCCGGGGAGTCCTTCCATCAACGCAGACGAAAACTTTCTGAGAGCTGGAAACCACATAATGTCCGTGCTAGAGATTCCTTATGTGCGGCCGGTTCACTCTCGACACCTCCAAGATAACCTTCAAGGAGTTCGGAGTGAGTCACGTCCGCTACCAGCCTCCTGCGCGGTTCAACATCGCTCCAACCACCGGCATAGCGGTTGTGAGACAGGAAGAGGCGGGGGAACGCGAACTGGTGGAGATGAGATGCGTTACGGGCTAGCCGGTCACCCGGAGAGTCTGGTCATTGCGGGGAACACGGGTTGTTGTCCCGGTGGAGCCGCGCTACGAGTGGGGCTACTGCTACGGGGCCTTGGAAGTCCAAGGAGAAGGGGCAGAGTTTTTTTACACTCCCACGGTGAACTTGGAATGCAGCGCCCTCTTTCTTTCCCAGCTTGGAGCCCTCGATCCGGAGGCCTTCCATGTGGTGATCTGGGATGGGGCGGGCTTCCACCAGCAGGATCGGGCTGCGGAGGTGCCCGCCAATGTGCGCTTGCTCATGTTGCCGGCTTAAAGCCCCGAACTCAACCCCATCGAAAAACTCTGGGATATCGCCAAGGACGCCATCTGCAGCCGGGTCTTTGGAACCGTCGCAGAACTGGAAACGGTTCTCACCGGCGTGCTTGCCCAATACTGGTCGGACGCCAAACCCATCCGCGATCTCATCGGCACAAAGGGCTGGCTCGTCGCTCAAGCAAACGCTATCTCTCCGAGCGTTCTACTCATTGCGTAGTATAAATGGTATTAGAAACGCATGAGGGAAGTTGGTTCCAGAAAGCGATGCTTCCAACCTGCGCAGAAAAAAATCCCCGGCAACCCGTTTCTGGAAATGCCGGGGATTTTTGCGATCAGTAATTCACTTTACGTGATTACGAAGCAGCGCTGAGCCCAGACTGGATAGCGCTGCTGTACCAGCCATGAGTTGGAGCAATTTTCTGGTCGATGTCCGTGCTCTCCGGTTTTGTATCTGTCTGCTCCGATAGCTCTCATCCGAATGGTACCGGTAGTAGGAGTATCTTCGCTGCCTAACGAGGATTTTTTCCAGATTCTGCTCCCTGTAACGGCGATTCTGTTGTCGAATCTTTTCCCGATTTACGGTCCGATATCTCCTGTCTCTCTCCGCCTTCTTTTGTCTGCGAAGGTCAATTGCCTCTTCATTATCCATGTTCCTGCATGTGGTATTCAAACTTCTGATACCTCTGCTGCCCAGACCTTCTGAAGTCCAACAGCGTGTTGACTGCAGCTAGCGGGTGGATCCCGGGTGCCACACTACGCATCCTGCTATATAATTTGGTGTGGACATGCAATGGAAATCTTCCAAAGCCGGATTCTGTCAGGTGCCGGATGGCCCACCGCCCAGCATCACCTCTTTTTGTGAGGGTAGTTTCTGTGCTTGGCTCAAGGATTTTCCAGAGTATTCCACGCTTGAGGGCGGCAGGCTACCGTGCGGACCTGTAGTCCGACCGCCTTGGCAAGGTGCCGCTGGGGCAGGCATTCTGCTCCCGCATTTCGCGGATGCGGCCTCCGAGTTTGATTTGGGCAACAGAAAGTCCGGAAGACAAATTTATCCTTCCGGTCGATGCAGGTTACTTCTTGCTTTTCCAGAACTCAGGCATGGGGGGCCTCCTTGCATGCAGCTGATTTCTGCATCCTCAACAGATCCTCAGACTTGGGAAGACTCGTCGGCTGACAAACATTGAGGTGGGCCAGCTGGTTTCTCATCTCTTTGAGATGCCATGACTGTCGCTTGAGTTCGCACGGACATTTGTGAAATCCGCACATGGCCGTGTGCGGCGGACCAACCTCGATTGTCGGCGGCTACTTCGATCATTGCCTGACGGAACCTTGGACTGCCACCCGGTGGATCGACAGGTGGGGAGTGCTCGATACGACGCCCCTTCATTGATCAAATCCATTGATTCCATGGGGTAAAAAGGTCATTTTGGCTTCCCTCTCCCCCCCACGATCTCGAAATATCTCAGCATGATGTCCAAGCTTCCCCTGATCGCCCTGTCATTGCTCCTGTCAGCAACCCTTCATGCCGCCTCGGAGCCCCATTGGGAGAAGCTCGAAGGCTGCACGCTCGGGGATACCAAATATGCGGACGGTGATTCCTTCCATGTGAGGCACGACGGCAAGGACCTGATCATCCGCCTGTATTTCGTCGACACCCCCGAGGACACGGCGGACCAGAGGTTCCCGGAGCGAATCGCAGAGCAGGCCACGTATTTCGGAATCTCCTCCCCCGACGTCCTGAAGGTGGGCGACGCGGCGCAGGCATTCACTGCAAAGACCCTGGGAGCAGCACCATTCACAGTCTACACATGCGGGCAGGATGCCATGGGGGCGAGCAAGCAACAGAGGCTCTACGGCATAGTGG
>CAZRIL010000114.1:15169-17335 GCA_964600115.1 uncultured Chthoniobacter sp. | reverse complement strand
TGCCTCCGGCAGTCTCCCGAGCGGCCTCCCAGGCCACCCGGTTGTGCTCCCTGCACCAAACATTCGACTTACCCAGATTACGATGCGCTACGCGCTGGTTTTCTGCCCGCCTTTATTCAGGTTCGCGGGCGGGACGCCCGCGCTCCGTTGGCTGCATGGTGAACTGTCCTTGACGTAATTTCAGGAGCCGGAATCAGTCCGCCTTCACCACACAGGCGGAAGGCGAAGTGCGGGCGTAGATGCGGCTGTCATACATCGGGTAGATCTGTGAGGCGGGCCATTCGAACGTGCCAGCCGAGGTGACCCGGGCAAGGACAGAGTAGGAGTGGAGTCCTGCGGCGAGCTCATCGAAATACAGGTCGGTGCGGCTGTCGTGCATTTCCGAATGCGAGAGTGCCGCAGTGCTTACGCCGGATTCTTCGCCGACGGCGTAGGATTTTCCGAACATGTCCAGGTTCGGATTGAGAACCTCGATGGCCGCTGGAAGGGCATCCTCCAGCGCGACAAAGCTCTGGGGTTTCGTTGATTGGAACCGGTAGGTGATCAGGATTTCGTCCCCGATGCGGAAGGGGGCTGCTTCCGTGCCCTTGCGCGAGGGGTCCGTCATGTTCTTCACAAGCCTATCGATGCGCATGCCCTTCTGGACAGGCTGCGTTTCATTTTCTCCGAGCTGTCGCCTGGCATTGATCAGGAACGTCCCCGTGGCGCCGGATCCGAGTCCCGTGATCTGGAGATCGGCCGCCTTTGTGAGAAGCCGGTCCGTCCATTCCGCGGCGGATTTGTTCGGGGCCGAGGCATCGGAGGCTGGTTTGGGGGACTTCGCCAGCGCGACCGCCGGCTGGGCTTTCAGAAGCGCCTTGAATGTGAGCAGGAGCCAGAGGTTCTCCTGTGTGGAAAGCGAGGATGAGGAGTCCATAAGCTTCTCAATGCGCGAGCGGAGCATGGAGGCATTGGCCTTTGGATCGATGGAGAAGCGGGCAAGCAGGCAGAGCGCCTCGGTGCGGGTCGGGGAGGAGAATGTTTGGGGATCGAACGCGCCATCACCGAGATCCGCAGGCAGCTCGCTGACAAGCTGCTTGGCTTTCGCCGATTCCGGATCGAGTTCCCCGTATGCCAGCGCAAGGAAAGCTTTGCCTTCGTAGGTCAGCTTGTCGCGCTCAAGAAAAAGCTCATCGGCAGCGGCCCCGATTTCCGGGCCCTCCTCGATCTGCGTGATGACGAACATTGCGAAGGCGCGGAGGGTGGGGGACACCCTGATCGTGCGGTCTATCATTCCGTGCAGGGCAGTTGGAAGTTCCTCGCTTAGTCGCGCGGGCACGTCCATGCCCTCCGCTTCCGCGATAGCCGTGGCGAGAGCGCTCTGAATGGTTACGAAGGGGCTGCCGGTCGTCCCCATGGGCCAATAAGGAAGCAGGCCATCCGGAAGGAGCGAGGATTCGATGACCTGGAGAGATTCCAGAATTGTGCGGCGGTAATTCGCGTCGCGTTCCTTGTTGGTCGGAATCCATTTCAGCAGGTCGGCCAGTGAGGAAAAGGCCAGAATGCGGGATGACTGCTGCTCGAGGCAGCCGTGGGGGTAGTCGAGGACGGACAGCAGCCCCATGAGCTTGGTCAGCCAGGGAGAGGTCGAGAGCGTGGTATTGAAAGTGCCGCGCGAGGCAAGCCAGGCGGGAGGCATGAAATCGGATGCCGGGAATCTGTCACCCGACCATGCCCCGGCTTTCGATTCGTTCACAAGGATCGTGCGCGGAAGGACCGGAAGTGTGACCTCCACGGAATCCGCGGCCTTCTCCGCACCGGTGGACACGACGTCGAAGCGGATCGTAACACTGGAAATGTCCTTTCCGACTTTGGCGGGGAACCTGACAACCGCCGGGGCATCCTTGCCGGCAGTGACCTCGATGCGGTCCGGGCCGGCGAGCGCCAGATCGGTCGTGCAGCGGACGGCCAGGTTTTCGCTGGCTGCGAATTTCTGGCGGGCGACCGCCCGGAGTTCGATCTCATCCCCCTCGCGCAGGAATCGCGGCAGGGCGGGCTCGATGATGAGCTTTTTGGAAACCTCAAATGTCCCGGAATCCGCACCGAACTGATTGTTTCCGGTCTGGGCAAACGCGATGAGACGAAAGCGTGTGAGATTATCCGGAGCGGTGGTTTCAAATGTGACCA
>CAZRIL010000114.1:0-15069 GCA_964600115.1 uncultured Chthoniobacter sp. | reverse complement strand
GCGATGAGACGAAAGCGTGTGAGATTATCCGGAGCGGTGGTTTCAAATGTGACCAGGCCCTTGCTATCCGATATCAGATTCGGGCTCCAGAACAGGAGCGGTTTGAAATCCTTCCGAGTGAACTCCACATTGCCGAACTCCTCACCCCCTCCGTCGCCAACCGTGTAACCCTTCTGGGTGATTTGCTTGGGGTTGATTCCGTCCACGATTCCGCGCAGGGCAGGGGAGGTGATGATATTGAAAGTGTTCGCGGGGAAAAACGGGCCCGCAATATCCGGCAGCTCCCATCCTCCCAAAGTGAGAATGGAGTCATCGACTGCGTAAACCGTGACCTCCGCCCCCGGGACGGGCTGTCCTTTACTGGTGATGAGGACCGAGCCCGTGACCTTTTCGCGGGGTTCATAAGCCGCCTTGGAAACAGAGGGCTTCACGACGAGTTCCTTCGAAGGGTCGGAGACATCGAACGCGGTGAATCCGAACATCTCGCCCGGGATCTTGTTGTTCCCGCCCGGCCGCAGGAGGTAGACGGAGGCGAAAGCATTCGGCAAAAATCCTTCCTTGGTCGGGATCGAAATGTGGGTCGCATTGCCCGGGAGTTCGAGCGTGCGTGAATCGAGGATGCGGTCGGTCTCGATTGTCACCCAGGCGACCCCGCCGGATGGGGCCACGATGTCGAAACCGGCATCTTCTCCAAGCGGCACAGGTTTCTTCGGGCCGACGACTTCCAAGGCTTCATCGTTTCGGACCGGAAATTCCGATTCACCCGGTCCAGTGACAGTCTGCTCGGCGCTGACCTGAATTCCCCCCGCGACCGGCCCTGCGACGAGGACATAGCGGCCAGGCTCTTTAACCGGGAAATCCACCGTGCCTGTGGACGGAACATCCTTTGCAGCCACCCGGATGAAGTCGTCGAAATGCCGGTAGCGGTAAACAAACGGCGCAATCTGCTCCTTGACCGATTTGGCTTTGACGATGGAGAGGACAACCGGAACTTTGGCGGGAACCGGAGCGCCTTCGATCCGCGGGACTGCGCGGAGTTCGAATCGCACGGAATCTTCCGGAGGTTCCTCGACAGCTTTCACGCCGAGCGCAACATCGTTCATTCCGACATCATCAGTTACTCCGCCGGTGATTGTCTGCCCGTCCGGACCGGTGACATCGACCTGCCAGATCACAATGGCATCCGCCCGGTTGCCGGGATCGGGAAATGGCTGTGCAGAAGTCAGGGTGGCTTCCCCGTTGCCATTGAGCGAGGTTTCCCCCTCCACGGCCGTCTCATAGACGACCTCCTTCGCGAGTTGGGAATAGAGATCGACCTGGATGAATCCGTCGCTCTCCTCGGTCGAATAGTAGTCGCTCTCGTGGTCGCTCAGCCATGTCGCCTTCCATTTGACCCTGCTGCCCGCATTCGGGGCACCGTGGAAATACTGTGACAAAACCCGGACGACCGATTCGGCTGGCTTTGTCTTGTCGACGGCTTCGCAGCTTACTGAAAACGGAGGATTGCGGAATTCCTCAATCCGGAAGGAAGCGGGATTCCCGGCATCCGCAATTCCGAGTTTCGCGCGGACCTGGTATTCGCCCAGGTTTGCGTCCGGCGTCACCCAGGCCGCATTCCATCCTCCTGCCGGAGATACTTTGGCCGTCCCCGATGCCAGCACATCACTCTGCCAGGCCTTCACGATTTCCCATGTGATGACCTGCCCGGCCGGCACTGCAAGAACGCCATCCTTCTTCGTCCGCACGAAGCCTTTGATTTTCAGTTCCTGCCCCGGCCGATAAAGCGGCCTGTCTGTGAGAATGCGTCCGAGGGTATCCGGACGCGGAGTGAAATACGTCGAGCCGGATGGGAATTGTCCGTCGGGAATGGCCGGCCAGATCGTCGACTTTCCGTTCTCTGTGATTTGAAAGAACGATGCAGCCGTCGAAGCGGTGCGAGAGAAAGTCACGAGCCCCGATGCGTCACTGACCGCCGAAGCGACCTCCAGGAGCTCGGCTGTGAGAAGCTGGATGCGGACCCCGGGAACCGGCTGGCCATTGCCCATCCCGGCTGAACGGACAGTGAGGGAGTCCGGGCTGAGCTTTTGTGTGAGGGCCAGATCGCCAAACCAGATGAGGGCCCGGTTTGCAACCTTCCTGTCATTTCCGGCCTCTGCACTCGCCTCAAAAATATAGGGTCCGGAAAGGTCGGATTTCCACTCGATTTTCCGGAGCTCCTCCCTGTCGTCTGTGACTGCGGGAAACTCGCCGCTGCCGGTCACCTCGAGAGAGAATTCGTCAATGAGAAGGAAGCCGGTATCTCCGGCCCCGGCCCGAACGTTTTTGAGAACTGCAGACAGCTTGTCATCCGGGATCCGGGCCAGTCGCCAGCGAAGAATGCCGGTGTTCGACTGGACGAGCGCAAACCGCAGCCCCAGTGCTCCCCTCTGACGGAATTCGCCCGGCGGGAAGAGGATCGTCGCAGGTTTGCGCGGGAAGGTGGCACCCCAGGTGGAATCCGCCGCCATCGGAAATCCGCGACTACCGGTGACAGCCGACGAGATCGTGACTTTGTAGCGGATGTAAGGATCAAAATTACCATCAACAAAGAGGGTTGCCCGATCCTTGCGGAGGCCGAAATTTGTGACTGCCGGCTCCACCTTGACCGCGTTCGCCGGGAGGGGGTCGTTCGACAGCTTCGAGGTGAATTTAATTTCGACATGCGGTTTGTCAGTGGCCCAGTTTCTCGCGGCAACGTAGTCGACTGCCAGCGGGCGGGTGGTGCCCAGAGGGAAGACCTTCGGGTAGGAGAGCGTGCGGCCGGCGTATGCGTCGTGAACATTTTCGACGACGAGGTCATACGTTGCCCCCACGGGAAGCGGAGATCGTGGGGTGACCCGGATATCTGTCGGGGTCGGAATCCCTTGACCATCCTCGCCGCTTTGGATGGCGACTTCTGCGGGGAACTTTTGTCGCGTGGCCCGGTTCTGGAACCAGAGGCCGTCCGCAACATCATGGATGCGGATCGGGTAGTTGAATTCCAGAGGCACGACCGGCTGCGAATTGAGCTGATCGCGCTCGTCATACCAGCTCGAAACTTTGAGCGGTTCGCTGGCGAGTTCGATTCCCCATGTGCTTGTCGGCAGAGCGCTGCCATCGATCGCCTTCAAATCCTCACGGAGACGAAAGCGGTAAGTCTGGCCGGGGATACGCGGGCCGGTGATCTGCAGGTCGCCTTCCGCCGGGGACCTCCAAAAATAGCTAGTCCCCAGAGGAGGCCAGGCAACGATCGGAGCCTCGGCACCTTCGATATCGATTTTGTCCGGGGTGACGATGTCAGTCGGAAATGAGATGCTGTAAACCGCGAAGGGCTCGATCTTTTGATCGGCCGGCGAAATTGTGACGCCGCCCGCTTCCGGATCATTGTTGAAAAGCCGGGTGTCTCCGGGGATTTCAAAAACCGCCGGAGGCGGAAGCGGGGCAGGGGTGACAGCCGCAACCGGACCGTCCGCCTTCTGGGGATGAGGTTGCATCGCGTGAGCAGTGCCGAGCGCGACGAGTGTTGCCAGAAGCCACTTCTTCATCGGCTCCCTTTCATTTCCGCCTTCTTCACGGCATCTGCGGCTTCGTTCGGCTGTCCGAGCCGTGTGTAGCAGGCAGCTTTCAACTTCCAAATATGCGCGAGTGGTTTTGCGTCGATCGAGCGCTGGGCAAATTCCAAGGCGAGCGGGAGTTGGGATTGTTCGAAGGCGAGTTGTGCGAGCCCGGCATACACATCGGAGAGAATTTCACGCGGGGCTTTGAGTTCCTTCAGCTTCTCCGCATAAGCAGTTGCAGCCGGGAAATTGCCCTGGCGGAGGCTGATTGCAACCGCGTAGTGAAGGGCGGAAATGTTTGAAGGGTCGGCCTTCAGAACCCGCTCAATGTCGCCCATTCCCAGCACGTAGTGGCCGGAATAGTTCAGCCACGAGGCGCGGTTGATGAGCTGCTGCAAATCACCGGGCTTCTTTGCAAGGCCTGCATCGGCCAGAAGAATGCCCTGCCGCGCCTTTTCGTCCTCAAGCGCCACCGAAACATCGATCTGCCGCTCCTCGCGGGCTTTGGCCGGAGTGAGTGAGCCATTGGCCACGAGGCCGCGGGTTTCGAGAATCCTGCCGTAAACGGACTCCGGCCAGGAGCGGAGTCCTTGCACCGCCTCCGCGAGCCCGGAATCCGGAACGCCACCGTAAAACCAGAAATAGCTCTTGTTGAAATGAGACTGAGGGCTGTCCCCCGCTTTTTCGAGAATCGCAATTGCTGCGAGCGCGCTCTCGAGGCGTTCAAATCCGGCCCGTGAGTTCTGCACACGGGCTTCGTCCGGTCCCTCCGCGGCCGCCCGGCGGAAATCCGCCAGAGCCCCCTTGGGATCGCCTGTTGCAAGTTTTGCATCAGCACGGTCAAGAAAAAGTCCGAAGTCGTTCTTGCCGGCGAGCAGGGAATCAAGCACGGCGATCTGTTCCTTGCGTTCGCCGGCCTTGGCCAGGTAATCCGCGAGCATCAGGCTGGTCTCACGATCCTTGGGGGCAGCCGAGACCCGGGCTCGCAGGATCTCCAGGGCGGCCGGCATCTTTTCGTCACGCAGGAGCGCCACTTCGGCATTGGTTCGAGCGACGAGACCCGGCTCTGGCGATGTCGATTGGCGGAGCGTTTGCAGGGCCATCCCGTAATCGGGAACGTCAAGCCAGAGGCCGACGAGTTCCTCGACCGCCGCAGGGTCGTTCGGGCGGGTGTCGAGCCATCTGCGGAGCAATTCGATTTTCGCATGGGTATCATTCTCCCGGCGGGCAAGGTCGAGTTTTTGCTCCAGATCCGAAGCCAGGGCGGTCGACAGGATGGTCGCTACAAAGAGAGAAACCATCAGCGGAAGTCGCATGCTTCGATTCTTGATCCCGGTCATCACAATATACAAGCCGATTTATGGAGGGATGGAGTCGTTCCGAATCAATCCGGACGGGAGCCCGGAAATGATATTGGGATTTGATTTTTCCTGTCCAACACGAGTCCCGATTGGTTTCTTATTGTGGAGACAGTTTCACGCCGCCCATGCCATCACCCGAACACCATCCCCGCGATCCCCTGCACGGGGTGACGCTGGAGATGATTCTCACTCAACTTCTGGAAAAATACGGATGGGAGGAGATGGGCCGGCGCATCCGGATCCGTTGTTTTCAAAGCGACCCGAGCATCAAGTCCAGCCTGACCTTCCTGCGGAGAACCCCCTGGGCAAGGCAGAAAGTCGAGGCGTGGTTTGTCGATGAACACTGGAAAGCGCTGCGCGAGAATCTCGACCGCTGACATCGGGAGAGGCTTTTACGGCTGCTCTTTTGCTGCGTCCTCGTAGATCGCGCGCCAGTGGGCGAGGCGCTCCTTGACGCGTTTTTCCATGCCGTTCTCTGTGGGCTCGTAGTAAATTCTGCCCTCGGGGAGGTAGGCCTGCGGAACGTAGGACCCTTCGAAGTCGTGGCTGTATTTGTATCCCTTGCCATGGCCGAGACGCTCGGAGCCCTTGTAGTGCCCATCGCGGAGGTGGGCGGGGACGGCGAGAGTCCGGCCTTCGCGGGCTTCCTGCGAGGCCTTGCTGATCGCGATTGTGCAGCGATTGCTCTTGGGGGCTGTGGCCAGATAGACGGTGGCATGTGCAAGAATCAGATTGGCTTCGGGCAGCCCGATAAACTCCACCGCCTGCTGGGCAGCCATGGCGACGACCAGCGCGTTCGAGTCCGCCATTCCGATATCCTCGCTCGCGCAGATGACAATCCGGCGGGAAATGAAACGGATGTCCTCGCCGGCGTGGAGCATTTTGGCGAGCCAGTAAAGGGCTGCGTCCGGATCGCTGCCGCGCATACTTTTTATGAAAGCGCTGATGGTGTCGTAGTGCTCGTCACCGGTTCCGTCGTAAACAACGGCCTTCTGCTGGATGCTATCCTCGGCGGCGTGGAGGTCGATCCGGATCACGCCATCGGGGCCGGGCGGTGTTGTGAGGGCGGCGATCTCAAGAGCGTTCAGGGCTTTTCGCGCATCCCCGTCGCTGAGTTTTGCAAGGAGCGCGGAGGCAGCCGGCTCCAGTGAGATTTGCAGATTGCCCAGCCCGCGTTCCTGGTCGGCCAGTGCGGAGTTCATGAGCGCGGTGAGGTCATCCTCCGAGAGCGGCTGGAGCTGGAAAACCTGTGACCTGGAGAGGAGTGCGCTGTTGACGCTGAAAAACGGGTTCTGCGTCGTGGCGCCGATGAGTCTCACAACACCGTTCTCGACCTCGGGCAAAAGCACATCCTGCTGGGCTTTGTTGAAGCGGTGGATTTCATCGATGAACAGGATCGTCTTTGTGTGCTCGCGGCGGTTGGCAGCGGTGGCGACCACCCGGCGGATGTCGCCGACATTGCTCTCGACACCGCTCAGCCTTTCAAATTTTGCCCGGGTCGCTCCCGCGATCACCTGCGCCAGCGTGGTTTTTCCGGTCCCGGGTGGTCCGAACAGAATCAGCGAAGAGATCCGGTCGGCCTCGATCGCGCGGCGGAGGAGCTTGCCCGGTCCGAGAATGTGCTGCTGGCCGGCGTATTCCTCGAGCGTGCGCGGGCGCATGCGGGTGGCCAATGGAGCGTCAGCGGCCACCTCGGAAACCGCGACTGGAAAAAGCTCGTCCATAGCCGGGATTATTGCCGGTTTTCCTCGCAAGCCAAGAGTCGATGGGCTATAAATTTTTCATGGCCACGATCCTAGTCCCCTTGGATACCAGCGAGATTGCCCCCAAAGTTTTGCTCGCCGCCGAGTCTCTCGCGTTGAAGCTCCATTCAAAACTCATTCTCTTTCACGTGATTGAGCCGGTCGCATCCTACGTGCCCGTGGGAGCCTCGATGGACATGATCGCCACATCTCCTCCGGCCCTCGACATCGAGCAAACAGAAGGGGCGCGGCACCGGCTCGAGGAACTCGCGGCCCCTTTGCGGGTAAAGGGCCTCGAGGTTGCCTGCGAGGCTGCTTTCGGCCTTCCAGTGGACGAAATTGCCGACGTGGCGACCAACCAGGCGGCGGACTACATCGTGCTTGGATCGCACGGGCATGGTGCGCTCTTTCATTTGTTCGGAGGAAGTGTTGTCACGGGCGTTCTCAAACAAAGTCCTTGCCCGGTCGTTGTTGTTCCCGTGCGGAAATGATCACGCCGGCAGCCAATCGGACCTGGAGTCGCTGGCGGGCGATTTCGATCGGGGCCTTAGTTGCTACTTTCGTGCTCAGCGCGGAGGCAGGCGTTGCAGCGGAGGAATTGCCGGAGGCGGTCAAAGCCTATCAGGCCGGCAACCTCGAAGAGGCGAAGGCGATGTTCGAGCAGATGGCCGCCAAGGAGCCGAAAAACCAGGCTGTCCAAAATTACCTGCGGCTGATTGCCAAAAAGCAGGCCGGGCAGCTGGCCATGAAAAAGAAGCTTGATGCCATTGTCGTGTCGAAGGTGGATCTGCAGGATTCCTCAGCACACGAGGCGTTCACTTACATCTTCCAGATCCTCAACAGAAATGCGCCGCAGGGCTTTCATCCGAACATGGTCTGGGTGGTGCCGGAGACCCATTCAAAGAAGATCACGCTGGCGCTCGAAAATGTCCCCGGATCCACCGTGCTCGAATACGCGGCCCAGATGGCGGGACTGAAGATTTCCTACGAGGAATTTGCGGTGCGGATTTCTCCGGAGTAGCCGCGAGAGTGCGGAACTCAGTGGTTGCTCAGATATTCCGCTGTCCCGTCTTTGGTAGCCTTCATTGCCTCTTTGCCCCGGGCCCAATTGGCCGGGCAGACTTCCCCGTGTTTCTCGAAGTGCTGGAGCGCGTCCACCATCCGGATCGCCTCGTCCACGCTGCGCCCGAGGGGCAGGTCGTTGACGAGCTGGTGCCGGACGATGCCTTCGCGGTCGATCAGAAACAGCCCCCGGTAGGAGACGCCTTCGGGCGACAGCACATCATAGTCCCGGGCAATCGTCCTCTGGAGATCGGATACGATCGGATACTGAACCCCCTCGATGCCGCCATTCTTTTTCGGTGTCGTCAGCCAGGCCAGGTGCGAAAATTTGCTGTCGATGCTGCAGCCGATGACCTCGACGTTGCGCTTGTGGAACTCCTCGAGCTTTTCCTGGAATGCATGGAGTTCGGTCGGGCAGACGAATGTGAAGTCCAGCGGGTAGAAAAAGAGGACGACGTATTTGAAGCCCCGGTAGCTCGAAAGCACGGTCTCCGTGAATTGTCCCAAATGGACGGCATCGGCTTTGAAATCGGGTGCGGGTTTTCCTACAAGAACGCTCATGGTTTTAAAAATTCGCAGAACTGATAGCAGGCTCGTTTTTCCGCGCCAGAAGAATCGTCACAGATTTCCATCCTTGCCTTCCGCGGCCCATCCGCGCGATTGGTAGGGGCGTGTTCCAGGTCATTTTCAATAAAATCAGCGCCGCCGAAATGGCCGCCCTGCCGAAGGATCTCCAGCTTGAGCTGCTTTCAGAGTTCCACTTTATGCCGGACGATGCTGACCCGCTCGAGAAGGAGGGATTCGGGAAGGTCACCCGCGAGGGCCGCACGTTGCACCGCTATCGCGCCAAGGACTACCGGATCTATTTTGAGCGGCATCCGGAGGGTATCCTGATCCACCGCGTCCTTCACAAAAATACCATTCGTGATTTTCTTTTCCGCTCGAATCTCCCGCTTGATGATGAGGATGAAGGGCTGGCAGGAACAAAGGATTTCTGGACGCTGATTCACGAGGCGGAGGAATCCAGGAAATGAGCTGGTTCACCGACGAAAAGCTCCGTCTGGAAGAGTTTCCGGTCGCCCGCGAGCGGGTCTTCCTGGCTCACGCGGGAGTCACAATTCTGCCCCGCTGCGCGGCCGATGCCATGCGGGATCACGTCGAGTCAAGCTGCCTCCACCACCAGGAATTCGGCGACGTTCTGCGGGACGTTGCCCGCACCCGCGGAGTCTGCGCGAAGGCGATCGGCGCCCACGCGGACGAGATCGCTCTCCTCGGTCCCACCTCGCTCGGATTGAGCCTCTTTGCCAACGGACTGGATTGGCGGGAGGGAGACGAGCTTGTCTGTTATGCGGACGACTACCCGTCCAATGTCTACCCATGGACGGCCCTCGCTTCGCGCGGCGTTGTCATCCGCTCCGTGAAGCCCGAGCAACCGGGCAGGATCACGAAGGACATTGTCGAGGCCGCGCTGACACCGAGAACGAAGCTGGTCGCCCTCGCATCCGCACATTTTCTGAGCGGGTGGAGGATTGATGTGGATGCCATCGGCGCGATGTTGCGCCAGCGCGGGATCCTTTTTTCCGTGGATGCCATCCAGACAATCGGAGCCGGACCGTTCAGCGTCGAAAATGTGGATTTTCTGAGCGCGGATGCCCATAAATGGATGCTCGGGCCTCTGGCAATCGGCATCGTTTATGTGGCGAAGCGCAATTTCGGAATCTGCCGGCCCACGCTTCTCGGGGCCTGGAATGTGCGTTCGCCGGACTTTGTGGCCCAGGAGGAGATTGTTTTCGAAGAGACCGCGAGGCGTTATGAGCCCGGTGTCCTGAACATCACCGGAATGTATGGGATGAAGGCGTCCCTGGAAATGTTGCTGGCAGCAGGAATGGGAAATGTGAGGACCTCAATTCTCCAGGTGCGCGATGCGCTTCAGGCCGGTTTGCGCGATCTGGGGTTCGAGTTTCTCTCGCCTGACGAAACGGATCCGCTGCGATCCGGGATTCTCACCTGCCGGCACACCGGCAAGGAATCCGCGCTTCTTTTTTCCAAACTGGATGAAGCCGGGATCATCGCGTCGCTGCGATCGCTGCGCGACGGTTCGCAATGGCTTCGCTTCAGCCCTCATTTCTACAACTCCCTCGAAGAAATCAACCGGGTGGTGGAAGTATTGCGCGGGGGGATCGCCGCATCCGGGTGAATGCGTGGCCGGAGATTGGCGCAATTTTGCGATGGAAACATTTCTCCGTCCGATTTATTACTAGTGGCTCTTTCATGAAAGCTCTCCCAGTCCGTCTCGCTATCGTCATCCTGACCGCGGTCCTGTGCTCTCAATCGCTGCATGCGCAATCGGCGGGCGCGGCGGCGGCAAACGAGGCAGCCTACAACCTGTTTTCGGCCGGGGATTACACGGCAGCATCTGCGGCCTATGAAAAGGTTCTGAAGGATTACCCGACGGATCCGGTCGCGATGGTCGCAACGATCCAGCTGGCATTCTCGCAGTATTTTCTCGGCCAGTTCGACCAGGCGCTCACGACCTTGAACAAGGCGCTCACATTCCCCGGGCTGGCCCCGGAACTGGCGCAGATCGGGAACAGCTTTCTTCCGCAGATCCTTTCATCCAAAGCCTCCGCTCTCCCCGCGAATGACCCCAAGCGCAAGCAGGCCTTCGAGGAGGCCATCGCGAAATTCACGGATTTCATCACGAAATACCCGCAATCTCCGGAGGTCGAATCCGCCATTTACGGGCGCGGGGTCGCAAACTTCCAAATCGGAAATTACGACAAGGTGGTCGAGGACATGCAGTCGAACATTCAGAAGTTCCCCACCAGCGGGACCCTGCCGGCCAGCAAGAATGTTCTGGCCCTGGCGCTGGCGACGATCGGGAGCGGAGATCTGATGAAGGAGGGCGGAGACAAGGCCAAGGGGATGGCCCAGCTCAAACAGGCCGAGGAAATTCTCCGGCAGATCATCGCCGAAAAGAAGGATATCGCGCTCATCAATGACGCATGGTTCCAGATCGGAGAAATCCTGTTCACCCGCGCGGCATTCAGCCCCGATGCCGAGCGTCCGCCGATCTACACTCAGGCGCTCGATGCGTATCAATCGATTCTGCCCAAAGAAGAAATTATCGAGCTCCAGCTGGCCAAGATCAAAGCTTTTCCCGCACTGAAAGCCGACGCGTTGCGCAAGAACAACCCGGTCTTGAAGAAGCAGCTCGACAAGGACAATGAGCGGGAACTGAAGAAGCTGGAGGAGGTCAGATCCAAGCCCGACCAGATCGCGACCGCCATGCTCAAGATGGGCGAGATTTTCTTCAACGCGCAGAAATACAACGAGTCGAGGGTCCTGATAACCCACGTGTCGCCATTCCTGACCACCGACGACGAAAAAATGCGTTCGATGTATTACAAGACGATGGGCTACGTGATCCAGAACGCGGTGGACAAAGCGGTCCAGGGCTACCAGGAATTCACAGGGGCGTATAAATCGAACCCGCTCGCCGAGAGCCTGCCATTTGCCATGGGCAACATGTATCTGGGCCTTGGAAAGCCGGAGGAGGCCATCCGGTATTTCGACGAGTCGATCGCGCAATACCCCAAGGGCCGGGTGGTCGGACTGTCTGTGGTCAGCAAGGCCCAGGCCCAGGTGGGGTTGAAAAATTTCGAAGAGGCCTTGAAAACGTTCCAATCCTACCTCGCAAACAACCCCGCTCCGGATGTGGCCGTCATCGCCCAATACGGGTTGGCGGGCATCTACAAGGACACCGCAAAATGGGATGACGCGATCACGAACTACAAGATCGTGAAGGACAAATTCCCGGGAACCCCCCAGGCCGTGGAATCCGATTACTGGATCGGGATAGCCACCCAGCAGAAAGGTGACAATGCGGCTGCGGTCACGCTCCTGGAAAGCTTCATAAAAAACAACGAGAAGCACCAGTTGGCCCCTCTGGCCATTTACGCTCTTGGCAGCGCCCAGATTGCGCTCGGGAAGAAGGACGAGGGCAGTGCCACGCTGGCGATGCTGGCGGAGAAGTTTCCTGAGAGCCAGGCGGCTCCCTACACCTATTTCATGCGCTCACAGCTCGCAGGAGCAACGCAGAATGTGGCGGAGGTCAACAAGCTGATGCGGCAGTTCATTGAGAAGTATCCACAGGATGACAAGGTCTATTTTGCCTACGACACGATCGGCCAAAACGCGGCCAGAGCCGCGAAGCCCGACGAGGCGATCGCGGCCTATATGGAGTTTGCACAGCGCTACTCCGAGAATCCCAAAGCCGCCGAGGCCCTCTACAAGATCGCGGAATTCCAGCGGGGGAACGCCGAACGTCTGGCGGCAAACTACTCGGCGCTGAACGAGGCGAATCAGACGGTCTGGAAGGATGCCATCCAATCCTCTGTCACAACCTCGGAGGAGATGATGGCAAAGTATCCGGCCAGTCCGGATCTGGCGCTCGGGCTGCAGTCTCTGATGGAAGCCCAGAGGATGCTTCTTCGTGCGGAGTTGAAGACCGATGCCCAGGTTGAGGAATATTTTCAGCAGCTGGCCGAAAAATCAACCGACCCCGGAGCCAGGAGCAAAATTCTGTTCACGCTCGCCGGATTCATTTCCACAAAAGACAAGGCGAGGGCGCTTGCGAAGATGAACGAGGCCTACGATGCGAGCGTGATCTACTCCGCCAAGGATCTTGACGTTTACGGGCTCGCGCTCGTGGATGACAAGAAGCCCGCTGAGGCCGCGGCGGTCTTCCAAAAGCTGGCCACCGATTTCCCGAATCCTCCCGGCACGGCCGCGACCGCAGCGGCTCCTGCGATCCAGGAGGCACAGGCGATCTCGATTTTCGGCCTCGGCCGTGTCGCTCAGGAGAACAAGCAAACCGCCGAAGCCGGAGCGCTCTTCAAGCAACTGAAGGCGCTGTATCCCTGGTCCTCGAAGGTGCTTGAGGCCGACTACGGCATCGCTGAATCGCTGCGAGCCGAAGGGAAATTGGACGAGGCGCTCCAGCTGCTGCCTGCAATCATCCGCGCGCAGAACGGGAGCGCGGAACTCCGGGCAAATGCATTCCTACTGGCTGGTGCCATCATGAAGCAGAAATCCGATGCGAGCACCGACCCCAAGCAGAAATCCGAATTCCGCGGGCAGGCGATCGACTTTTTTGCGAAGATCGCCCAACTGTATTCCGGAGTTCCGCTGGCCGCAACGGAAGGACTCTGGCAGGCGAGCCAACTGCTCGAGGAGCAGGCGGGCACGAGCACGGATGAGAAGTTCAAGGCGCAGCAGCTGGAACGGGCCAAGGCGTTTTACAAGCAGCTCGTCAAGGATTTCCCGGACAGCCCTTATGCCGCAAAAGCCAAGGAGAGACTGAAGGCGCTCGGAGTGCCGTGAACCGGAAAGAGCGGGCGCGGGAGTTGCTGAGGCGGCTTCCTGACATCTACCCCGACGCACACTGCGAGCTGGTCTACTGCAGTCCTCTGGAGTTGCTGGTGGCCACAATCCTTTCGGCGCAGTGCACCGACAAGCGCGTGAATCTCGTGACACGGGAGCTGTTCCTCCGGTGCAAGTCCACACAGGATTTTGCGGAGATTCCGCTTCCTGAGCTGGAGGCGCTTGTCCGTTCCACGGGATTCTTCAGGAACAAGGCGAAGAATATCCGGGATATGGCGGTTGAGCTTCTCGACCGGCATGGCGGCTGCGTTCCCCGGACACTCGACGAGCTGGCCTCGCTTCCCGGAGTCGGACGCAAGACAGCCAATGTGGTTCTTGGAAACGCTTTTGGCCTGAATGAAGGGGTTGTCGTGGATACGCACGTTTCCCGTCTTTCCCAGAGGCTCGGGCTGACAAAATCGATCAATCCCGTGCATATCGAACAGGATTTGATCGGCCTGTTTCCGCGGGAGAACTGGACCGACCTCAGCCATTGGTTGATCTTTCACGGGAGGCGCCGCTGCCAGGCCCGGAAGCCCGATTGCTCCGGGTGCGAACTTGCCGATCTCTGCCCTTCAGCCGGCAAATTGCCCTGAGCATACGCTCAAAAATCCAGCCACTGCTGGGAATCCTCAAACTCCCTGGCTTCTTCCGCGAAGCGAACTCCCGCTCCGAGGAGCCTGACGGGCTGTTCGCTTCGTCCCCGTGCCTCGAGAAGCAGGGAGCGGTAGGTATCAAGGCCGGGACCGGGATGAATCCCCTCCCTGGTTGTCTGTGAGAAGTCGGCAAATTTGATTTTGACGAAGGCCTTATGGATCCGGCGGTCGGCCGCGCTGGTCCGGATGTCCCCGAGTAGTTCTGTGACAATCTCCTCCATTGCGCGCTCGCACTGCCCGGGCGTCGTCAGGTTCTCGGGATATGTCCGCTCGGTGCTCAAGGATTTCCGGATGCGGTTGGGTTCAACCGGTCGGTCATCGCGGCCGCGGCAACGATGAAATAGTTCTTCTCCCCACTTTCCCATCTGGCGAACGAGTTCGTTGAGCGGCAGGCGTTGAAGGTCGCCACAATTGTGGATTCCTTTTTGCGCAAATCTTTCGGTGCTCTTGGGGCCGATTCCACTGATTTTGCTCAGCGGGAGTTCCTTCATGAAGCTCTCCACCCGGTCCGGAGTAATCGCGAACTGGCCGTTCGGCTTACGCCAGTCGCTGGCGATTTTGGCAAGCATCTTGTTAGGGGCAATGCCGGCGGAGGCGGTGAGTCCGGTTTCGTCAAAAATGGATTTGCGGATCTCCTTGGCGATGTCCCATGCGTAGCGGCCGGATCCGGTCACGTCCAGATAGGCCTCATCCAACGACAACGGTTCCACGAGAGGGGTGTAGCGGTGGAGAATGGCCCGGATTTTTGCGGATTCCGCCCGATAGAGGTCGAACCGCACCGGCAGGAAGACGAGTTGCGGGCAGCGCTCGCGTGCGAGGAAGCCGGGCATGGCCGAACGGACGCCGAATTTCCGGGCTTCGTAGTTGCACGTGGTGACCACGCCGCGGCGTGAGCCCCCGCCGACGGCAATCGGAAGGCCGGCGAGTTCCGGACGCTCCCGCATCTCGACCGCCGCATAGAAGCAGTCCATGTCGAGGTGGATGACTTTCATTGGCGGGGGACACTCATTTGCCGGAAAGAGATCGTCAATGTCGAAGCCCTGCGGAAGCCCTCCGCGTTCCGGGCCGATCAGGGCTTGTCGTTCTTCTGAATCATCGCGCTGACTGTCGAGGCTTTGAAGATCAGGAAGAGGCCGATCACGAGAACAAGAGCGGAGACGACCGGTCCCTGCCAGGAATAGATGTTTGACAGAACCTGCCGCTTGTCCATGGCCTGGGTGAGCGCAACAATCAGTGTCGCAGTGGTGGT
>CAZRIL010000113.1:0-18113 GCA_964600115.1 uncultured Chthoniobacter sp. | reverse complement strand
GCCGGTGACGAGAGGATGCTCTCGCTTCCCTTGCGCCACCGAGAGCCGCATTTGCAGTAGCGGAACGGGTGACCCGTTTCGCAAAAGCGGACTCCGGAATCAGCCCAATGCGAGCTGTGCCGTGGAAATCTCGAGGATTTCGTTCGTAATGCTGGCCTGTCGGGCTTTGTTGTATTCGAGAGTAAGATCCTTGACCAGGTTCTTGGCATTGTCGGTGGCGCTCTTCATAGCGACCATGCGGGCGCTCTGCTCCGAGGCGCGAGTGCCGAGAAGTGTCTGGTAAACTCCGAAATGCACGTAGGCGGGCAGGATGGCATTGAGAACAGAATCCGCATTCGGTTCGAAGAGGAGGCCGCCGTCGGGCGACTTGACTTCCTCATGCTTGTCGGTGAGACCGCCTTCCTCGAAACTCGTCAGGGGGAGGATCGGCATCGCTTTTGGAATCTGTGAAAGCGTGTTGACGAACATCGGAAAAAGAACCGTCACCTTATCGACGGAGCCGTCGAGAAATTTCTCCATGCAGAACTTCGAGATCGCTTTGGTCTCGAGAAAGTTCGGGCGGTCGCGCAGGGGAAAATCCGCGAGCATCTTCCGCTTCATCCGGGCGAGGAACTGGGTGCCCTTGCGCCCGACGGAAACGAAGGAAGTCGTCTCCGGATTGAATGCCATGGCGTCGCGGAACAGGTTTGTGTTGAGGCCGCCGCAGAGCCCTTTGTCCGTGCTGAGCAGCAGGACGAGTTCGTGCTTCACCTCGCGGCGGGCGAGCAGGGGATGGCAGGTCGGGTCCACCGCATCGCGGAGGGAGACGATGACCCGGTTCATGAGGATCGCGTAGTCGCGGCCGTTGATGGCGGCCTGCTGGGCCTTGCGCATTTTCGAGGCCGCAACCATCTGCATGGCCTTGGTGATCTGGGCCGTGTTTTTGACGGATTTGATCCGCCGCCGGATGTCGCGCAGGTTGGCCATTATTTATTGAAGGATTTGAATTCCTCGACAGCAGCTCCGAGCTCCTTCTCAATTTCCTCGTCGAACTGCTTTTTGGCCAGAATTTTGTTGAGGATCGCCTCTTTGCGGGTTTCGAGGAAGTCGGCCAGCTTGAGCTGGATTTCCTTGACCCTATCGACAGGCACGGAATCAAAGAGCCCTTTTTGCATCGCCCAGAGAATGGCGGCCTGGACGTGGACCATCATCGGGTTGTATTGGGCCTGCTTGAAGAGTTCGACGATGCGGGCGCCGCGCTCGAGCGTGGACTTGGTGCGGGCGTCCAGATCGGAGCCGAACTGCGCGAAGGCCGCGAGTTCGCGGTATTGGGCCAGGTCGCCTTTGATCTTTCCGGCCACCTGTTTCATCGCCTTGATCTGCGCGGCGGAGCCGACGCGCGAGACGGAGAGACCAACCGAGATCGCGGGGCGGATGCCCTGATAGAATAGATCGGTCTCCAGGTAGATCTGGCCGTCTGTGATCGAGATAACGTTGGTCGGGATGTAGGCCGAGACGTCCCCGGCCTGGGTCTCGATGATCGGAAGCGCCGTGAGCGAGCCGTCGCCGTATTTTTCCCCGAGTCGCGCGGAACGTTCCAGCAACCGGCTGTGAAGATAGAAGACGTCGCCCGGATACGCTTCGCGGCCGGAGGGACGCTTCAGGAGGAGCGAGATCTGGCGGTAGGCATTCGCGTGCTTGGTGAGATCGTCGAACACGATGAGCGCGTCCATGCCATTGTCCATGAACCATTCGCCCATGGCGGCTCCGGAGAAAGGTGCGATGTATTGCTCGGCGGCCGCATCGGAGGCGGTCGAGGCGATGACGATCGTGTATTTCATCGCATCGTTGGCCTCGAGAATTCCAACCACCCGGGCGATGTTCGCATTTTTCTGACCGACGCCGACATAGATCGAGTAGAGCGGGCGGAAGGACGGATCCCCGCTTTCTTCACCGGCCTTGTTGATCTTTGCCTGGTTGATGATCGTGTCGATGGCGATTGTGGTCTTCCCTGTGGCGCGGTCGCCGATGATGAGCTCGCGCTGGCCGCGGCCGATCGGGATCATCGCGTCGATCGCCATGATTCCGGTCTGGACCGGCTGGCTAACGCTGCGGCGCTTGATGATGCCCGGGGCAATTTTTTCCACGGGATAGAAATGGGTGGCGTTGATAGGGCCTTTTCCATCCAAGGGCTGGCCGAGCGCATCGACCACGCGTCCCAAGAGGCCTTTGCCGACTGGAACCTGCAGGAGCTTGCCGGTCGTCTTGACCTCGTCGCCCTCGCTGATCGTCGTATAGTCGCCGAACAGGATCGCGCCGACCTCGGTCTCTTCAAGGTTGAGCGCGAGCCCGACGAGGCCGCCGGGAAATTCCAGCATCTCGTTGAGCATCGCGCCGCTCAGACCTTCGAGGCGGGCCACGCCATCACCGATTTCGCGGACGGCTCCGACGTTGGTTTTGCGGGCGGCGGCCGATTTGATCGCGCCGATTTTTTCTTCAAGTTCGAGGACGATATTGCTCATGAGTGTTGGGAAATAAAAATTAACGTTGTTGTTTGATGGCTTCGAGGCGCGCCTGGATGCTGCCATCCCAGACGTCGCTGCCGATTTGGACGCGAAGGCCGCCGATCAGGGCGGGGTTCTCGCGGAATTCGGTGGTGAGTTCGCCGAAGCGGGATTTGAGGCCGGCCTCGTATTCCCGGGCCCTGGCGGGCTCCAGAGGGGTTGCGCTCTCGATGACCGCGTGGTGGCTGGCCATCTCGAGGCGCACAAGGCGGGTCAGTTCCTTGAGGATCGGCATGTAGTTGCGCGGCTTTTTTTCAGCGACTTCGTCGAAGACGGAATTGAGGCGCGAAGTGTCGAGGCGGCCGTTCACGATCGAGATCGCGAACAGTTCGCGGGCCTGGCGTCTGGCTTCCCGGCTGAGTTTCATGCGATCAGGCGGCGACTTGTTTCGAGGTTTCGGCCGCGAGGCGGTCCTGATCCTCCTTGGTGAGGATCCGTCCGGCCACTTTCGCGGTGGTGTCCACAACGAGGTGGATCATTTCCTGTTTGACCTCGGCCACCATCTTGGCGCGGTCAAGGACGACCGTCTCATGGGCGCGGGTGATGATGCTCTCGGCATCCTTGATCGCCTGCTGCGTGGATTTCTGGCTGTGAGCCTCGCTGCTCATGCGGCCCTCCTCAATGATGCGCTGGGCATCGGCATTCGCCTTGCGCAGGATTTCCTGGCAGCGGACCTCGGATTCGGCGAGTTGCTTCTTGATCTTTTCGGCGTTGAGCTGGCCCTCCTCAATCCGGCGACGGCGTTCCTCGAACATCGCGACAACCGGGCCGAAGGCAAACTTCTTCAGGACCAGATAAACGATGAGGAACAGGACCGTCTGGGCACCGAATTTCTGCCAGCTGACCCCGAAGGTTTCAAAGATTTGAGTTAACGCATCCATGGGATTGAAAAAAGTGTCGGGGCCGCCACGCCCGTTGGACGGACGGCCCCGGGAATGTGGTTAGCGGCCTTGGAAGGCGAGGATCAGCGCATAAATCGCGATAGCCTCGGAGAGTGCCATGCCAAGAATGCTGATGGTGAGCACCTTGCCAAACGCTCCGGGATTGCGGCCGACCGCTTCCGCGGCTTTCGATCCGACCATCCCGACGCCGATGGCGGCACCTGCGCCGGCGAGGGCGAGGGTGAGGCTTCCGGTGACTCCCGCGACCGACGTGGCGGCCTCTGCAATGATGTAAGGGTTCATAGTTATTTTCTGTTTTTGTTGTTTTTATCCCCGCCGCCCGCAGTCCAGCCACGGTCACAGCGGAAAAGTCTCAGTGTTCTTCCTCCTCCTCGTCATGGCTCGTGGCGAGTTGGATGTAGACCGCGCAGAGCAGCATGAAGACAAGCGCCTGCAGGACCCCCACGAGAAGCTCGAGGAAGTAAAATGGAATGGGAATCGTGATCGAGGCCAGCGCAGCCACCCATGTGGGCAGCCCGAGATCCCTGCCGATCGTGATCATCGAGCTCAGCAGGTTCTCACCAGCGAAAACATTGCCATACAACCGGAGTGACAGCGAGACCGGGCGGAACAGGATCGAGATCACCTCGATGATTCCCACAAAAAAGAAAATCGGGGCCAGGGCGAATGCCATGAATCCCTTGAGACCGCCCTTCACGCCGAAGAGGTGGAGGAGGAAATTTTTCAGCCCGACTTCGCTCAGCGACCAGTAAAGCCACATGACCATGAAGACCAGTGCCATCGCGAGAGTCATGTTCAAGTCCGCGGTCGTCGGACGCAGGAGAGGTGTGTCCACGTGCGGAAGGCTCAGGAAGCGTCCCGGAGCATGTTCCCCCCAACCGATCGAGCCGACGCCGGGGAGGAGCCCGAACCAGTTCGAGGCCAGGATAAAAATGAAAAGGGTGGCGAGGAAGGAAAACGTCCGCGCAATCATGTGTTTCCCGACGATTTCCTCCAACATGTCGTAGAGCCCTTCCACCACCAGCTCGAAGGCATTCTGGAGCGGGGAGGGCACGATCAGCATCTTCTTGGTCGCCCGGCGGCAGAGCCAGATCACGAAACCTGAGATAAAGATGCTGACGAGGATCGAGTTGGTCAGCCAGCCCGTAAAGCTCATCCCTGCATCCACGTCAATGAGACGGGGTGCGTGAAGGCTCAGCGTTGCGGCTAATATTGGGTGTGAAAACATTGGGAGATGATCGGACCGGCTGACGGAGGCGGACGCCGCTCCACAGAGGGAACGGAGTCTCTCCCGGCCGGGTCCGGGGAAAGGGGTGACGCTAGCACATGAGCCGTCTCTGGCAACCTGAAAATTTGTCCGATATCACAGTTTCCCTGGATGGGCGTGAAAGCCGGCTATTCAGCGGATTTTGTAAAAAACGCCCGCTGTTTCGCGGAGATTTTCTTCCCGAGCATCTCCATTACGAGGAGCATGTCTTCCCAGACTTTTCGTTTCTCTGTGATCGTCTGGTTGCGGAGCAGGTAGGCAGGATGGTAGGTCACCATGACAGGGATTCCCTGAAACTCGAGCCAACGCCCGCGCAAATCCCGCATCGGAGAGGTGTCTCCGAGAAGCCCTTCCACTGCCGTCGCCCCCAGAGCGACGATGGCGCGCGGCTGGATGAGATCGATCTGTTCGCGAAGCCAGGGGAGACACGTGGCCATCTCGGCCGGTTTGGGTTTCCGGTTTCCGGATTCCCCGTCTGGCATGTCCGGACGACATTTCAGGACATTCGCGATAAAGATCTCCGAGCGTTCGAATCCCATCGCCTGGATCATCTTCGTGAGAAGCTGTCCGGCTCTGCCGACAAATGGTTCCCCCTGCTCATCCTCGTCCGCTCCGGGCGCTTCGCCGACAAACATCAATTCTGCTTCAGGATTGCCCACACCGAAGACAACCTGTGTCCTTGAGCGAACGAGGTGCGGACACTTTTCGCAGGTGAGGACCGCCTCGCGCAGCGAGTCGAATGTCCACTTTTGTGCGGGCAGGGGCTTGGGTGCGACCCTGGGGGCGGGGGAGGGGGCGGGTGCAGGGACACGGGCCGGCGCGCGGCGCTCAGCCGCCGATTTGCTCAGCTTTGCGAGCGCGGTTCCGGAAGCGTGCGGAAGCGGTTTGATGCTTTTTTGGATCTTTTTCAAAAGCGGTAGCGAGGCTCGGATGGCCTCCCGGAACGAATCACTCATCAATTTGTCCTATCAGCTTGTTCGCGACAATGCCTCCCTTTTTCTCAGGCCGGGCATCCATTCCGGCCCTGACGGAACGGATTATGCTGGCGATTGGTTGGTTTCGCGAATTGGCGGGAGATGTCTACCGGGTGACTTTTCGTTGATGATTCGCTGGATTGGTTGCGATTTTCTTGCCATGGTTTGTCCCCAAGCCATGAAAATATTCTCTGCCCTCTTCATTATCCTGAGCATCACCCTGACCGGCTGCGACCGTGTTCCCTTCAGTGGACCCAAGGGAGGAGTCGCCCTTATTGACCTTGACGATATCGCCAAGAGGCTCGGGAAGGATGTCGCCATAGTCCAGGAACTCAAGGATGCAGGCGGTCCGCTGAGCGATCAGGTGAATGCGGCCCAAAAGGAATACCAGGCGGAATTCGATCGCTCGAAGGATTCCATCGGATCAAGACCCTCGGAGGCCGACAACCAGAAGCTGGCCGAGCTCGGGAACAAACTGAACGTCCAACTTCAACAGAAACAACAGCAGGCCCAGCAGGAGCTCAACGCCAAGCGGGTCGCCCTCGTCAACCGGTTCCGTGAGGAGATCAAGCCCGTGGCCATGAAGATTGCATCGCGGAAGGGCCTTGGCGTGGTGCTCTTGAAGAGCGACATGGTGGTTCTCGGCAACGAGGGGGGGCTCGACATCACAGATGAAGTCGTCGCGGAGCTGATCAAATCAGGTGCCGGGAGTCCGCCGGTTCCTGCCTCCAGCCTGAAGCCCTGACGGGCCGCTTGCCGGCACGTTAGTTGCCGTCGATAAAGACGTCCATCTGCTGCCCGACATAAACCGGGAAACCGGGATTCTGAAAACGGAAGATCACCTGCAGGACCCGCGTATCCACGCGCTCGGTGCTCTCGCCGGATAGCGACTTTTTCGGGAGAATGTAGGGCTCGATTCTCACGAACTCGAGCGGGACCGACTGCTCGCGCGAACCTTTGAGAAACGCGACGGCGTTGCAGTCCGGCTTCACGCGGGGCGCATCCGATTCGTCGACGTCGGCACGGAGCTGGAGTTCGCGGATGTCCCCGAGAAGGATGGCCGGCTCGGAGGAATTGGCTGCGGCATATTCTCCGGCCCTGATGTTCACTTGGAGAACAGTGCCGTTTCTGGGCGCGCGGACAGTGAGAAGATCGAGCTGGACTTTCGCGTCGTTGAGCTGTGCGCGCGTGAGCTCAAGGTCCGCAGCCGTGCGCTGGAACTGCCGCTCGGCGGTTTGCATGGCGAATTCGTCCCGCCGGGTTTCGTCGACGCTCGCGACGTTTTTCTGGCGGAGGCGGGTGACCCGTTCCAGCGTATCCCTCCGGTCATCGACAAGCGTCTGGCTTTCCGCGAGGCGCGCCTGCTGGACGGCGAGCTGGGCCTCGGCTGTCTTCACTGCGGCGGCGGCGTCCCGCGAATCCATTGAAAAAAGAACTTCCCCGGCCTTCACTTCGTCTCCGACCCGGACGTTGACCTTCTCGACCAGCCCGGAAGCGGCCGGAGCGATGCGGACATTTTCGTTCGTGCTCTCAACGATCCCGCGAGCTCCGATCGAGTTGCTGTATGGGGACTGGGGCGGCGGAACGAGTGGTTCGGAAGCCGGTCCGGTGTTCCGGAGCCGGATGACAATGAATATCACGGCCGCGATGCCGAGGAGGGCGATGTAAAAGGATGGTCGGTTAAGCATGGTGGTAATCTTTCGGGTCGTCGTAAATGCCGGTCACCCGGCCGTCTTCCATCTCTGCGATGCGGTCCGCGAAATGGTAAATCCGGTTGTCATGAGTCACAACGATGACGCACCGGTCGGGCTGAAGCGCGCTGGATTTGAGCAGGTCGAGCGTCTTCTGGCCCGAAGCCGCATCCAGCGAGGCGGTCGGTTCATCGCAGATAATGAGGCGCGGCTGGTGGACAAGCGCGCGGGAGATGGCAACCCGCTGAAGCTGACCGCCGGAAAGCTGGGAGGGGTATGAGTGCAGCTTATCCCCCAGCCCCACCTCTGCGAGGACTTCCCCCGCCCGCTGCTCGGCCTGTTTCACCGCAACCCCGTTGAGGATGAGCGGAATCGAGGCGTTTTCAACTGCGGTGAGCGTGGGGATGAGGTTGAACTGCTGAAAGATGAATCCCACATTTTCGCAGCGGAACCTTGTAATGTCCGCATCCTTCATCTTGCGCAAATCGTGATCAAAGACCGTGAGCCTGCCCTCCTCGCACTTAAGGGTCCCGCAGATAACGCTCAGGAGGGTGGTTTTTCCGCAGCCCGAAGGACCGACAATCATCAGCAGCTCTCCGAACCTGGCATCGAGCGTTGCCCCCTTGAGGGCATACGTCCGCGAGTCGCCGGCCGGGAACGACTTCACCACATCGGCGACATTGATGGCCAGGTTGCTCACCGGAAGACGACAGCCGGCTCGAGCCGGGCAACCTTGATCAGGCCGATGAACGCGGAGAACCCGCAGATGAAAATAAGGACGAGCGCGACAAAAGCCGGAACCTGCCAAGGCATATAAAATGGTGGCTGTTCCTTGGCGAGCACCGTGTTGCCGAACCAGGAGGCGAGGCCGACGCCGATCCCGTAACCGATGAATCCCACCGAGAAGGCCTGGAGCAGAACCATGGCGGCAAGCGTCTGCATCCGGGCTCCCATCGCTTTCAGCGCTGCGAGATAGCGGAGGTTGTCATGCACGAAGAGATAAAATGTCTGCCCGGCAATCGCGATGCCCACGATGACGCCGAGCAGCACAACTGTCCCGAACGAGATCGGAATGCCCGTGTTTTTGATATACCACCACACCGTGAGCCAGAAGAGGTTGTCTTTGGATATCGCGCGCAGCCCAGGAAGCTTGCTGATCCGCGCCGCCAGCTCGTCATCGGAAACGCCCGGCGCCGGCCCCGCCAGCACGTAGCTGAGCTGCTTGCGGGCCGGCTTCGCGTATTCCAGCGCCCGGTCGAAGGTCGTGTAAATATACGGCTGCCCGAGGAAGCTTCTGGCGACATGGCAGATTCCGACGACCCGCGCCTCCTTGTCGTTGATCTCAAATGTTGTGCCCAGCTTGATCGCGATCCCTTTGCGGCGGAACTTTTCGACGGCGACCTGATCCACCACAACGGCATTCGGAAGGCGGAGATCCTCGATCCGTCCGGCCACCATGTCCATCGGGCGACCGGTGAGAGTTCCGGTATCCAGCCCGGTGAGCTGGACGTTTTGAAACGAGCCGTCCGCGAGACGGGCCTGTTCGATCCCGATGTAGAGAGGCACCGCCCAGGCGACCCCTTGAACACTGCGCACCCGCTCGACTTCAATCTGACGCATCGGGATCACCTCGTTGGCCTGCTCGACTTTCGCATCCACCACCCAGACCGGAGCCCCGATGTTTCTGACGGTCGAAGTCGTCCACATCATGATCCCGCAGAAGACCGAGATCTGCTGGCACATCAGCAGCGCACAAAATGCCAGGCCGCAGACGAGCATGGCATACTTTGCGCGGTCCCGAAAAAGCATCTTGAGGGCGATTCCCAGCATGAGAGGAAAACCCTTATCTTCATGCCCGTTCAAGTCAACCTATCCCACGAAGAATCCGCTGGATGCCTTCGCGGAAATCCGGCAGGGTAAGCCGCATGAAAATGAGCGCTTTTCTGTTGTGTGCGGTTGCCTGTGTTTCGCTGGCTTTCTGTGAGGAGCCGAAAGTGATTGATGCCACGGAGCTGGATCAGCTCAAGGAACACGCCGGCCAGGATGTCGTGGTCGAGGGGCTTGTCACTGACATCGGCAGCACCCAGACAAAAAGTATTACTTTTATCAACCTGGGTCTTCCAAAAAAACAGGGTTTCGTGGCCGTGATCTTTAAGAAAAATATGGGCGCCTTTCCCGAGGGGTTTGATGCCTTCAAGAACCAGAAGCTGCGGATCAGCGGGAAATTGACCCTGTATCAGAACGACAAGCCGCAGATCGAGGTGAGTTCTCCCGGGCAGATCGAGATCGTCAAGCCCGAGTAGTTTCTCAGCGTAAGCCCCCGTCCCCGACCCGGATGAGATCAAGCTGGGATTCCGCGGGGTTTCCAAGGCCGGCGGAGTGGGCGCTGTCGAGCCATGAGGTCATTGGCCCAAGGGCCGGAAGTTTTGACGGGCTCCTGGCTTCGTCGAGCAGCCGCACGGACATGGCGTCGAGGGCCACAGGATCGCGGCTTGCATAGAGCGTGAAGTTGTCGAGCAGGAATCCCGGATTCGCGAAGGGTCCGCCCGCATACTGGAGGACAAGGCCATCCAGGATGGTCAGGACAACTTTGCCGCTGATCATCGCGTCCGCGTAAATTTCCGCAAGGTAGGGATCTCCGTAAGACGGCGGTTTTGTGAACCGCCGCCAGTTGTCAAGATTCGGGAGGACCATGTTCGCAAGGGCGCCGTTGACCCCGGTGAGAAAGCTGTCTGTCAGGGACGGGACATTGATGATTTTTGTGACCTCCTTGCTGAGGATGTTCGAGTAATAGCTTGCGCTGCTGAGCTGGTCGCCTGTGCCCAGAACATCCACAAACCGGGCTCCGGCCTTGCTCCCGAAGGCGCTGTCGCCCCAGATCAACTTCCCGAGCACGGGGGCGCTGACCTGGGCCTTGCGATCATAGCCTTTGACGGGATCGACCCAGCGGAGCTGGTAACGGGCGCCGTCCTTCCGATAGCCGGCGGCAATCAGGTCCTGAAGATTCCGGTCCCAGACAATGATCTGTGAGGGGGGGATGCCCGCTTCGGCCAAGCCCGCCACAATGGCATCCACAACCTCCGGGTTCGTGCCGCTGACCGGTCCGCCTGCAGCGGCCACCTTGATGCCGACGCGGTCTTTCCTGTTCACAAGACTCCCCCAGGCTTCTGCAACCGTCGGCTTTCCGGTGAGGTGCATGACGAGCTGGTCGATCATGCGCCGGACAACAGCCGCGCTCACCTGGCGGCCCGGCCTGAGAGACGCGGTATCGGACGCGTAGAACACCCTGGGCCTTGCCTCGGGTGATTCCGCCGCCCGTCCGATGGAAGCCGCCATCGCCAGAGCGAGCACGCACGCGCACGATTTGCATGTTTTCAATATCGGCAATAGTCTCATTCGATGGTCCGGCACCTTTACGTTCACATTCCTTTTTGTCCGAAGGTGTGTCCATACTGCAGTTTCTACAAAGAAGCGAGCGACCGCAACAAAACGCAGGCATTTCTTGATGCGCTCCTGACGGAGGCGGAACGGTCTGCCGAAGGGCTCCGGCCGGAAACCATCTTTTTCGGTGGCGGGACCCCGACCGCACTTTCGACTCCCCAACTCGAGTTTCTGATTTCCGGATTGCGGGAGCGACTGGATTTTTCGGATGTGAAGGAGTTCACGATCGAGATGAATCCTGCCACCGTCTCGCTCGAGAAGGCAACCGCCCTTCTTGCCCTAGGAGTAAACAGGGTCAGCATGGGTGTTCAGTCCTGGGATGACAGGCTTCTCAAGACGCTCGGAAGGGTGCATTCGGCATCACAAGCCCGGCGGAGCTATCAAATCCTCCGGGAAGCCGGATGTGAAAATATCAACCTGGACCTGATATTCGGCATCCCTGGCCAGTCTGCCAACGAGTGGAGGGAATCCCTGCTCCGCACGCTGGAGCTCGATCCCGACCATATTTCCGCCTACTGCCTCACCTACGAGGAAGACACAGAATACTTTGAGAGGTTCACCCGCGGAGAATATGCGCCTGAGGAAGGAAGGGATGCGGACTTTTTTGAAATGGCCATGGATTTGTTGTCCGGCGCCGGGTTCGAGCAATACGAGATTTCAAATTACGCAAAGCCCGAACGCGAGTGTCTCCATAACCTCGCATACTGGCGCGGCGCCGACTACGCCGGTTTCGGTCCCAGCGCCTTCAGCACGCGTGCCGGGATCCGGCGCAGGAATATCCCGGACACATCAGACTATATCCGGAGGGTTCAAAACAATTTGGACCGCCACGATTTTGAGGAAAACATACCGGGCGAACTTCGTCATTCGGAGGTCGTGGCATTCGGCCTCAGGACGAAGTATGGGATCCCTGCGGCCGGGAATGATTCGGCAATTGTCGGGGCATTGACAGCGAACGGATTCGTGGAGAAGTCCTCCGATCGCCTGAGGCTCACGCGCAAAGGAAAGCTGGTCGCAGATGCGGTGGCAGCGGAGCTGCTGTGAGCTTCCTTTTGCCTATTGGGCCGGCTTGCTCCAGCGGTCCCTGTCAGCAAAAATTATGCACTCTCCTTCAATCGGCAGGGCTGTGTAGAATGGAAGGGCGAATCCATCGACTTTGGGCGGACGGGTGATCAGCAGCGCCCATTCCCGGTAAGCGCCTTTGTAGATGTCGGAGAAGAGGCGGAGGTTTCCGGTGATCGGCGTGAGATAGAGCCCGGTGATCGGCTCGCCCAGAACCCGGTAGTCGTTGAGTCGGTTGAAGGAGCGCACGGATTCGGGCAGCAAAACTGATTTCCGCTGGGCATACCACGCAACCGCCCATGGCATATCGGAGGCGATGATTTCCTTCTCCCCATACCAATCGCCAAGGATTCCTATGAACGGTGGAACATAAGGAGGCCACTGGATGGCGGCTCCCCCCCTCGAGAACAGGGTGGCCAGCATTGGAACGGCACACAGAAAGACAACCACGCTGAGAAAGATCACGCGCAGCAACGGGAAATTGATCTCCCACCGGCTCCAAAGGACCATGAGAAACGCCAATCCATAGAAAACGAAAAGCGGAAGAAGAAGGACATGGAGCTGGTTCGATGAGATCACGCCGCTCAGTCCGAACGCCCCCATGCCGGCCACCGCCCCGATCCACATGAGCACGATGCACCACCGGAAGAGGGAGACGGTCGGAGAGCGGAATGGGTGGAGAAGGGCCAGGAAGAACGCACCGGCTGCGAGGTTCATTCCCAGGTAGGAGAAGATGGACTCGATCTGCGCCGAGACCCCGGCTTTTAGCTTGGAAAAGAGCCCGGACCCGCTGACCGGCGGGGCATCATCCAGAGACCGGAGGTAGCCTTCCTCGGGGCTGCCTCCCGCTGTGATGGCGCTATAAATCGAGAGGCCGAATGGATTTCCGCAAACTGAATAATTCCGGACCATCCACGGGAGCGTCACCATGAGCACGGCCGCCAACGCCGCCATCGCCGCAATTCCTCTGGGAGTGAAATACACGGCGGCGAAGACCAGCCATCCCAGAAAAATCCAGACCGCCAACCCGTGGGCAAGAATCATGAGCCCGAAAAGCAAGCCCGCCCCGAAAAGCGAGATCAGCACGGTCACCAACCGGTCGTTTTTTTGCATCGCGTGGACCGTCAGCCACATCGCTCCGGAAAACAGAAGCAGCATCAACATCTGCGGGAGTCCTGAAAGCGAGAACTGCCACATCATGTCTGTCATCAGAATGATGGCGCACGCAATCAGGGACAGCTTGCTGTCGAAAAGCCGGGCCCCGACGAAATACCAGATCCCGACCGACATCAGGAAAAAGAGGATTGAGAAAGTAACGATGATCCGGTCGCCGGCGTAGACCAGGTCGGTCGGAGTCATTTTCCACGCCGATTTCACAAGCAGAAGGGGCAGCGCGTTCACGATCGGATTCAGCGGCGACTGGTAAAAATCCGGAAAATTCTCCGCCGGGATTTCCTTGCCTGCTTTTTCAAGCTGCCAGATTGCCAGCGGGCGGATGAATTTCGTGCTGAGGCCCTTGCCGGACGCGATATTGCGCGCGATCTGTGCCTGATCCATCGCGGTGATGTTCGAGAATCCGCGGAACTGAACGAAGAGATACAGGAGGGTGAGCGCGATAATGAGAAACGCGAACATGGCTCCGCGGATAATGGGGGCCAGCCTGCCTTGCTCGATCGAGTGAACCGCTGTTTGGACGCCGACTTCGCCTGTGACTGCCATATTGGTTAAGAGAGGTTACTGCGTTTGGAGATGTTCAATTCTTTCAGACGACGATGCAATGTGCGGCGACTGATCCCCAACAACTGCGCCGCATCCGTACGATTACCCCGGCTGTCTTCCAAGGCGCGCAGAATAAGTGCCGTTTCGGTTTCCTGCAAATTTAATCCACTGGCAGATGCGGGGGGGGCATCCGGACGGGGGCTCCGCAGGGAGGCCGGCAAGTCCCGGAGGTTGATGCGGGGCGCGGTCGACATCACCACCCCGTGCTCGATGGCTGTCCGCAATTCGCGGACGTTCCCGGGCCAGTCATAGTCAATGACCGCCGCCATCGCCTCCGGACTCAGCTCGCGGAAGGCTTTTCCATTTTCCACGGCGGATTCCTTCAGAAACGCATCGACGAGCAGCGGAATATCCACCTTGCGGTCGCGCAGCGGGGGCATTGTCAATGGGACGACGTGCAGACGGAAGTAGAGGTCCTCGCGGAATTTCCCCTCTTCCACGAGCTTGGCGAGGTCCTTGTTTGTCGCGGCAATGAGGCGGACATCGGTTTGCAGGGTCTGGTTGCCTCCAACCCGCTCGAATGTTCTCTCCCCGAGAACCCGGAGGATTTTCACCTGGGTTCCCGCGTCGATTTCTCCGATCTCGTCCAGGAAGAGCGTGCCCCCCTTGGCCTGTTCGAAGCGGCCGGTCCTCCTCTCGAAGGCCCCGGTAAAGGCCCCCTTCTCATGGCCGAACAACTCGCTCGCCAGCAATTCGGGCGACAGGGCGGCGCAGTGCACGGCGAGGAACTTTTCTTTTGCCCTGGGGCTGAGATGATGGACGGCATGCGCGGCAAGCTCTTTTCCTGTTCCACTTTCTCCCTGGATCAGGACGGTCGCCTTTGAGGGGGCGACTTGCTTGATCGTATCGAAGACCTCGACCATCGCCGGCGATCGCCCGATCATGCCTTCGATGGTCATTTGCTTGTCCACCCGCTCGCGCAGCACTGTGTTTTCCTGCCGGGTGGCACGGTCTTTCAAGGCCCGCTTGATAAGGATTTCCAGCCTGTCGATGTTTACGGGCTTTGTAACAAAGTCGTAGGCACCTTTTTTCATGGCCTCGACGGCGGTATCCACGGAGCCGTAGGCGGTCATCATGATGCAAATCGGCGGCTTTGGCAGTTGGAGAGCCCTTCCGATCAGCGACATGCCATCCTCACCCCCCAGTCTCAAATCTGTGAGTAGGACGTCGATCGGCATCGTTTCCAGCGTCTGCATGCCGCCGTCCGCATCCGCCGCCACATACACATCGAAATCCGTATCCAAGGCATTCCGGAGCCCGTCACGGGTGTTTTTCTCGTCGTCCACGATGAGAATGGATGAGGACATCATGGCGCAGTAAATGCCATTTTGGCGCAGTTTTCAATCTGCGAATCTCCACGGTGACTGGTCGCTTGGACTATCCTGTCACTTTGTCCTCCCCCAAACCCTCAACCGCCGCCCGGGTCCAACTGAGCCTGTCCCGGCAGCCTCTTCACCAATACCCCTGAATAGCGGGCAAACGTAGCCGGGTCATTGCACCCGAGGAATACGGATGCCGCCGGCCATGTTGAGGATCCCGAAGGCTGAGAGCAGCCAGACGATCACACAGATCACCACCACGACATTAAGGATGCTTTTGATTTTGCTGTCCATCGGTATGAAATTATTGACGGCCCAGAGAAGCAGTCCGATGACGATCAGTGTGACGAGAAGTGAGAGCAGTGACATGTTGGGTGGTGGTTAGTAGTATCTTGACGGATACCGGCGCACGGGTGGGGCATAACGGTTGTTGTCGTAGTAGTTTCTGTTCTGCTGATAGGCGGCAGGCCTCACATATTCATACCGTCCGCCATAGTAGTAGCGTCCGTTGTGGTAGTATCTGTTATTGTATGGGCGGCCGCCGTAATAGTAGCGGCCGCTTTCATATCGTCCGCCCGAGTAGTAGCGGCCATTGTAGTAGTAGGCGTTTCCGTTGTAATTTTCGGGAAGCGTATTGTAGGTCCCGTAGTTGACGCCGACCGTGGGGAAAATTATTTCAAACGGATTGCCCGGTCCGACACAGGACGCAAGCAGAAGGGCGGGAAGCAGAAGGAGTGTTCGCAGCGGTTTCATAGGATTGTTGGGAGCCTTATACGGCACCCTATGAAACAGGATAGGTCCGGCTTGGTGGCGGAACAATGGGGTGTTCACCTGATGCCGGAAACGCGACCAGGCTGCGAGCGCAGTTTCCCGGGTGACTTCCGAAGGGTGCCCTAATAGGTCAGACGCCGGGAGCGGCGCTAGTCAACTGATACCATATCTAAGGAACGCGCTGTCCGGTCTTCCTGATCGCCGCGGGATCCGGCTCTTCAAACAACCTGCTCCTTGCCGCCGCTTGGAACATAGTTCCTGACAAATTCCCTCCGGAAATCCTCGAACGTTCCTGCCAGGATATGTTCGCGGGCACGGCCCGCAAGATTCAGGTAGAAATGCAGGTTGTGGATCGTGATGAGCCTCAGGCCAAGAATCTCCTCGGCTTTCACGAGATGACGCAGGTAGGCGCGGGAAAAATTGCCGCAGGTGTGACAGGAACAGCCGGCTTCAATGGGGCCGGGATCCGCGGCATACGGCGCGTTCTTCAAGTTGATGGTTCCGGCCTCGGTGAATGCAGTTCCATTTCTGGCAAGCCGTGTCGGCAGCACGCAGTCAAACATATCCACCCCGCGGGCGATCATCTCGATAATCTGCGGGGGCGTCCCGAGGCCCATGGCGTAGCGCGCATGATCCGCCGGCAGAAACGGAACCGCACTTTCGATGGCGCGGAACATTTCCTCCTCGGGCTCTCCCACGCTCACCCCGCCGATGGCATATCCGTCGAATCCGATCTCCACGAGGGCATCCGCGCTCCTCCTGCGCAGGTCCGCATAGCCCGACCCCTGGGTGATTCCGAAGACCAGCGGCCGGGAGCCTGCGGGCTGGGCCGACCACCAGTCCTTGCAGCGCCGCGCCCATCGAAGTGTCAGTTCCAGGCTCTTCTCCGCAGCTTCGTGTGTGCAGGGATGCGGCGGACACTCGTCAAAGGCCATGACAATATCCGAGCCCAGATCCCGCTGAATCTCCATCGATGTCTCGGGCCCGATGAACGTCGGTGTTCCATCCAGATGATTCTGAAAATTGACGCCCTCCTCGGTGATCTTCCGGAGCCGGGCCAGGGAAAAAACCTGGAATCCGCCGCTGTCGGTCAGAATCGGGCGGTCCCAGGACATGAATTTGTGGAGTCCTCCGAGCCCCGCGATCAACTTCTCTCCCGGGCGGACATGAAGATGGTAGGTATTCCCAAGGATGATCTGCGCATCGAGCGAGCGCAGTTCGTCCGGGGACATTGCTTTCACTGTCGCCTGTGTTCCCACCGGCATGAAAACCGGGGTGCGGATTTCTCCGCGACGTGTTTTGAGGATGCCGGCCCGTGCGCCGTCCTGGCTTGCGATCAGGGAAAAGCTCATCTCCTCAACAGGTAACGCCAAGGCGGGGAGGGATGTCGAGTCAACGCGGCCCCTCTGTGACAAAATCCCAGACCTTCGTCCACTCATGGGCCGTCAGGTTTGCGATCGCGTCGTTATGACCGGATGACTTCACTTCCCACATCTGCTTCGGCCCCCGCAGGGCTTCAAAAAGCCGTCGTGCCCCCTCGGGGGGAGTCGTGGTATCGTTTTCCGATGCGAGGATGGCGACCGGTCCTGGAAAGGATTTGAGGGCTGTTACGGAGTTGAAGCGGTCCATCAGGAGCAGTCGCACGGGCAGCCAGGGATAGTGGTGCGCAGCAGCGGAGACCATCGAGTCGAAGGGGGTGATCAGGATAATCCCCTGAATTTTTTCCGGCCGGATTCTTGCCGCCTGGGCGGCAACTCCGGTGCCAAGCGATTCTCCCACCACGATCGCCCGCCCCGGCATGGCATCCAGCGCCTTTGTCGCGGCCTCTGTCAGGCTGCGTTGGGAGGGGCTGCCGGGGGCGGACCCGTAGCCGGGGTAATCCGCGACAAAGATCCGGCCACCCGCGCCTGCACCGCGGAGCTTTTCAATCAACTGCTGCCGGCCGAGCGCATTGCCTGCGTTGCCGTGGAGGATCAGCACAGGGGGATCTCCGGCACCATCGCGGGTCACCCAGCCCAACGGGCTGCCGGCATGATCGGTCCATCTGGACATACCCGTTTCGCGGGCCAACTCCGCCATCCGGTCCTCGGAGACAGGCTGCGGATGGTAGAGCATCGCCCGTTGCCGGAAGAACACATACAGGCAGACCAGCAGGTAGGCCAGGACAGCCAGGAGGAACACTTTTGCGAGAAATGAGGTTAGCATTTTCATGAGCTCTCCAGCCTGATGCCGGATCTTCGAAACGAAGCGACGATAGGTCTTTCAGCGGAAAACAGGGAGCTCAGGCGTCTCGCCTGATCCTCAGTGCTGGAGCCATTCGCCTCCGCTCTCACTTTGCCGCCTGCCAGACAAGATCCCCGGCGA
>CAZRIL010000112.1:0-18264 GCA_964600115.1 uncultured Chthoniobacter sp. | reverse complement strand
GCCTGATGGGCGACAAAAATTCCGCACGGGAATGTGCCCGGAATGCCGGCGTGCCAATCTCCCCGGGCAGCGATGGAACCGTGGACTCCGAAGCCGAGGCCATCAAAATCGCTCGCAAGATCGGATATCCTGTGATGATCAAAGCCGTCGCCGGTGGCGGTGGCCGCGGCATGCGGATTGCCAGCAATGAGGGGAGCCTCGTGCAGGGTTACCATGCCGCCCGCATGGAGGCGGAAAAGGCTTTCGGCAACGCGGCGGTATACATTGAGAAATTCATCGTCAACCCGCACCATATCGAATTCCAGATTTTCGGGGATGAGCACGGCCGGGTCGTCCACCTCGGCGAGCGCGATTGCTCGCTCCAGCGCCGGAACCAGAAGATCGTCGAGGAATGCCCCTCGCCTCTCATGACCCCCGATCTCCGGAAAAAAATGGGCGAGGCCTCGATCAGCCTTTGCGAGAAAGTCGGCTACGCGAATGCCGGCACAATCGAGTATCTCGTCGATGATGCCGGAAATTTTTACTTCATGGAGATGAACACCCGGATCCAGGTCGAACACCCGATCACCGAGGAGGTTTACGGATGCGACCTCGTCAAACAGCAGCTCCAGGTGGCCGCCGGGGAACACCTCAGCGATTATGTCGTCAACGCGCAGCCGAGACACCATGCCATCGAATGCCGGATCAACGCCGAGGATCCGGAAAAGGGGTTCCAGCCATGCCCCGGAAATATCGAACTCTACTACGCTCCGGGCGGCCGCGGAATCCGCATCGACTCCCACGCCTATGCCGGATATCCGATCCCTCCACACTACGACTCCATGATCGCCAAGGTGATCGCCGGGGCGTCAAGCCGCGAGGCCTGCATCCGCCGGATGTCCCGCGCACTCAGCGAATACATGATCACAGGGGTCAAGACGACGATCCCGTTCCAGCAGGCGATCATGCGCAACTCGGATTTCCGGAAGGGAAAATACCACACGGGCTTTGTCGAACAGATGCTCCGCGATGGCGTTCCCGTCGTGCGAAAACTCGACGAGACTTCCGTTTTTTAATTCAGGCTGGTCAACGTATGGCATCAATACCATACTTTAGACAGCATGAAAATCACACTCAACGTGGACGGCCCGTTGCTCAAGCGGGTGATGGCAGCGATGGGCACGACAAACAAGACGCGTGCGATCGAGCACGTTCTCCGGGAAGCTGACCGCAGGACAAAACTCCAGACATTGGCAGCCGAAGGCATGGGGATGAGCCCGGAGGAGTTGGGGGCGATGTTTGATCCGTCCTACGACCTCATGGCCGCGCGCACCGCCGAGGGGGCGGGCCTGTATAAAGCCGGAAAACGGAAATGAAGCCGCTTATGGTGGACAGCAGCTATTGGATCGGATTGGCGCGACGCAAGATGGATCCGATGTCTTTTCTGACTGCCGCCTCCCATGGCCGGGAACTGGCGATCTGCGGCGTGGTGCGCTGCGAAGTCGCTCGCGGAATACGCCAGGAGCACGCCCTGAGCCGTCTGCAGAAATTCTGGGATGTCATGGTCTATGTGCCAACAGACACCGCGCTCTGGAACGAGGCGGAAGCCCTGCTCTGGCGACTGGATCGATCCGGCGTGCAAATCCCGCTACCCGACGCCGTCATCGCGTGCTGCGCCCGAAGGATCGGGGCAGCCGTTCTGACATTCGACCATCATTTCCGCGACATCCCCGGACTCCAGGTGATCTCTGATCCGAACGTGATTTGACTCAGAGCCGGACCGGCCGCTTCGTCTTTTCCGATTCGAAGCAGGCATCCAGAACTTTCTGCACCTCGGCTCCACGGGCAAAATCCGCCTCTCCCGGTGTTCCGGAACGGATGGCAGCAATGAAACGCTGGTAGTTTGAGGGGACCGGTTTGCAGGCGACCTCGCGCCACTCGGATTTCGCCAGACCCTTGCCACTGCAAATCTTGAACGATTTCGTCGAGATGTCGGAGTCGATCGAGATCGTGCCTTTTGTGCCGGCAATTTTAAGTGCGAGCCGGTTGTTATGGCCACCCACCCAGCGGCTCGTGTGAATCGTGCCAAGGGCACCGTTGGCGAACTCGACGTTCAGAACAGCCGAGTCGTTGGCATCGAGTTTGTATTCGCCGATGCGGTCACCCGGGGCCTTGTGAAAAGCGCGCAAGCGGCAGTAAACCTCCTTGAGCGGCCCGCATGGAAATGTGGCGAAGTCCACAATGTGAACCCCGACATCGCCGAGCACGCCTTTGCTGCCGTGGGATGAGGACAACCGCCAGAGCCAGGCGGGAGTCGTCCGCCAGTCGCCCCAGACGCTTGAGGCCAGCCAGGCCTGCAGGTAGCTTGCTTCCACGTGGCGGACCTCGCCGATTTCGCCTTTGGCGACGGCCTTCGCGGCCGCCTGGATGCATGGCCAATCGCGATACGAAAAGTTGACCATATTCACCACCCCGGCCCTTTTGGCGGCCTGAACCATTTTCTTTGCGTCCCCGTAGTTCACGGCGAGCGGCTTTTCGCAAAGCACGTGCTTGCCGGCCTTCAGGCAGCTCAGGGAAACCGGCGCATGGAACGCATCTGGTGTGACGATCGTCACTGCGTCAAAATCCGCGCCCGCCAACAGGGCTTCGGTGCTGGAGAACGATTGCGGGATTTTGTGTTTTTCCGCAAAGGCTTTCGCCCGCGCCTCGTCCACATCGCAGGCGGCAACAATCCGGCAGGCAGGGTTCTTGAGGAAATTCTCCGCATGCCAGTTGGCCATGCCTCCGGTTCCGATGACCGCCAGCTTCACTGTCTTTTTTGTTTGAGCTTTCATGGGGATGATTAGCGGAATCCTTCGGTGGGCCGGTTTGCGGCGAAGGGATCCGCCGGCAGAGGTTCAAGGGCCGGAGAGTTCGGGCACACATCGGGTATCCGCACCGTGGGGCGCGCCCAGAGGACGCCATTTGTGATCACTTTCTGGACCTCGGCCTGGTGGTAGGTCGGATACGTCTCATGACCCGGGCGGAAATAGAAAACCCGACCGTTCCCGCGCTGCCAGGTGGCACCGCTCCGGAACACTTCCCCTCCGGTGAACCAGGAAATGAAGATCAATTCGTCGGGCTCGGGGATTCCAAATGGCTCGCCATACATCTCCTCGGCCGGAATCTCAAAATAGTCGCCGATTCCCTGGGTGATCGGATGGTGCGGCGCGATGTTCCAGATCCGCTCCTTGTCGGTGGACTCCCGCCATTTGAGCGAGCAGGTGGTTCCCATGAGCGCTTTGAAGATCTTCGCGTAGTGCCCGGAATGAAGAACAACCAATCCCATCCCTTCAAGAACGCGTTTTTTGACCTTGGCCACAACCTCGTCGGAGACATCGCCGTGAGCCATGTGCCCCCACCAGACGAGCACGTCGGTTTTCTCCAGGACGTCGCCGCCAAGCCCATGCGTGGCGTCCTGATCAAGCCACGCCGTGGAGACGTCGAGCAGCGGATCCTTCCGGAGCGATGCGGCAATAGTCTCGTGCATGCCGTCGGGATAAAGCTCCGCAACCTTGGGATTCTTCTTCTCGTGGCGGAATTCGCCCCAGACAACAACATGGGTTTTCTTATTCATAGTAGATTTCCGATCATCCTTGTTGGATTTGCGCCGTATTTGCAAAGGCAAATAATGGAATTTCTCCGCGACTTATCAGACTTTTCCGACTTACATTTTCCGGCATGCCCGACACCGTGCGATTTTATTCCGACCTGCTGGAGGCGACCATCTCCCGCGTCGCCACAGGGAAGGCCCGGATCGTCATTCCGGAGCCGGTCGGCCTCCACCGCCGGAGGCCCGGGTCTCACTTCCACCCGACTCCGGAGTTCTTTCTGCAGGCCGGGGGAGCTTCGGATTTTGAATGCCCGTCGGGAAGTTTCCGCCTGAAGACCGGTGACATCTGCCTGATGCCCGCAGGGGTGCCGCACGCGGAGAAGCCCTTGAACCTTAGAACTCCCTACCGGATCGTTGTGCTGATGCGCGAGGCAGAGGGGTTTATCGCATTGCAGGGCGCAGCCGACGCCGCCGGACGCATCGGGAGCAGGAATGTGCATGGGTTTGCGGGCGGAGGACCGGCATTCCAGTTCCTCGAACAAGCGGCCGGTGCACATGCGATCCGCCGGAGCCTTCGCCGCCTGTATGTTGATGGGCTTACCACCGCATTTCTTGCCGGGATCCTCTCCGAAATCCTCAACCCCTCCCCCCGCACCGGCAGAAAAGGTTCTCCCCTGGTCATCGAGGCGGAAAGGATTGTGCGCGTGGAAATCTCCCGCCTGGATCTCTCGGTCCAGGCTGTCGCCGACCGCATCGGGTGCTCGCCGGACCACCTGACCCGCCTGTTCCGGTCCGAACACGGAATGTCTCTCGGCGTTTGGATCGCCAGGGAGCGAGTGCAACTGGCCCGGGATCTGCTGGTGCATCCGAATCACAATATTGCCGAGGTGGCCTGGAATTGCGGCTTTGCGAGCCCCTCCTACTTCATCCGGGTCTTCAAGGCCTACACCGGAACAACCCCGAAAGCGTGGAGGATTCAGTCCACCGGCTCCAGGTCGGCTGCTCGGAAAAGGCTGGCCCCCATCGGGGATTTATCTACGGTTTCAGGGTGACTTTCAGATCTTCATCGGTTGCAGGCTTACTCGCCATCCTTTTGGCGGGATGCGGCAAGCCCGTGCCTGTGGCTCCCCCCTCCGCACCCACTCCGACCCCGGTTCCGGTTAATGCCATACCGGTCGGCGCCTTCCTCCCCCTGAGCGGCACTCAAGCGGACTTCGGACAATCGGCTGTCGACGGAATCAAGCTGGCCGTATCCCAAATCAATGCAGCCGGCGGACTCGCCGGGCGTCCTGTCCATCTCATCCTGCGGGACACAAACTCCAAGGGCAGCGAGGCGGCACAGATCGTCCGTCAGCTGGTGGCGGACGACAAGGTCGTCGCGCTCATCGGAGAAATTGCCTCTGAAAATTCCCTGCTGGCGGCACCCGTTGCGGCCGGACTCGGAATTCCCATGATCTCGCCGGGCTCGACTCACGAAGATGTGACAAAGGCCGGCCCCGGAATCTTCCGGGTTTGTTTTGTCGACCCGTTCCAGGGCCGGGTTATGTCGAAATTTGCCACCTCCATAGGAGTCACCAGGGCGGCGGTTCTTTTCGACCCGGCGGACCCGTATAGCGCGGCCCTTGCCAAAAGCTTCGAGGAGGACTTTATCTCCCGCGGGGGATCCATTTCCGCCAAGGAAACCTGCGCTTCCGGCGCAACGGATTTCAGCGCCCAACTCAACACCATCAAGGATAAGCAGCCGGAGGTGATATTCCTCCCGGTCTACTACGCCCTCGCCGCTTCGATAATCAAGCAGGCGAGACCTCTGGGAATCGACCAGCCGTTTATTGGAACCGATGGATGGGAATCTCCGGACTTTTTAAAAACCGGCGGCGAAGCGGTCAACAACACGTATTTTGCAAGCCACTTTTCGGCGGGCGAACCGTCAGCACGGACTCAAGAATTTGTGAAGGCCTTCGCCGCTGAATACGGCAGGGATCCGCTCGCTCTGGCCGCGCTGGGTTATGATGCCATGAATTTCCTGGCGGACGGGATCCGCCGCGCGGGCGCCGCCGATCCCGCCGCGATTCAAAACGCACTTGCCGGAGCCGCGGACTTCCCTGGCGTCAGCGGCAACATCACCCCCGGCCCGGATCGTAACCCCGCCAAGCCCGCCATCGTTATCCGGGTGGATGAAGGGAAGTTCAACTATCTCGAAACCGTCGCACCTTAGCCGCGATGCGGCTCTCTTAACAACGGGGCGAGGGCATCCTGCCCTCCATCGTTCCCGTTCGCAGGCGGGCTGCCCGCGACTCACCAAAATGCTGTTCGCTTTTGAAAGAATACGGTAGGAAGGGAGATGTGGCTCCCTCCCGAAAACAAAATATGAAAATTCTGAAATTCCTCCTCCCCGCTCTGCTTGCCACCTCCGGCCTGCCGGTCAGCGCTGCGGAGCCCACCGGCGATCAAATCCTCCGCCAGATGTCGGCGAAGCTCGCTTCCGCAAAGGCCTTCAGTTTCAAGGCAACGCGGGAGATCGACGCCGCACTGCTCCCGGGAATCCCAATGTCCGGAAAAGCCCGGATTTCGGCTCTGGTCCAACGTCCGGACAGATTTTCGGTGCAGTCGGTGAGCAAGAGCGACAGCCGGCTGTTCATCGCGGACGGACGCACGCTCTCGCTGTTCGATGCAACGAACAATTACTACACGACCGTGCCCATGCGCAAAACCATTGATGCCCACATTGACGTGCTTGATGCGAAATATGGATTCACCCCGCCGCTCATCGAATTCGCGCTCAGCAACCCGTATCAGGAATTCCGGCGCCAGGCTCACAGCATCGTGTTACTCGGCCGCGCAAAGACCGGTGCCGGCTTCCTCGGGATCGGCGGCATCGAGTGTGATCGCCTGATGTTGAAGGGCCCGGTTGCCGACGCCGAGCTTTGGATCGGTGTCCGGGATAAGCTCCCCCGCAAGTTGGTCGCATCATTTCACCGCCCGGGCCATCCCCGCTTGCAGGTTGATTTCCTGGCCTGGGACCTCGCCGCACGCCCGACCCCTGCAGACTTCACTTTCACCCCGCCAAAAGGCGCCCGGAAAATCGAAATGTGGACCACCGATAAAATGCAGGCAGTCCGCAAACACTAACCACCCATGAAATCCACGATGAAAACTCTCCTGTTCTCCACGGCAATCCTTCTCGCAGCCAGCGCCGCCCATGCCCGGGATTACGGCGTGAGCAGCCGCTCTGCCGGCCGTGGCACGGTTTACACCGACAACCGCGGCGGAAGCGCGTATGTCGGCCCGCGCGGAGTTGCTGCCCAGGGGGCGGACGGACGCGACGCGGCTTTCACGGATCGCGGAGCCGCGTATGCCGGTCCGAACGGAGCGGCAGTCTCAGGCCGTTATGGAACAGCCGTGATCGGCGACAACGGGACTGCCTATGCCCGCGGATATGGAAACGCCGCCTACGCAGGTGGGGCTGTGGTCACTACCGCCCCCGTCGTGGCTCCACTGCCGGCGGGCTACATCATGGCCATCCCCCCCGGTGCCCCGACTTTCAATATCAGCGGAACCACCTGCTACTTCATCAATGGAATTTATTACCATGCGGTCTTCTACGGAGGCAGCACGGTTTATGTTCCGATGACGTTCTGAAACGCAGCCTCAGTAGGAAATGACCTTCAAGCCTGGCACGCGACGGAACTCATCCGTGTTGTTGGTGACTACTCCCATCGCATGCACCAGCGCGGTTGCAGAGATCCACATGTCATTGGCTCCAATGAGTTGGCCTTTGGCTGCGAGGTGGCGGTAAATCTCTCCATACTGCCAAGAAATGTCCCTTGACCACGGCAGGATCGGATAGGGACGGCAAAGTCGCTCCCAGTCTCCTCTTGCGCTGGCCGATTGACCACACGCCAGCTCGCCGACAACCGTGAAAGTAATGAAAAATGTCTCATGGCCCCTTTTCGCAAAGAACCGGTCGATCAGGCTCGTCACCCCGCGCTTTGCCTCACGCTCGGCGAGGATGATGAAGTTCGTATCCAGAATCAGGCCCATGGGTCATCGGGAATGGGGTCATGCTTCGCGGCAGCTTCCACCGCATCCAAATACTTGCCACTGACTCCACTGCCACCCTTTCGGAAATACTCGCGCAGCGTCGTTCCGGTCACTGGAGCATCCATCCAAATCGCCCGCCGCACCACTTCCGTGAACGACTCTCCCCCTCGCTTGACCTGCCGAAGCTTCTCGTAGGCGTCGAGTTCCAAGGTGATCGTCTTTGTTGCCATACACGAATAATACACGAAATCGCAATATCTGCAAGGCCCGCCTCCTCAGCCTGCCCTCCATTTCGCAAACAAACTCCAGCCCCTCCGTTAAGGAAAAAGATGTCAGGAACACGAATCGATAACCCATCGATAACCCATCGATAACCCGAGGGAGGGCGAGGCCAGTCCGAGCCGTGATACTGTGCCGCCCCCGAATTTGGAATCAAGGCAAAGCTCCAAACGCCTGCTGATTCTGTTCGTGAATCCTGAGTGGCTGGCTCCAATACGAGACGGATTCGATCACGATGTCCTGTGTCGCCGTGCTTTTCGCCCTTTCCTGTTTTCATCTACTCCCCCCCTCGCGACTAACAAAATGGCCTCTTGAATTCCCATCACCTGCCGTCTATGGCCTAGATCAGATGAACGAACCGCCCAGCGCAAACTCCGGCTCCTGGCTCGCCTGCCCGGAATGCGAGGCATCCTGCCGGGAGCGGGCGCTTCCCGTCGGTGCCGAGCTTCGCTGCGTGCGATGCGGGGTCCGCGTGAAGATCGCCCGCGGACGGCATTCCCTGCAACCAGCGTGGGCATTTGCGTCAACCGGGCTTTTTCTGGTTTTGCTGGCGAACATCGAGCCGGTGCTGACCTTCAACGTCGCGGGAGACATGCAATCGAACCGGATTTTTTCCGGGGTGTTCGAGCTGTTTCGCCAGGGGTATTGGCCGGTGGCCGCACTGGTTTGCTTTGCCGGCATGCTGGCTCCCGCCCTGCATCTGGGGGCTGTCTGGTATGTGGCGGCGGCCTGCTGCCTGCGCAGGCGCTGGCCGCATCTGCGCAAGGCTGTCCGGTTTGTTGAACTCCTCGAGCCGTGGAACCTCGTGCCGGTCTATGCCATAGCAACCGTCGTCGCTGTCGTTAAGCTCGACATGCTGGGAACGGTCTACTGGGAGCAGGGTGCAATCTGGATCCTGGCCTTGTCCCTGTCTTCCCTGCTCGCCATGCAGGCGTTCGATCTGGAGCTTGTGGAGGAACGGCTGAATGCCCTCGAATGAAAACCTCCGACTCCATGCGGCTCCAGCAGGCTCAGGCGCTTGTTCTGACAGGGATCGTCCTTTACGTCCCAGCAAATATCCTGCCCGTGATGACCATGACAGTTGTGGGAGATGTGGAGCCATTGACTGTTCTCGGCGGCGTTCAGGAACTCTATGACTCCGGCCTCTGGCCGATGGCCGCTGTCGTTTTTCTTGCGAGCATCGTGGTGCCCTTCCTCAAGCTGGCCTCTCTGAGCTGGATTCTGCTATTGCATGGGAAACCGGAATTGCAGAGGAGGAGAAGTGTTGTCCGCCGCATCGTTCATTCGATCGGCAGCTGGTCGATGGTCGATGTCTTTCTGCTCTCCATCCTTGCCGCTGTCGGCCAACTCGGTGCCCTCGCGGGCGTTCAAGCGGAACCGGGGGGGCTTTTCTTCGCGGCAGTCCTTGTTTGCAGCCTCCTGGCGACTGAGGTTTACAAGCCGCGGATGATCTGGCAGACCTCTTGCGCGCAAATCCCATGAGCGAACCATCCACAGAGCCGGACGACCACGGAGAAGTCGTGATCCATCCCCGGGTGCGCATCTCGTGGGCCTGGCTGTTCCCGATCCTAGCAGCGCTAGCCGCGGGATACCTGTTCTGGTCGAACTGGAAGTCACAGGGCCCCGAAATCGAGATCGAATTTGAATCCGTGCCCGGCATCCAGGCCGGCAAAACCCAGCTCATCTACCGGGGGGTGGTTGCGGGAATCGTCAACCGGGTTCATCTGGACCCCGAACTGAACAAGGCCGTGATCGGAGTCCGCCTGAAGGCGTTTGCGAGGGGCCTGGCCCGCGAAGGAACAACGTTCTGGATCGACCAGCCGGTCATCGGTCTGGCAAGGACATCCGGAATCGAATCGTTGATCCAGGGGAATTCCATCCAAGCCCGGACAGGAACCGGCAACCCCGCAACCCGTTTTGTCGGCAGCGAAATCGTTCCCCTCACCCCCTTGGAAGAGCCTTCTCTCGTGCTGCAACTGCGTGCAACCAACATCCCGTTTCTTGACCGCGGGACACCGATCTATTTCCGCGGCGTGTCGGTGGGTGAGGTCCAGGGGAAGACATTGGATGCCAACAAGGATCCGGTTCTGAACATTCTCATCGACAAAGATTTTGCTCCAAACATGAGAAGCAATGCCCGTTTCTGGGCGCTGCCCGCCGCATCGGTAAAAGTGGGTGCCGGAATGATGCGCCTGGAGCTGCCCGGCTTGAAAGCCCTCATTCTCGGCGGCATTGCGATGGACTTTTTTGGAGAGCCCGGCGGACCGGTTCAGGACAATGAGGTTTTCGACCTGTCCGATAGCGAATCGTCCGCACGTGCGATCGGGCCTCCGATCACGATCTCCTTCGAGGATGGGCTGGGCCTCAGCCCCGGCATCACGGAGCTGCGCTTTCTCGGCATGCCGGTGGGGCTCGTGGAATCGGCCGTGACTGATGACGCCGGACATAAGGTGAAAACAACTGCCCGCCTGATGCACGGCTATGAAGATCTCCAGAAAGCCGGTGCCTCGTTCACGCTCGTCCAGCCCCGCATTTCGATGGAGGGCATCTCGGGGCTCGAAACCCTGATCGGCGGGGTTTTCATCAACTGCGTGCCGGGCGGCGGGGATCAGCTCCAGAACCATTTTGAGGGGCGAACGATTGATGCTGACGGACTTGATGAGGCCGGGATCACAATCGTTTTGCACGCGCGGGAAATTCCCACGATCGACAGGGGTGCCCCCGTGCTGCTGCGCGGGATCCTTGTCGGCCGCGTGACACAAAAATCTTTCGACGCTGACAACTCGCCCGTCCTCACCGTGAATATCCAGAAGCAATTTGCACGCGTGTTGACAAAGGATGCCCGCTTCTGGCGCGTCCCCGCCACCACCGTCCAGGCGGGCCCCGGGGTGCTTGATATGAGTCTTTCCGGAATTCAGTCACTCTGGCAGGGAAGCATCGCTTTCGATGTCTTCGGTCCGCCCTCAGGGGAGGCCGTTCCAGGGGGAACGCGGTTCGAACTATTTGCGAACGAGCGGAGCGCCCGTGCCGATTCCGCCCCGATCCGCATCGAGTTCAAAAACGGGCAGGGCTTCCTGGCCGGAAGGACCCAGCTCCGTCATCTCGGAGTTCCGGTCGGGCTGATCGAGGAGGTGCGAACCTCCGGTGAAAAGGTTCTGGTAACCGCGCGTCTCGAGCCCGGGCACGAAGACCTGCGCCGCAAGGGAGCGCTATTCTCGGCTGTCCGCCCGACTATTTCGATGCAGGGCGTGACTGGCTTGGAGGCGCTGGTCAGCGGGGTCTATATCGAATGCGTTCCAGGAACCGGCGCCCCACAATCGGAACCATTTGTTGAAACTTCCGAAGAAAAAGCGGAGGAGGTGCAGGCTTTGGAATCCGGATTCGAAATCGTGGTCCGGACCGCAAATACCTCAATCAACCTTGACGCGCCGGTGCAATACCGGGGAATCCGGGTTGGAAAAATCGTACGCAAAACCCTTTCGCCGGATGGTCGGAGCGTCGATCTCATCGCTTCGATAGACAGGCCATACTCCGTCCTGCTGAGGGACACGAGTCGATTTTGGGATGTCAGCGGGGTGCGCGCTTCGCTCGGATTTTTTGCCATCAAGGTTCAGACCGGATCTTTGGAGTCCCTGACTCTCGGAGGCATTCAGTTTGCAACCCCGGAAGCGCCGGGAGGTTCACGAGTAAAGCCCGGGCATGTCTTTGAACTCGCAACCTCCCCGCGCAGGGAATGGCTGAGGTGGGCTCCGGCAATTCCGCTGCCGGATGGAAATTGAACAGGTCCACAAGGACCGTGTTGGGTAATACGTGCTATCTACCCACGGCGTGCTTGCAGAACCACTGAACTTTGGGCAGCGTGGCCGCACAGCAAAAATCCTTATGACTTCAACAAGACTCAAAGCATTCCTTTTCTCCGTTCTGCCGGTGCTCGCGATTTCCCTGACATCGTGCACAACGCTCCCCTCCGGCAGCCGTAATTCCTTTTCCTTTGACCCGCCTCTTCAGCAGCCCGGCAATCCCGCCGCGGTCAAGGCCATGCTCAGCACCGGGGCCCAACGCCTCTACCTCGTGGAGGGAGACAAGGTTCTCCTTGCAACGCCGGTCACTGTCGGAAAGGCTTCCTCCCCCACCCCTCGCGGAAATTTCCGCATCTATTCCAAACAGATGGAGCGCAGGCGTGTAAGCAGCCCCGGCGCGGGATATCCCATGACGTATTGGATGGAATTCCAGCCCGCCTACGGAATGCACTGGGGATTCATGGACTCGAAGCCGGACACGCACGGCTGCGTCCGCATCCCGTTGAAAGCCGCCAAAAAGGTCTTTACTGTGGTGCGCGTTGGCACACCGCTCAACGTGGCATCCAGCCAGCCCTGGGACAGCACAATCGGCAAAACCCTTCCGGCCCTGGACGACTCCAGCCTCCCCGACCCCCCGTTGTCCTACATGCTGAGCCCGAAGGTATTTCGTGACTCGCATTCCGGAAAAATGTGGAATTTCCAATAGCCGGACTGGCATGGAGAGGCGATCGCACACCATCCATTCCCGCACATGATTTCCATTCGGGAGGACGGCGGAAATGGCGGCGTGTCGGCATTTGAGCGCGAGGTTCAGGCCATCTTCTCGGAGAGCGGAAAGCTGTCCCACGGTGCCGGCTTTGAATTCCGCAAGGAACAGCAGGACATGGCCTGCGCCGTGGCACGGACCCTGGAGCGCGGCAGCCAGATCGTGGTGGAAGCCGGGACCGGGGTTGGCAAATCGCTGGCCTACCTTGTTCCTGCTGCCATGCATGCGCTCAGGACGAAACGAAAAGCTGTTATCTCCACGCACACGATCTCGCTGCAGGAACAGCTGATTTTCAAGGATATCCCCTTCGTCCAATCGCTGCTTGAGGAGGACTTCGAGGCGCTCCTGATGAAGGGGCGTCAAAACTATCTCTGCACGACCAGGCTGGCACGGGCGATCAACCAGGCGGCGGATCTCTTCACAACCGAACAAAAGTCGGAACTGGAGCGGATCCGGGACTGGAGCCAGACCACGAAAGACGGCTCGCTCAGCGATTTTCTCGAGCAGCCGGATCCCGCCGTGTGGGAGGAAGTGCGCAGCGAACAGCACTTGTGTACGCCGAAGATGTGCGGCCAAAACTCCGGCTGCCATTATCAAAACCTCAGGCGACGTATTGCGGGCGCACACATGGTTGTGCTCAACCATGCGCTCTTTTTCACCCTGCTTGGCGCCGTCGAGGACGCGGAAAACCGCACCGGCGGTCTGCTCTTCGCGAATGATTTTGTGATCTTCGACGAGGCGCACACCCTCGAGGAGGTGGCTTCACGACATATCGGCATGGAAGTCTCCCAACTCGGCCTCCGCCGGGCTGTCCAGCGCCTGTATAACCCGCGCACCAAACGCGGCCTGTTCCAGGTCATGAAGAACGGGGCCGCCTGCAAAGCCGTGGCGGACATTCTTCCGGTTTCCGATGAATTTTTCGGCTCGGTCACTTCGAAGTGCACCTTCAAAAAGGGGCGCGAATTCCGCGTCAGGGAGGCCGGTCTGGCCGACGGGGGGGAGGTCTGCACGAACCTGGCAAAACTCGGTGAGCTCATCGCCACGGAAGCCACCCGCTGCAAGGATGAGATCGGAGCCGCCGAACTTCAGGATACCGCCCGCAAGCTCCGCTCCGCCCGGGCCGCGATCACGGATTTTCTCGCTCTCGATCAGCCGGATCACGTCTATTGGGTCGAGCAAACCGGTCGCAAGGAACAGTTCTGCACCCTCCGCACGGCCCCGGTCGATCTCGCCGATGCCCTGCGCAGGCTCCTCTTCCGCGAAGGGGCCTGCTCGGTGCTGACAAGCGCGACGCTTTCGATCGGGACTCCCGACCTTTCGTATTTCCGACAGCGCGTCGGCGCGGAAGATGTGCCCGCACTGCAGATCGGGAGTCCGTTCGATTATGAAAAGCAGATGAGCCTCCACCTCGTCCGGCAGATGCCAGAACCGAAAGAGACAGGATATGAAAAGGCGCTGGAAAAGTGGATCGCACATTTCACGGACAAAAGCGCCGCCCGCGCATTCGTGCTCTTTACGAGCTACCAGACCATGAGGGCGGTCTCAGAGAATATGGAGGCGCATTTTGAAAAGAAGGGATGGCCGCTGCTTGTCCAAGGGACCGGAATGCCCGCACAGCGCATGATCCGCGAGTTCCGCGAAAATCCTCACAGCGTCCTTTTTGGTGTTTCGAGCTTTTGGACGGGGGTGGACGTTCCCGGAGACGCGCTCTCCAGCGTCATCATCACCCGCCTCCCGTTCGCCACGCCCGACCATCCGCTCACCGAGGCGAGGCTTGAGGCCATCGAGGCGGAGGGAGGAAGGGCCTTTGAGAGCTACTCGCTTCCGGAGGCGATTCTCAGACTTCGTCAGGGCGTCGGGAGGCTCATCCGCAGCAAGTCGGACACAGGAACGATAGTCATTCTCGACAGCCGGATCGTCAGCAAACCCTACGGGAAATCCTTCCTCCGCGCGATGCCGAAGTGCCCTGTGGAAATCCACTAGATGTTCAGTCCCAGAGAGTGATGGTGCGGATTGTTTCTGTAGGAACGTGCAGGATGTCCCTCTTGCTTCGATACATCCCCGGGGAGGCCTTTGTCAGTTTGCGGAAAACGGTGGAAAAGTAATACTCGTCCCGGAATCCGCAGGACATGGCAATTTGCTTCAGGGGCAGAGGCGAATGGGTGAGAAGGACTTTTGCGCGCGCAACTTTGATCTCATTCAATTGTCGGACGAGCGAACGGCCCCTTTCTTTCCTGAAGAGATGGCGCAGATGGTCATGACTTATGCCCACGTGCGCGGCCACCTCGCGGAGTGACCGGATCTCCGCAAAGTGCTCGCCCATGAACCGCTCCGCCTGCATGACGTGTCGTTCCGCCTGAGGAAGAGAATCTTCCCTTGAGGCTTTCGTCGCAATGTCCACAAGAGCCAGCAGCAACGCGGAGGCCCGCAGGTCGAAGACGCGCTGCTCCAATCCACCAGGCTGGCCGCGGCTCCGGCACAATTGCTGTATCTCCTCGATCATCCATGGTTGGTTGACCCGGGGCACAAAAATACCTGCCTTCAATCTTCTCGCCATCCCGGGCGGCAATGCGATCTGCACGCAGAGATCCTCGCCATCCGACTCCATCAATTGGTCGTGCGGCTCCTGCGGCGCATAGATCACGGCGCTGCCTTCTTCAAAATGCACCTTTGTCCCGGCAACGCTTGTGATGCCGGATCCTGCGGAGTGATAGACGATCTCCGCCGCCCGGTGGGAATGCATGCCGCAATAGTTGCCCCGGCTCACGGAATTGATCAGGCCCGACACATATGTCAGTGGCAGTCGACTGGATGTTCCGGCGAATGCGGACTTCCACTTAGCCGTTTTTAACATCGTGGCTTTACTCACATCATTGTTCTATATGGCACCAGATAAACAAAATAGCCGTTTTTTATAAGATATCACCAATTATTGCAATTGTCCGGCACCCGGGATCCTGCAAACAATAGGCGCATGTCCAAAACCACTCCGGCCCGCCGTCTGGTCTTTCCAGGGAAGCAGCAGGTAATCATCGAGGACTTCGAACTGCCTGAGCTTCAGGGAGGGGAAGTCCGGATCCGGACAGCGCTCTCGCTGATGAGCACCGGCACGGAGAACATAGTCTTCAACCGCCTCTTCGATGCCGGAACGCACTGGGACAAGTGGGTGAAGCATCCGTTTTACCCCGGCTACTGCTCCGTGGGAACCGTCGAGGAATCGCGGGGCAGCACCTTCAAAACGGGCGACAGGGTGACCGTCCGCTCATCACATCAATCCCACTCGATCTGCCCGGAAGCCAGGTGCAACCGGATTCCGGACAGCGTCCCTTTTGAAAATGCCCATTGGTTCGCCCTGGCCAAAATCGCGTATCATGGGGCTCTTGCGGCCGGCCACAAACTCGGGGACTCCGTGCTGGTCATCGGGGCGGGGCCGATCGGGCAGATGTCTGTCCGGTGGGCGAATGCCGCCGGTGCCTATCCGGTTCTTGTGGTGGATTCCGCGGGCGAGCGACTTGGCATTGCGAAGGCCGGCGGCGCCACCGCCACGATATCTGCGCCGATCACGGAAGCGAAAACAGCAATTTTGGAAGCGAACAACGGCAGGTTGCCCCGGATCGTTATCGATTCCACCGGCAACGATAAAGTCTTTGCCGCAGCCCTGGGTCTCGCTGAAACATTCGGAAAGGTCGTGATTCTGGGAGACACGGGAGCCCCCTCCAAGCAGCAATTGACCTCCGACGTCATCACCCGCGGCATATCGATCATCGGCGCTCACGATGGGCAAGAGACCGCCGAGTGGACGGGTTCCACTATCACGGACCTTTTCCTCTCCCTTGCGGGATGCGGCCGGTTTCCGCTTGAGGGACTGAACACTCACTTTTTTGCTCCCGGTGACTGTGCAAAAGCCTACGAGGTCGTCAATAGGGAACGGGCCCGGACCATGGGAGTCGTTTTCGACTGGAGATAATCGGGATTCAGGACGGGCGACCGGACTGGGGAATCCCTCCAGATGCGGGCGATCCGTCTCCGGAATCCTGGCTCACCCGATCAGGGGGAGTTCAGGGGGACCTGGCACCCGATGCTCGCAGCGACGGCCTTGCCCAAACGCTGCGACCCTTTCGACTTGTCCATGGGGAATGGCTTCCGCGTGAGTAAAGTGTCACCGGGTATCGGCGCGCTGGACAATATTTGCCTCGAAATCCGCCCCCCAAGACAATAAGGCTACCTTCGTAAACCAATTGCTGAATTAACGATGCCGACCATCCATGAACCTGCCAGCGAGACCCCGGTCGTTCACGAGTGTGATCTCTGTGTCGTGGGGGGATCGTGCACAGGAGTTTTTGCAGCCGTTCGTGCAGCCCGGCTCGGATTGAACGTCGCGCTGATTGAACAAAACATCCTGCTGGGCGGAATGGCGACGGCTGCCCAGGTGAACGAATGGCATTCTCTGGACGACACTTCCGGCCACACCCGAATCATCGGCGGCCTGACCGTCGAGGTTCTCGAACGTCTCCGGAAACGCGGCATGGCAAGCGAGGGCTCGCACCGACACTGCGGCCGGTTTTCCTTCTTCAACAGCGCGGAGCTGGCCATGGAGCTGGATGTCCTCATCCGGGAAAACAGCATCCGCCTCTTCTTGAAGGCCTCGTGTGTCGGTGCTGCGCGGGATGGAAACAATATCACCGCCGCGATCATCGAGGACAAATCCGGACGCCGGGCAATCCGTGCCCGTATGTTCGTCGACGCATCCGGCGATGGGGATCTGCTGCGCCGCGCGGGATTCGACGCCTGGAAAAACGAGACCCTGCAGCCGGTGAACTACCAGATGCTCGCCGCCGGACTCGGAAGCATCATAGAAAAATCAGGCAAGGGAATCTGGGAGCAGGTCCGGCACCGCATGGGGGATTTTGGGTATCCTGCGGAGAACTCCACCCCCTGGATCAACAGCTACCCGGCTCCGGCCGATCTGAAGAATATTTACGGACCGCGCTTGAATGGCTTCGATGCCTCCGACGCCGACCAGCTCACCACGGCCGTGCTGGAAGGCCGGCGCTGCCATCGTGCGCTCCTCGACATGATTCGCGAGGAGCTCAGCACGGAAGTCGCCGCCGTCGCGCTGGCTCAGGCTCTTGGTGTCCGGGAAACCTGGCACGCCACATGCCGCTACCGCCTTGAAGCCGCGGATCTCCTGTCTGGCCGACGGTTCCCGGACGCCATTGCCCGGGGAACCTACCCGGTGGACGTCCATTCGCCTGAAGGGACGCTGCTCCGCTACATGGATGGACACGAGGACCTTATCGGCAAAGACGGCTCCGTCACCTCGCGGCGCTGGAGGGAAGAATCCCCGGGCAGTCCGCTTTACTACGAAATTCCCTTTGGCTCACTGATCCCGGATGAGGCTGAAAACCTGCTGATTGCGGGACGCTTGATCGATGCCGAACGCGAGGCCTTCGGCGGGGTGCGGGTGATGGTCAACATGAACCAAACCGGCGAAGCGGCGGGTGTCGCAGCATGGCTCGCCCTCGAAGAAAAAAAGACGCCGAAGGAATTGAACCCTGTCCGCTTGCGCACAGTCTTGGCGGATGGAGGATCCTGCATCCCGCAGCAGTAGCAACACATGGGAAATATGCCAAAGAGCAGCTTCATTTTTCATGATATCCGGGGTGGTCGATGGAGGCGCTTCAAATTTCTGGCGGGATTGGGAGCATGTATCGGAATCGCCGCCCTTGTTCTCTTTATCCAATCCCTGGTTGTTTCGCCGAAGTTTGATCAACCCAACTCGCTCCAGAATCTCAAACGCCAGATAA
>CAZRIL010000111.1:0-18307 GCA_964600115.1 uncultured Chthoniobacter sp. | reverse complement strand
CGCGCCGGCGTGGAGGCCACAGTCCGGTTGCTTCAGGCGGCAAATTCTGCCGGCCGTTAAGCGCGACCAAATGTCCAGCGGGGCAGCCCCGCAGCCGAGCATGCTTTACAATATTCAAATTTCGCGGGGAATTGCCGCCCTTCTCGTGCTCGTCTGCCACGCGAACCTTCTCGTCAATCCCGCCCTGTTCGACGGGGTTCTTCTGATCGGATGGTCCGGCCTGCACTTCTTCTTTGTGCTCAGCGGATTCATTATTTTCCAGGCCCACTTCCACCAGGTGGGAGACCCCTCGAGTTTCTGGCCCTATGTATATAAGAGGATCCGGAGGATCTACCCGATCTACTGGGTCTATACGCTCCTCGTGCTTTCGGCCGGGCTGCTTGCGTGGGCGGTGCTATCCAAAAACCTCGTCACGTGGACCGGCCATGGACCGTGGACGATCGTCCAATCCCTTACCCTTTGGCCAACCGATATGGCATCCGGGAATATGCCGGTGATTCCCGTGGCATGGACGCTGACCTACGAAATGTTGTTCTACCTCATATTTGGAATCGCCCTGCTCGTGCGGCCATGGATTTCGCTCATGGTGGTCGTTGTCTGGCTGATCGCCATTGTTTGTTCGCTGGCCGGAAAAATCCCGGCTGGGCCACCGATTCAGAATGTTGCCACGAACCCGATGAACCTCGAATTTCTGCTTGGCTGCCTCGCAGGATATCTCGCAAAAACGTCGGGCCGCAGGTGGGGCCGTCCGGCGGCTCTCGGGCTCGTCTCTTCCGGCCTCGTCCTCCTGTCCCTGGCTTGGTTCAACGCCCACGCGGACTATTCGATCTTCGGAAAATTCGAACCCCTTCAGTTCGGGATCCCGTTTTTTTTGATCGTGCTCGGGCTGGCCCTGCTGGAAAGTGGCCAGATCGTGAACCTCGATCCGATCAGGCGAGCGGGGGTTTATCTGGGCGACGCGTCATACTCCATCTACCTCACGCACTTTGTGGTGATCGTCGCGCTGGTCCCGATGTTTAAACCCTCCCCGGAAAAGGGAACCGTTCTGGACTTCGTGCTGGTCACACTGATTGCGACGACTGCGGGCTGCCTTGGCTACAGCCTGATTGAAAAGCCGCTCCTGAAACGGATGCCAAGGCGATGGCCCTTCCGGCCGAGCCATGGTATTCCTCAAGCCCATGCTCCCGGTGCCTGACAACAACTCCTACCCTTCCGATCACTCCCTATGAAACCAATAGCCTGGATACAATCTCTTGTCGGCCGAATCATCGACATGCAATCCCGGATCCACAAGATTCAGGAGGCCCTCGGGCGCATCGAGCGAAGGCAGCTCACGGGCGCGTGGGACGGACGGCTGGTAACCCGCGAGTTCCGGGCGTTTTCCCAGTGGGGCGAGGATGGGATCCTCCAAGCCCTGGCAGCTGCAATCGACCCCAAGGAAAAAACATTTATCGAGTTCGGGGTGACTAACTACACGGAGTCCAACACCCGCTTTCTTCTGATGACCAGCGGCTGGCGGGGGCTGGTGATCGACGGAAACCCCGCGCACATCGCCTACATAAAAAACGATCCGATTTACTGGCAGTACAACCTGAAGGCGGATTGCACGTTCATCACCCGCGACAACATCAACGGAATATTTTCCAGCAATGGAATCACCGGCGAAATCGGGCTCCTCTCGATCGACATCGACGGCAACGACTACTGGATCTGGAAAGAAATCTCCGTGGTGAGCCCCGCGATCGTCGTGATCGAATACAATGCACGTTTCGGAATTGATCGGGCGGTCACGGTCCCCTACGACCCCGCCTTCACGCGCGAGCAGGCGCATGATTCGCACATCTACTATGGGGCCTCGCTGAAGGCGCTTTGCCAGCTCGGGAACGAGAAGGGATACGCGTTCGTCGGAACAAATTCCGCCGGGAACAACGCGTTTTTTGTCCGCCGCGACCTCATGGTGGCCCCCCTCCGCGAGATGGCCGCCGAGGAGGGATTCACCAGAAACCACTTCAGCGAATCGCGGACGCCGGATGGGCGGCTGGCGTTTCTGACATACGAGCAGGAGGTTGCCCTCCTGGAAAAACTGCCGCTGGTTGATGTCGCCTGAGATCGTTCGTCGAAAGGAATCATTCATGTGAAAAAGACGGCATTAGTGACAGGGGCGCACGGGTTTATCGGGCGGCACGTGGCCCGGCAGTTTGCCACCGCCGGGTATGAGGTCACAGGAATCGGCCATGGTGCCTGGGATCGCGCCGGGTTCTCAAAACATGGCGTCACGTTCTGGCATCCCTCGGATGTGCATCTGGATGCCTTGGTGACGTATGGCCGCGAGCCCGATATCATCGCTCACTGCGCGGGCAGCGGGTCGGTGGCGTTTTCGATGAGTCATCCGCTGCAGGATTATGAGCGCACGGTCTCCAGCACGGCCGCCGTTCTGGAGTATGTCCGGCTCCATTCACCCGGGACAAAAGTCATCTATCCCTCCAGCGCGGCCGTGTATGGAAATGCCGCAACTCTGCCGATCAAGGAGACGGATGCCCGGAATCCGATGTCCCACTATGGTGTCCATAAGCATCTCGCGGAACGCCTGTGCCAATCGTACGCGACTAATTTCGGGGTGTCTGTCGCGATCATCCGGTATTTTTCCGTCTACGGGGAGGGGTTGAGAAAGCAGCTGATCTGGGATGCCTGCTCCCGAATGGGATCCGGAGAGCACTCATTTTTTGGATCGGGCGATGAGCTGCGCGACTGGCTGCATGTGGACGATGCCGCGCGCCTGCTTCTTCTCGCCGCCTCGCATGCCGGGCGCGATTGCCCGATTGTGAATGGAGGCAGCGGCAGGGGGGTGGCGGTTCGCGACATTCTCGCCGCCGTGTTCCAGGAATTTGGTGTCGGGCAGCCCCCCGTCTTCAGCGGGCAGTCACGGCCTGGCGATCCCCCGGGATACGAGGCCGACATCGCCATCGCCAGGAGCTGGGGATGGCAACCTGAAACCCCGCTGGACGAAGGGATCAAGCGCTATGTCGGGTGGTTCAAACAAGCCTAGGGTGATTCGAGTCGGTTTTGTTCTGGAAGTCTCCGACTGGCTCGGGGGGATCAACTACTACCGCAGCCTGTTCTCCGCGCTTCGGCTCCTCCCCGAGCCCAAGATCGAACCGGTCCTCTTTGTCAGCACGGAGGCGGCGGAGGGTGTCGTTGAGCAATTCGGGTCGATGCGGGTCGTCCGATCCTCCCTCCTCAACCCCCGGTCGCCCTCCGGAATCCTGCGCCGCGCAGTCCGCAAGGTGCTCGGCCAGCGCGACCCGGCTCTAGAGCTCATGCTCAGAGGCCACGGGGTGGATGTCCTCTCCCACTACTCCGGTGCCCTCTCTCGCGGCACGCGCATCAAGACAGTCGGGTGGATCCCGGACTTCCAGTTTCTTCACCTGCCGGACCTCTTCACTGCGGAGGATATCGTGCGGCGAGGCGAGGCTGTCCGCCTTCTCACCGACCACTGCGATCGGCTGATTGTCAGCAGCGCGGCGGCGCAGGACGACCTTGGGCGCTTCGTTCCGGAAGCTCTTTCGCGATCGAGGGTCCTGCATTTTGTCCCAGAGGTCGACGCCTGCGGATCGTTGCCATCCCTGGCGGATCTGAAACAAAAATATGGATTTCAAGGCCCGTATTTTTATCTGCCCAACCAGTTCTGGGCACACAAGAACCACCGGGTTGTCGTCGATGCGCTCGGCGAACTTCGCAAAACCGGGCTGTCCGCCACCGTCCTTGCGACCGGAAAAACGCATGATCACCGCCACCCTGCGCACTACGAGGAGCTGATGTCCTCCGTGGCGGAGGCCGGCCTGTCGGAGAACTTCCGCGTGCTCGGGATCGTTCCCTATGGGGATCTTCTTTCGCTCATGCAGCATTCTTTGGCGGTGATCAACCCGTCGTTTTGCGAGGGTTGGAGTACGACGGTTGAAGAGTCGAAGGCATTGGACAAGACCCTCCTGCTCTCGGATCTCCCGGTGCACCGCGAGCAGAATCCGCCGAGGGGGATCTTCTTCAACCCGAAGGATCCGCGCCAGCTTGCGGACATGATGTTGCAGGTGCAAACAGGCGCCGGAAGCGGGTGCGACAGCAGGGAGGGGCTGGAACTTTCCCGGGATTATTCAGAAAAAAGAATGCAGTTTGCGCGCGAGTACCAAGAGATCATACTGAAGCTTTGCAGCGGGGAACGGGCCGTCAGGTAATGCAGACGAGGCGATTCGGGTATATTGACGCCCTCCGCGGCTACGCGATCCTTGCCGTGATGGCGGTCCATGCCGCGTCGGCGGCTCCCGATTGGGCCGGAGTAGGGCGGACCGTCGTAAACCAGGGAGCCAGGGGGGTGCAGCTGTTTTTCGTCGCGAGCGCCCTCACGCTCATGATGTCATGGTACACGAGAAACGATGGGGCCCTCCGGTTTTATGTCCGCCGGTTCTTCCGCATCGCGCCAATGTTCTGGCTCGGCATCGCCTTTTTTCTTTGGAGCGACGGGTGGGGGCCGCGGTATTTTGCCCCCAATGGAATCGGGCCGGGGCAGGTGTTCCTGAGCGGGCTCTTCCTGCACGGGTGGCATCCGGAATTTATCCACAGCGTGGTGCACGGCGGGTGGTCGATCGCGGTGGAGATGACATTTTATCTGATCTTTCCGGCCCTGATGATGATCATTCGAGGATGGGTTTCCGCGCTCTCGGCCCTCGTCGTCGCCACGGTCGCGGCACCTGCCGTGTGGCTGTTCTTCTGGTCGCTCCGCGAAGGCCTTTGGCCAGGAGTCCCGGATTACCTGGTCGCAACCTTCTTAACCCTCTGGTTCCCGTCCCAGCTTCCCGTCTTCATCGTCGGGTTCGTCGTGTATCTTGCCGTCAGCGATGGGCTCGGGAAATTTTCCGTGTCTACAGCGCGCCTCATCTTAGCCGCATCGTTAGCCGGGATCCTGACCTTGGCGCTCAGCCCGATATCGACCGGCCGGTTCGAGGTCGTTTCGTTCGTTCTCTACGCGATCTGTTTTGGCGGGTTTGCGCTCGGCCTTGCCGGCGGAGCCTCGAAGCTGCTCGTGAGTGCGCCGATCCGATACCTCGGCAAGATCAGCTTCAGCGCTTACCTCTGGCACTTCGCGATCCTTGCCTCCATCGACAGCATCGCCAGGCACGGGCTCTACCCGTTCCCCGCTACGGGCAGCTATGGGTTTTTATTTTTCTGCGGGTTTTTTCCTTATCTTGTTGTGGCGACCGTCGTGTGTTCATCCGTCACCTACTACCTTATCGAGCGGCCGTGCATTGCTTTTGGAAACCGGCTCCTGACGCCCTCCGGAAAGCAGGTGTTGCCAGGCCCGGCGGGGGCGCATTGAAGGTGCTGGAATGACCACTCCCTACTTTACCATCATCACCTGCACGTACAATGCAGGCGAGAGCCTGCGGGCCTGTATCCGCTCGGTCGAGGAGCAGGGTTTCGGCAGCTACGAGCACCTCTTCATCGATGCGTTTTCGACCGACGCGACCGCGCAGATTTTGAGCGAATATTCCGCGCGGGCCGGCGGACGGGTGCGGGTCGTCCAGTCGCCAGCGGCGGGGGTGACGCGTGCGATGAACCAGGGGATTGAGCTGGCGAGGGGAGGTGTCCTTCTTCATCTTCATGGCGATGACCGCCTGGCTGACAGCGAGGTTCTTGCCAAGGTCCATGCCTTGTTCCAGAGCCATCGCCCGGCCGTCGTGGTCGGCAACTGCCGGCTCACCGGGCATCCGACCCTGACGCATACCTGGCCGGAAAACCCGCTCAAGCGTCTGGTGACCAAGGCCTGCATGCCGGTCATCATGTTTTATTCAAATCCGATCGCCCATCCGTCAACCTACATCTCCCGATCGGTTTTTGAGCGGAACGGATATTTCGACGAAAAATATCAGGTCGTGATGGACTACGACTTCTGGTTTCGGATCCTCAACAAAGAAAAGGTCTGGAAGACGGATGATGTGCTCTCGGTTTACCACTTCCATTCCGACACGATCTCCACGCGGCAGATGGAGCTCGGCCTGCGCGAGATCGAGGAGATCCGCAGAAAGTACCGGTCCGCTTACCCACTGGCCTTCTTCCTCTCCGATTACCTTCTCCGACCAGCCTTGCTCCTGAAAAATAAGCTTCTCGGATCCCATCCGCCGTTCCGCCCAGGCACGTCGTAGGCAGGGTTTAGCCGCAATGCTTTTCATTTAAGTGGCATCGGCATCCTGCCGATGCGGTGGTTTTTGTGCCTGGGCAGGATGCCCATGCCACTCTTTCCTGCAAAGTCGTCGGTCATGGCTGTTACGCCCTCCCGGTGAAGGCAGTTCCGGCTCGCCTTGGCACCGGGTGGTTTGGTATATTTCTTCTGCACTTCCGCGTGCATCCTTCCGGTGCTGCCGGCTCTCCCCGCTGACCCCGGGGGCCATTTCATACCATGATAAAATCTTTGATTAAACTGTTCTGCATCCCGCTGACGCGATCGGCCGCCGAGGCGGCTCCGAACCCGGGCGGGAGCGAGTATGAGGTCAACAACTGGATCCTCTCGGAGTTCGTTCTCAAGCGGCTCGTGCCGGCTGTCGGGGTGCATCCCTATCCGCTCAACGAGCTGATGCTGATGGCGGGTGCCGTCTGCCGGTTCCGGCCGACTCATGTTTTTGAGTGGGGGACGAACGTCGGATCGTCCGCCCGCATCTTTTTTGAGACGGCGCGGCAGTTTAACATCCCGCTTGAGATCCACTCGATCGACCTGCCGCCTGAGGTCGGTCATGTCGAGCATCCGGGCAGCCGACGTGGGGAGCTCGTGAGGGGGAAGGCGGGCGTGACGCTGCATTTGGGGGACGGGTTGGAGACCTCGCTCGGGATTGCCCGCGCGATGCCCGCCGACGGGCAAGCGCTCTTTTTTATCGATGGCGATCACGGTTATGCGTCGGTCAAGCGCGAGCTGGCGGCGATCCTGGAAACGGTGAAAAATCCGGTCATCCTCCTGCACGATACGTTTTACCAATCCGCCGTGTCGGGCTATAACATCGGGCCCTTCGAGGCGGTCAGGGATGTTCTCTCCGGGGTGGCTGACCCCGCGAGGTTCCGCACCGTCATCACAAGCACTGGGCTACCCGGGATGACGCTTGTGTATCCGGCGAGCCCTTAAAATGTCGAAAACCGAAGCCGCACGGGAGGAGAGCAAATGGCAGTGGCGATGAGTCCTGCGGTGACCGTCGGGCTCTCGGGCGGGCTTGGAAACCAGATGTTTCAATACGCAGCCGGGCGCGCTCTCTCCCTCCGCCTCGGCGCGCCTCTTGTCCTCGACTCCACCTGGTTCCCCGGGCACAAGAACCGCCCGTATGGGCTGGGAAATTTTTTAATCCAGGCAAAAGTCCAGTCCTGCGAACTGCCGGTTCCGGATGTTTTGAAATCCCTGGAGAGCCGGATCTCGCGCAAGTGGGGGAGGACGCGGATGGGGGTGGAAATTTTTCGCGAGCCCCACTTCCATTTCAGCTCGAAATTTCTGGAGCTGAAAAATCCGGTTTACCTCGAGGGATACTGGCAGAGCGAACGGTATTTTGACACCTGCCGGGATGTGATCGCCTCGGATTTTGAGCTCCGCGACGAACTGCCCCGGGCATGCCTGGGCATCCGCGATGAGATCTTGTCGACTGATGCGGTCGGCATCCACATCCGGCGTGGCGACTACGTGAGCGATCCGGCGACCGCCCGGGTCCACGAGCTCTGCCCGCCCGACTACTATGCGAAGGGGGTCGCCCTGGCGACATCCGGGCTTGCCCGCCCGCACGGGTTTGTCTTCTCGGATGACCCCGTCTGGGCGCGGGCAAACTTTTCCGCTCAGATCCCGACGACGTTTGTGGATGTCAACCCGCCGGGAGATGTGCACTTTGACCTCCACCTGATGGCGGCCTGCCGGAATTTCGTGATCGCCAACAGCTCGCTGAGCTGGTGGGCAGCCTGGCTCGGGGGCCCGCCGGATAAGCGGGTGGTGGCTCCGCAAAACTGGTTCAAGGCACCCGGGAAAAATACGGCCGACCTGATACCTTCGGGCTGGTTGAGAATTTAAACAAACGCGACCAACCTATGAAATGCACTGGAAAAAAGTTCCTCGTTACCGGGGCTGACGGATTTATCGGGAGCCACCTCGTCGAGGCTCTCTTGCAGCGGGGGGCTGACGTAAGGGCGTTCGTCTGCTACAACTCGTTTAATTCGTGGGGCTGGCTGGATTCGCTCCCTGCGGAAACGCTAGCCCGGCTCGATGTTTTTGCCGGCGACATCCGCGACCCGCACGGTGTCGCCGAGGCGCTGAAAGGCTGTGACGCCGCCTTCCACCTTGCGGCACTGATCGCAATCCCGTTCTCCTACCACTCGCCCGATTCGTATGTGGATACGAACGTCAAGGGGACCTTGAACATCCTGCAGGCAGCGCGGAGCCAAGGCCTCGGAAAGCTCATCGTGACATCAACCTCGGAGGTCTATGGGACGGCCAGGTATGTTCCGATCGACGAGAACCATCCTTTTCAGGGGCAGAGCCCGTATAGCGCGACCAAGATAGCTGCCGACCGGCTTGCGGAGTCATTTTTCCGATCGTTCAACCTGCCGGTCACGATCTTCCGCCCCTTCAACACTTACGGCCCCCGGCAATCCGCGCGCGCGTTCATCCCAACAATCATCACCCAGCTGCTGGCCGGGAAAACGGAGGTCCGCCTCGGAAGCCTTTCCCCGACAAGGGACATGAACTACGTCGAAGATACCGCTGCCGGTTATATCGCCGCCATGGAAGCCGATGCAACGATCGGAGAGGAAATCAACCTGGCCAGCGGGGTCGAGCATTCGGTGGGTGACATCGCTCGCGAGCTCATCATGCAGATCAACCCTAAGGCGGAAATCGTCACCGATGCGGACCGGGTTCGCCCGGAAAACTCGGAGGTTGAGCGCCTGCTGGGCTGCAACAAAAAGCTTCGCGCTCTGACCGGGTGGGCTCCGCGCGTCGGCCTCCACGAGGGCCTGGAGAAGACGATCGCCTGGTTCCGGATCCCGGAGAACCTCGCGCGCTACAAGGCTGGGATCTACAACCTCTGAGGATACATATTTCGCTATGAGAGCAATCATCTTGGCAGGCGGAAAAGGGACGCGGCTCCGGCCTTACACCATCACTCTCCCCAAGCCGCTGGTGCCGGTCGGCGGGGAGATGCCGATCATCGAGGTTATCATCCGCCAGCTCGCCAAGGCGGGATTCGCCCGGCTGACGTTCGCCGTCAACCACAAGGCAAACCTGATCCGCGCGTTCTGCGGCGACGGGTCGCAGTGGGGGGTCGACATCGACTACTCGCTCGAGGAATCCCCGCTCAGCACGATCGGCCCGCTCACGCTTATCGATGACCTTCCGGAAAATTTTCTGGTGATGAACGGCGACCTCCTCTGCGACCTCGATTTCCGGGCGCTGCTCGAGCGCCATATCGCGCAGAAGAACATGGTAACCGTCGCGACATACAAGCGGTCGGTGAACAGCGATTTCGGGGTGCTGCACATCGGGGCCGATGGAGGGATTGCGGGATTCGAAGAGAAGCCGGTGTTCCATTTTGATGTGAGCATGGGCGTCTATTGCATCAACCGCACTGTCATCTCGGCGCTGACTCGCGGGGCGGTTTACGGGTTCGACAACCTCATGCTCGACGGCATCCGCGCCGGCATGAAGATCGAGGCTGTTCCCTTCTCCGGATACTGGCTGGATATCGGCCGCCCGGAGGACTACGACCTTGCCAATAGCGATTTCGCGAGGCTCAAGGAGCAGTGGGGGCTCTGATGGGATCAGGAGGGGCCATGAAAACCTGCACGCTCGTCACCGGCGCCGCCGGATTTACGGGCCGGCACCTGGTGGGCTTTCTACGGGGCCAGAACGAGGGGAAAGTCATCGCAGCCGGAAGGGAGGCTGGGGACGGGATCATGGGCCTCGATCTGGCCGACGCGGACCAGGTCCGCCAGGCCATCAGCCGGCTCCGGCCATCCAGAATTTTCCACTGCGCCGGGAGATTCACAAATGTTTGGGAGTCAGATTTTCCGGCCAATGTGGGATGGACGCGCCATGTTTTGGAGGCGGTGCGCGAGCACGATCCCGCATGCCGGGTCCTGCTGATCGGCAGCGCCGCCGAATATGGAACCCCTCCCGAAGGCCCCGTGGCCGAAACCGCCCCGCTGCATCCGGTGACGATCTACGGGGTGACAAAGGCCATGCAGACGATGCTGATGGGATATTATCACAGGTCGGCCGGCATGGACGTCGTCATGGCCCGGACCTTCAACCTCTTTGGCCCCGGCTGTTCGCCAAACCTGTTTCCCGGCCGGGTCGCCGAGCAGATCGAGCGCGTCCGGCAGGGGCTGCAGGCCAGGATTGAGCTGCACTCGCTGTCCTCACGCCGGGATTACCTCCCCGTCGGGGACGCGGTGCGCGCCTATGCGCGGATCATGGACCATGGCCGGTCCGGAGAAGTTTATCATGTCGGGAGCGGATTTCCCGTGACGATGAGCAAGCTATTGGAGCAACTGCTTTCGGATTCCGGGCTGACGATGGCCGATGTCACCACAAGCGCGGATGCCCCTACGAAAACCAACGTGCCTGAGATCTACGCCGACCTCAGCAAGCTCAACGCACTGCCGGGCGGAGGGCCGGGCCGACAGTGAGAATCCTCGCAACGACCCCGACCTACCCGCCATACAACAGCGGGCTTGGCAACGCCGTTCAGCAGCAGGTGATCGCGCTTGCTGCCAGCGGGCATTCCGTGACGGTTGCCACGGGGGGAGCGCAAAAGGCCCGACGTCAGGATCCGGATTCGGGAGCCACGGTCGAAGAGTTCGCGGTGAGCGGTTCCGACTCGATCCTGCAGCCGCTTCGCGGGGATGTAACGGGCTATCAAAAGTTTCTTTGCGACGCCGACTTCGATGTCATCCTTCTTAATGCCTGGCAGACCTGGTCGACCGACATCCCCCTGAAAATCCTGCCGTCGATCCGGGGGCGGAAATTTCTCTACAGCAACTGCGTTTCAACGAATCTTTTTTTGCGGCGGCAGCCAATCCGTTCCAGCTTGAGGTATCTTGCCTGGCGGCCATACATGCGGCGGATGCCGGAGCGGATGAGAAGCCTCGACGGCCTGATCTTCGTTGCGGACCAGGGCTGCGACTCGCGCTTTGACGACCTGCGGCTGGCCCGGAGGATCGGCAAGCGGTTCGCCGTGATCCCGAATGCCTTTTCCCGGCTTTGCCTGCCGCTCGCCGAGCCTTCAGGCACCGTTCTGCAGGGCCGCAACCAGCTGATCGCCGTCGGATCCTACGACTGGTTCAAGGGCCACGATTTTGCGCTGCGTGCTTATGCAGGTTCGGAGGCAAAGACGCGCTTCCCCCTCCACATCCACGGACCCCGTTTCACGGATTTTACGAGCCACCTGCGCCGGCTGGCGACCGGGCTCGGCCTTGAGGCCGGCCAGGTCGTCTTTCACGAGAACACCCCGAAAGATGTTCTCCTGGAGGAATACGGCCGGTCTCTGGCCATGATTTCCGGATCCCACACCGAGTGCCAGCCGCTCGTCCTCCTGGATGCCATGGCCAAAGGAACGCCATTCGTCGCGCGGGCTTGCGGCTGCATCCCGCGCCTGCCGGGAGGCCAGGGGGTGAGATCCGAGAAGGAAGCCTCCCGTGCGCTAGACGCCATCATGCGCGATCCGCAGGAATGGGAAAAGCTGAGCGGCGAGGGACTGCGGGCCGCCAACTCCACCTACCACCCGGATGTTGTCGGCAGCCAGCTGGCAGATTTTTTGGCACAGCGGCCATGATGGACATTCCCGGCCATCCATCCGACGTGTCCCAACCCCCGCTCCTCACGGTTGGAATGTCTGTTTACAACGCCGGAGATTTTCTCCGCGAGGCGGTGCTCTCGGTTGTCCGGCAGACGTTTACCGACTGGGAGCTTCTGGTCCTCGACGACGGGTCCACCGACGGGGCGATTGAGAGGATTGCCGACATCACAGACCCTCGCATCAGGGTGATCCGGGATGGCGAAAACCATGGCCTCGCCGCGCGCCTGAACCAGGCGGTCTCGCTGGCCCGGGGAAAATATTTCGCCCGGATGGACCAGGATGACATCTGCCATCCCGAGCGGTTTGAGCGGCAGCTCGCCTACCTCTCCGCGCACCCGGAAACGGATCTGCTCGGCACAAAATGTGTGACCATCGATGAGGGCGGCAAGATCAACGGCAGCCTCCCGTTTGCGGCCTCTCACGAGGAGCTCTGCCGGCGGCCATGGACAGGATTTTACATCCCGCACCCGACGTGGATGGGGCCGCTTGCCTGGTTTAAAAAGCACGGCTACGCATCGCCGGGGCCTTATTTCTGCGAGGATCAGGAACTGCTCCTGAGAAGCCACAAAGAAAGCCGGTTCCACGTCCTGGCTGAGCCATTGCTCGCCTACCGGATGCCCGGGCGGTGGCGGTGGGGCAAACGGCTTCGCACGCGCACGACCTTGCTCCAGATTCAGGTCGCGCATTTTACCGCTCGCGGGCAGTATCTCTTCGCCGTCCTGGCCGTCCTCGCCACCGCGACGCGGATCCTCCGCGACCTCTTCGCCGCAGCGGGCCTGGCAGCCCGGCACGGCGTGCAATTGCTGGAAGGCCCGGGTGAAGACGGCCGGTTCCTTGCTTACTGGAAATCCTTTACTCCCGGCCGGGATCTTAGCCGTGGGGGCGGAGGCCAGATCGCGGATCCCCGCACTCGCCCTCCCGATGCCGGCGGCGAGCGTCCGAGGCTGCTCCTATTCTGGACCCTCGGGTTCGTCTATTCCTGCCTACTGGCTCTGGCGATGCAAAAGCTGTTGCTGCCGATGGTGCCGGAGATGCATGCGGGACATGGGCTGCTCAAGAACGATGCCATCATTTTCCACCAGGCGGCGGCCGCCCTGGCTGACAAGATCAAGGAATCCGGATGGTCCGAATGGATGCTCTACCCGACCGGGTTCACCGGCAATGTCGGGGTCCTCGCGGCCCTTTACGCATGGTTCGGCCCGGAGCCGGCCGCCTTCATTCCGCTCAACGCGGCCGCCCATGCGACCGGCGCGCTCATGCTGGTGCTGATCGGCCCATTGCTCTGGCCTGGCAAGCCCGGCCGACTCGGCGGGCTGGCGGCTGGCATCGCCTTCGTCGCCTTCCCCTCCGCCCTGCTCTGGTATGGCCAAAACCACAAGGATGCCTTTGCGATCGCGGGGACTCTCATGATGCTCTACGCTTGGCTGCGCCTTCAGCGGCCGGGGGAGACAACGGGCGCTGTCCTCCGCATGTTCCTGCTTGCGGGCGCAGGGGTCGTCCTGATCGCGGTTTTCCGCCCGTATTTCACGATGATAGCAGCCGCCGCCTTTGCCTGCTCGTGGGCGGCCAGCTTCGGCTGGCTCATGATCTGCAAAAACCGGAGGGCCTGCGCCCCCTCGTTCGGGCTCACGTTGGTTTTTGTCTGCCTGATGTTTGCTGCGGCCGTGGGAACGTCGAAGATTTCCAGCGCGCGGACGGCGTTTGATACCGTGCTCACAGCTGCCGAGATGGGAGGGCAAGCGAGCCCTGAAGTCATGAAGTGGAAATGGCGCCCAACCCCCGGACTGCCGAAATCCATCGACGGGATATTCCGTCGCGTTTCCGAGCTTAGGGTGCACTTCATCCGCTATGCTCAGTCTGTTGGTGCGGGATCCGGGATCGATGAGCACCGGATACCCTCTGACGTCGCCGGGGCCTTGGCCTACACGCCCCGCGCCCTGTTTGTCGGGCTCTTCGCGCCGTTCCCGGATTCCTGGAGCGAGCGGGTCTCGCTCCCCCGGCTGGCGGCCGCGATCGAGACATCGATCTGGTATGTCTTTTTTATGGGCCTGATCATGCTCGCCGTCCGGCACCCCAGCCGCGAGCTCCTTGCCGGCGCGGTATTTTCTGCGGTGATCCTCGTCGTTCTCGACTATGCGAACCCGAATGTCGGAACCCTCTACCGGCTCAGATACGGGATCTGGATGTTTCTTTTTCTTGGCGGGGCGGTTGGCTGGGCAAGCCTGGCGATCGGCTTCCTCTCACGCGTCGAACACTTCCACCATGCGGCGCACAGGATCCCCGGCGCGCTGGCGGAAACAAGCGGCGAAGAAAGCCCCGGGCTGAACCTCTCCTCGCTCGCCGCGTCAGGCGCGCTGACGATGCTTATCACGTTTGTCGGCTACCTCGGCTTTCTGGCGCGCGACCTTCTTCTTGTCCATGCCAACGGCTTGAGCACCGGCATGGATTCGCTGTTTTCCGCGATGATGCTGCCCATGGTTTTTGTCAACTGCCTGTCGATCCCGATCTCCGATGCGATCACGATGCCGTTTGTCAAGCTGTGGACCAGGGCCGATCCTGCGGAAGGGCAGCGCTTCATCCGCAGCATCCTCTTTTGGGCGAGCTTGATCATGGGGGCGAGCGCGGTCGCCGCCTTTCTCTTTGCTGCGCCCGCCATGCGAATGATCCTCGGAAGCGACGATCCCCGGCAGATCGTGGAAGGGGCCACGCTGCTGCGGCTGTTCACGCCGATCGTCCTGCTGAGCGCTTGGACCGTCGTGGGAAATTCAGTTCTTAACGCGCTTCACCGGTTCCAGGATTCCGCCCTGGCGCAGCTTGCTGTCCCGACGTGTGCTATTGGAGCGATCCTTCTAGCTCCTCCCGGACTTCTGCCGATCTACGCGATTCTCGGAATGGTGCTCGGCACCCTCGCCAATGCGGTGATCGTCGCCATCCTCTGCCTGCGCCAGGGGATCGTTCTGCGGCCGTCACCGACGGGGACTCCGGAATCCACACGGCCGATCTTTGGCGCTTATGGCTGGCTGGTTTTTGCCGCCCTCTTCACGGCAGCGACGTCCCCGGTGAACTACTTCTTTGCCGGCATGGCCGGGGATGGAGGGGTTTCCGGATGGGCGCTTTCCAGCAAGATGATCCTGCTTTTTAACGGCCTTGTGGTGGCGGCTGTGACGACGGTCCTTCTGCCCCACATGGCGCGGACGATTGCCCGGAGCACCCGGCCGCAGACCGGGAGCTATTTTGTCTTCCTCCTGCTTGGGGCGACGTGGGCCGGCGGGCTGGTGATGCTCGGAGTGGCCGGGTTTTCGGAGCCGGTGGTTGCGGCGCTGATGGGAGGAGCCCGGGTGAGCGAAAGCCAGGTTCAGGTGCTTGCCCAGGTCCTGCGGATCGGAGTCATCCAGCTTCCAGTCCTGGTGGTTGGGGCGATCACCCTCAAGGCGGCTGCGGTGACGGAGAGATCCTCCCGCACCGTGCTTGCGTCCGCCGTGGCGCTGGCCGTGAGCTGCGCGACAAGCGCTCTCCTCGTCCCGACCCTCGGCATTCTTGGGATTGCTTACGCTTCGCTCGGGGCCACCGTCGTCGGAACGCTCTACCTGGCCTGCGCGATGGCCAGGCAATGCGGGATGAGCCCGACGATCCCGTGGATTTTGCTCCTGACGTGGGCCGGTTGGGGATGGGCTTCCTTCGCGATGACATCCGGGAATGGGACTCAGGTTGCCAGCGCCGTGACGGGCATCCTGGCATTGGTCGCCCTCCATGTTTTTGTCTGGCGCCGGAGCCTGATCAACGCCCCGGAGGTCGCGCGATGATCTACCTCGCAAAAATCCTGCCGGTCTTTCTGTTGCCGATCGGGGTGACATTGATCCTGCTCGCCGCCGGGCTGATTGCCCGCCGGCGGGCCCTGATCGTTGCGGCGTTTGCGGTGCTCTACATCGGCAGCATCCCGCTGGTTGGGCGGCAGGCGCTCAAGCTCATCGAAGGCGGTGCGGTGAGGGAGGCTCCGCAGGCGTCGCCGGCTGCCGATGCGATTGTTGTGCTGAGCGGGGGAAGGGTCCTTGCTCCGGGCTCTGCGAAGGTCAGTGAGTGGACCGACGCCGACCGCTTTTTTGGAGGAGTCGAACTGTATCAGGCCGGCAAGGCTCCGCTGATCGTTTTCACGGGCGGTGCGGCTCCCTGGGAGCCCTCGGCGCCCACCGAGGGCGAGATACTTGTCGGGTTTGCGCGCGGCTTTGGAATACCCGCCGAGGCGGTGCTGACAACCGGGAAAGTTTTTAACACTTCCGACGAGGCAGCGGCTGTGGCAGTTCTATTAGCCGGCCGTCCGGCTGCCGGGTCCGACAAAAGCGGAAAGCCTCCAGTGGTGCTGCTGGTGACCTCCGCCTTTCACATGCCGCGGGCGAAGGTTCAATTTGAGGCGGCCGGGCTGTGCGTCGAGCCCTATCCGGTAGACTTCCTGGTCTCCTCCGAAAAGCAGGTCACGATCATGGACTTCCTCCCGTCGGCCGGGGCACTGAGCCAGACCGAGCTCGCGCTCAGGGAGTTTTACGGCCGGACATTTTACCGGATTCGCCATGGAAAATACTGAGGCCAGGAAACCCAAGACTTGCGTGGTCGTCTCGTCCCCGATGACGGTTGCGGCGTTCCTGCGCGACCAGATTCGCGAGGTCGGTGGGCGGTACGATCTTTTTGTGGCCGCCAACGCGCCCAATGGAGATTTTCTGGACGGGCTTCCGGCCCGGTTCCTGCCAGTCCCGGTCGAGAGGAAAATCCTTCCTCTGGCCGACCTTTGGGCACTCGTCTGCCTTTACCGGCTGTTCCGGCGCGAGCGATTTGACCTCGTGCAATCGGTGACCCCGAAGGCCGGGCTTCTTGCGATGGCGGCCGCCTTTTTTGCACGCGTCCCGGTGCGGGTGCACACTTTCACCGGCCAGGTGTGGGCGACAAAATCCGGTGCCGTCCGCACGGGGCTCCGCCTTCTGGACACCATTATGGCGGGGTTTGCGACCCGCGTGCTGGTGGACAGCTTTTCGCAGAGGCAGTTTTTGATCGAAAACCGCGTGGTCAGCGAGGAGAAGTCCTCGGTGCTCGGGATGGGTTCGATCAGCGGGGTGGATACGATCAGATTTCACCCGGATCCTGGCGCCCGGCACGCGCTGCGCGAGAAATGTGGGATTCCATCCGGGGACGTGGTTTTTATCTACGTCGGCCGCCTGAACCGCGATAAGGGAATCCCGGAGCTGATCATCGCGTTTGAGCATGTTGCCGAGCGGATTCCCGGCACGTGGCTGCTCGTTGTGGGGCCGGATGAGGAATCGATGGAGGCGCTCATGGACCGTTCGCCCGCCCGTCCCCGCATGGTGAGGGTTGGCTATACCACCACCCCTGAAACTTTTTTGGCGGCGGCGGATATTTTTGTTTTGCCCAGCCACCGCGAGGGGTTCGGCTCCACGGTCATTGAAGCGGCAGCGGCGGGAATCCCCTCCATTGCCTCCAGGATCTACGGGCTGACCGATGCGGTTGCCGACGGGCAGACCGGCCTGCTTCACACCTCCGGAGCGATCGACGAATTGGCCGAGGCCATGGCTCGCCTGGCGGGCGATCCGAACGAACGCCGGCGTATGGGTGCCGCCGCGAGGACAAGGGCGGAAACCGAATTTGCCATGCCGAAGGTCACCGCGAACACCCTCGCATTCTACGCATCGGCCCTCGCTGAAACCCGGAGATGAAAAGATTTTTTGACGTTTTTGTCTCCGCCGTCCTTCTGCTTGTGCTCTTGCCGGTTTTGCTTCTGATTGCGGTGATGATCCGGCTTGCGATGGGGAGGCCGGTCCTTTTTGTCCAGCCCCGGCCCGGGAGGGGAGGCCGGATTTTCCGCCTGATGAAATTCCGCACGATGTCGACCGCTCTGGAGAGGGACCCGCAAACCCCGGATGGAGTGCCGCGGGTTACCGCGCTTGGCAGGATCCTGCGGCGGACGAGCCTCGACGAGCTGCCTCAGCTTTGGAACGTGCTGAGAGGGGACATGAGCCTGATCGGACCGCGTCCACTGCTGGTCGAATACCTGCCGCTCTACTCCCCCGAACAGAACCGCCGGCACGAAGTCCGTCCGGGCATCACCGGATGGGCGCAGGTCAACGGGAGGAATGCCCTCTCCTGGGAGGACAAGTTCCGGCTGGACGTGTGGTATGTGGACCATCAGTCTCTCGGGCTGGACTTGAAGATCCTCGCACTCACCTTGGTCAAAGCGATCCTCGGAAGCGGGGTGAATCAATCGGCGGATGTCACCGCCGAGAAGTTTACTGGCACAAAACATGAGAACTAAGCGGATCGTGATCATTGGGGCAGGCGGGCATGGCCGGGTGGTGGCCGACCTGTGCGATCTCCTCGGCTCCTGGCAGGAGATCGTTTTCCTCGACGACCGCTTCCCGGCGATGGACGCCTGCGGG
>CAZRIL010000110.1:0-18438 GCA_964600115.1 uncultured Chthoniobacter sp. | reverse complement strand
CGGTCGGGCAGTTCGTTGAGCCTGTGGATCGGCATCACCGGGAAAAGCTGACCGAGCGCCCAGTGGTCGAGAAGAGATTGGAAAACCGAGAAGTTGCAGAGGAACTGGTCGCCGAGGGCGATCTCCATCTCCTTCACCTCCTCCGGGATATACCGCATCGTGCGGAACATCTCGACGATCGATTCGGCGATCTGCCAGTAGATTGTCTCGACGCGGGCTTTCGCGCGGAGGTCGAGCATCCCGAGGTCGAACATCGACTGCGCGCGCTCCCGGATTTCCTGCGCGTCGTGCAAATTTTCCAGCCGGTTCTTTTTGTTGAAATCGTTCCGGATCTCGAGGATGTCACTGACGATCTGCGGATCCTCCGGAGCGGGCACGACCGGTTCGCTGCGGCTGTTTTTTTCGATCGACCCGAACGTCTCGACGATGAGCACCGAGTGATGGGCGACGATCGCCCTCCCGCTCTCGCTCACCAGCGTGGGGTGCGGCACGGACTCTGAATCGCAGACTTCCATCACCGTGTAGACGATGTCGCGGGCGTATTCGTTGAGCGAGTAGTTGGTCGAGCTGTCGAAGGTCGTGCGGGACCCGTCGTAGTCGACTCCGAGCCCCCCGCCGACATCCAAATAGCCGAGCGAGTGCCCCATCTTCGAGAGCTTCGCGTAAAACCGTGCGGCCTCGCGGGTGGCGCGCTTGATGGTGCGGATATCCGGCACCTGCGAACCAACGTGAAAATGCACGAGGTTCAGGCAGTGCGCCAGACCCGCGGCATGGAGCATGTCGCTGGCCTCGACGAGATCCGCCGTCGATAGGCCGAACTTTGCGTTCTCACCACCGCTGGTCGCCCATTTTCCGGCTCCCTTCGAGAGCAGGCGGACCCGGAGGCCGATCATCGGCTCGACAGCCATTTCCTTGGAAACCCGCAGCACATGGACGAGTTCCTCGAGTTTCTCGACAACGAGGATCACCTTTTTGCCAAGCTTGCGTCCGAGCAGCGCATTCTGGATGAAACTGGTGTCCTTGTAACCGTTGCAGATGACGAGGCTGTCCGGATCCGAGTGCAACGAAAGGGCGGCCAGAAGCTCCGGTTTGCTCCCGGCCTCGATGCCGAAGTGCCATGGCAAACCGGCATCCATGATCTCCTCCACCACCTCCCGAAGCTGGTTCACCTTGATGGGAAAAACCCCGCGATAGACACCCCCGTAGCCCATCTCCGCGATCGCTTCCGTGAAGGCGGTATTGATGATCTCCACACGATCGCGAAGCAGATCGTGAAACCTTACCACCATCGGAAACTGGAGCGAGCGCGAGCGCGCCTCGCGCACGATCTCCATGAGGTCGATCTGCTCGCCGTTCCGCTTGGGTTTGACGACGACGTGACCTTCCGAATTCACCCCGAAATATCCGCCGCCCCACCGGTCCACATTATAAAGTGCGAGGGCGTCCCCGCTTTCAAAGTTTGACATTGTTTGATTGGTTAGAAGTTGATGGCCATGAGCTGCCCCTGACTGACCGCACTCGCTTCCTCCTCGGTCATCCACCGCTCTGCAAACCGGGGCCCCCAGGAATCGGATACCGCGATCTCGCCGGTTTTTTCATTGTAGCCGATAATCATGCACATGTGGCCCTGTTTGACATCGGTTGGAATCTTTTTTGCGGCCTTCCGGGCGGGCTCGATCGATTTCTTCCATTCCAGCGGATCGGTCATGGCCCTGCGCTGATCCATCCGGGAATTCAGATCGTCATTCACGGAGTCCATCGAATACATCGCCCACATCAACGGGAGCCCCCTGTTGATATACTTGGCCACGGTGCGCACCGAGAGTTTTCCATTCTCCGGATCGAGCCTGCGCCCGCCGCGCATGACCGCCTCCCGGGCTCCGCTCACGATGGCGGCGATATTTGTCCCACCGCCCGCGCTTGTGTCTCCTGCCATCGCCAGGACATACATGTCGGCAGGAATGGCCATGTAGCGCATCACCCGTTCCCAGGTCGCGGGAACGCAATATCCTTTCGGTCCCTGATCCACCATCGGCATATCTTTGAGAATCACATCCCCGTTCGGACGTTTTTCCACGCGGGAGAGCAATCGCTCCCGTAACTCGACATCGGGAATCCTCGCCTTGCCCTGGGCATCGGCGACATCCAACGGGAGGATCCGCAGCGCGACATACTCGTCACGCGGCGCAGCGAGCAGGATCGCATGGCCGTTCCAATCCCAGCGCTGCACACTCTCGCGGGTCTGGCTTCCCTGGCCGAACCGGTCCGCGGCCGGCGGGCCGAGCAGGGCGGTCAGTGCCGCTGAGATTGCCCTGGCATCCTTTTGCATGATCGACTTGAAATCCTTTGCCTGCTTTTTCTGCTCCCTCTCGGCCTTCGCATCTCCGGCAACGGGCTCCTGATCCACCGCGTCACCTTTGTTTGCAAACATCAGCGACAGGCGGATGGGCCGGTCTTTCTCACCGTAGAGCGCCAGGGAATATGGCCTGACACCGAGAACCAGGTCGGTCGGCCTTGGATATTTGCGGTAGCTGGAATCTGTGGAAGTCTTCGATTCCTGCGGCCAGCCCAGCCGCCCGGCGGCTGATGCGGAGTCATCATCCCACAAATTGTCATCTGACCAGACGGGGATTCCAAAGGCAGCGTTCAGTTCCTCGAAAGTCGCTGCGGAAGCCTGGCCGGTCAGCAGAAAAAGAAAAAGAATGGGGGCGATTATCCGGTCGAACATTTGCGAGGACACACTTGCACTCTCTCAGGCACGTCTTATCAAGTTTTTTCCTGAAAATTTCCTCGGGTTTTCCATTTTATTTTTTCTTAAGGATCCTGCAAGGAACCGTCCCGGCGCGATTGGACGGTTTTCGCACGATTGCATGAACCGGTGCTTTCTGGTTTAGTTCTTCCCGCAGCCATCTCCCATGCGAATTCTTTACTTTGATTGTTTTTCAGGAATCAGCGGCGACATGACTGTCGGTGCGCTCCGTGATCTGGGTGTGGAAGAGGACGTCTTCCTCAAGGCGATTGCCGCGCTCGGTCTCGGAGACGAAATCCACGCGCATTTCCACAAGGGCGCCCGCCAGAATATCGCCGGCATGAAATTTGAGGTGCATAGCCATGGAGAGAGCGCGGATACCGGAGAACGGAAACCGGAGAGCAAGCACTGCGAGCCCGGGCACACCCATCCCCACGAACACGAGCCTCATTCGCACGATCACGGGCATACGCACAGCCATGGCCACGGGTCCCACTCGCACACTCACGATCATGCGCACGGGCGGAATTACCGCGACATCCGGGAGCTGCTGGAAAAGTCCTCGCTGGTCCCTGATGTGAAATCCCGCGCGCTTTCGGTCTTCCACAGGATCGCGGTGGCCGAGGGGAAAATCCATGGCATCCCCACCGGGGATGTGGAGTTCCACGAGGTGGGTGCGGCGGATTCCATTGCGGACATCGTGGCGGCCTGCGCCGGGATTCATGCTCTCGGCCCGCTGCGCATCGAAGCGGCTGTCCCGGTCGAGGGCACCGGATGGGTGAAGTGTGCACATGGACGGTTCCCTCTCCCCGCCCCCGCGACACTTGAAATTCTTTCAGGAGTTCCACTGCGGCAGGTTGCCGAGGAGTCGGAGTTCATCACTCCGACCGGAGCGGCTTTGCTCGTGGAGTTTTGCGAGCGCTACGGGCCCATCAGCGAGATGCGGATCGAGCGCACAGGATACGGGCTGGGCACACGTGAAACTCCCCCCCGACCAAATGTTCTCCGCGCCGTCCTCGGACAGACCGGCGATCCGGAGAGCGCGGAAACCGACGAAATTTCACAGATCGAAACGAACCTCGACGACATCACGCCGGAAATTGCCGCGGCAGCAATGCAGAAGCTCTTCCAGGCCGGAGCGCTCGACGTTTTCTTCACTCCTGTCCAGATGAAGAAAAACCGCCCCGGTTTTGTCATGACGGCTCTTTGCCACCCGGAAAAAACCGACGATCTCGCCAGGATCCTCCTCACCGAGACAAGCTCGTTCGGAGTCCGTATACACACCGCCAAGCGCTACAAGCTCCGGCGCGAATTCCGTGACGTGGAGACGCCGTATGGCCCTGTCAGGATCAAGCTGGGATTTCTTGGCGAAGACCTGGTCCAGGCCTCGCCGGAGTTCGAGTCCTGCCGCGCGGTAGCGGAGTCGGCAGGCGTGAGTGTCCGCGACGTTCACCTCGCCGCGTGGATCGGCACGACCCCTCCGCCCGTCAGCTGAAGAGATCTTTCAACCGCTCGTAAAATCCCTTGTGGATCGGGCTGTTGTCCTCGCCGCAGAGCTCTGAGAATTTCTGCAATGCCTCCCGCTGCTCGTGGTTGAGCCGCGTGGGAACCTCGACCTGGACATGCGTGAGGATATCGCCGCGCGCAGAGCTCTGAAGGGCCGGCATGCCCTGGCCGCGGACACGGAAAACCGCCCCGCTCTGGGTGCCTGCTGGAATCTTGAGATTTACCGCCCCCTGGAGCGTGGGGACACGGATTTCTCCTCCGAGAGCCGCTGTGGTAAAGGGCAGAGGGACTTCGCAGCGGAGATCCATTCCGTCGCGCACAAAGACATCGTGCTCCTTGATATGGAGCACCACGTAGAGGTCGCCAGAGGGCCCACCGCGCAGGCCGGCCTCGCCTCCCCCGGAACTCCGCAAACGGGAATCGCTGTCGATGCCCGCCGGAACCTTGATTTTCACGCGCGAGGTCTTCTCGACACGTCCGTCGCCGTGGCAAGACTTGCAGGGTTTCTCGATAGTCTGTCCACTGCCGTGGCACTGGGGGCATGTCTGTGCGACCTGAAAAAATCCTCTTGAGGCGACGACCTGTCCCCGGCCCCGGCATGTCGGGCAGGTGACCGCTTTCGAACCTTTTTGAGCCCCGGATCCGTCGCAGGTTTCACAGGCATCGAGCTTCCGGATTTCGATCTCCTTCTCAGCCCCGAAGGCCGCTTCCTCCAAAGTGATCTGCATGTCGTAGCGGAGGTCGGATCCCCGCTGCCTTCCGGAGGAATCGCTCCCTCCGCCGCCGCCACCGAAAAAGTGGTCAAAAATCCCTCCCGAGCCGCCTCCCGCACCGAACACTTCCCGGAAAAGGTCAAAGGGATCGTGGAATCCGCCGCCCGCGCCCCCCATGCCGCCCTGCTGGAATGCCGCATGCCCATACCGGTCATAGGCGGCGCGCTTCTGTGGCTCCATGAGCACGTCATACGCCTCCCCGAGTTCCTTGAAACGCTCCTCGGCCTCATGGTCGCCGGGGTTCTTGTCCGGATGGAATTTGACGGCCAGCTTGCGGTAGGAGCGCTTGATCTCTTCCTCCGAAGAAGAGCGCTCAACCTCAAGGATCTCGTAGTAGTCGCGCTTGCGGCTCATTCAGCCGAACCTTTGGAAACGGTGACACTTGAGGCCCGCAGCAGGCGATCCTTGAGCTTGTATCCCTTGCGAAGCAGGCGGACAATATGCCCCTCGGGCACGCTGTCACTGTTTTCCTGGGCAACCGCCTCATGACGGGCCGGGTCAAAAACCTCTCCCTCAGCCGGGATGGCCTCGACTCCCTGGGATTTCAAAAAATCCTGAAGCTGGGTCTGCACCATCGCCATTCCCTGGACGATCGAGGCGGTGTCCGTGGCCGAGCGGGCGGCCTCCAATCCCAGTTCGAAATTGTCCAGAACCGGCAGCAGTTTTTCGAGAAGGCTGGAGTTCGCGTAGCGGATCGACTCCTCCTTTTCACGGGTCGCCCGCTTGCGATAATTATCCAGATCGGCCTGTGCACGGAGGGCAAGATCCTTGAACCGGGCGGCTTCGGCCTGAAAATCCGGCGTCTCCCCGGCTTCAGCGATCGCATCCTCCGGAACAACTGGCTGTTGGTGGGAGGGTGTGGGTTCGGTTTTTTTCATGTCTTGGCTATGGCGATAAGGGTGATGTCGTCGTGCTGGGGATGGAGGCCCACGAAGTTTTTCACATCATCGGCCACAAATCTCACCACGCTGGCCGCACCGTGAGGCGCGCTGGCCTGCAGGCCCTGAACCAGTCGTGGAAGACCGTATTCCAGCCCCTCCCGATCCAGCGCTTCCGTGGCACCGTCGGTGTAGAGCAGGATGCAATCCCCCTTTTCCAGCGTGAAGCTGAAGTCGGCGCACACTCTATTAAAGACTTCCCCGCTGTCAATCCCCAGCGCCATCCCTTTCGGCGTGAGCTTTTCCACCTCTTTGGTCGCCGCGCGATAGAGCAGAGGGGCATCGTGACCGGCCCTGGCCAGCGTGACCTGCCGGCCGTCCGCGTCGAGGATCAGGTAAGCCATGCTGATAAACATATCCTCCTTAATGTCCGGATAGAGCTGCTCGTTGACCCTCCGCAAAACCTCGGACGCCGAGGTCTTGTTGACGGCCTCGCTCCGGAGCACGCTCCGGCACATGGCCATGATCAGTGAGGCGGGGACCCCCTTTCCGGAGACGTCGGCGATGACCACGCCCAACCGTGTGGGGTCCATCCGGATGTAGTCGAAGTAGTCTCCGCTCACCTGCCGCGCCGGGATGTTCACCCCGCTCAGATCATATCCGGGAACAACCGGAGGGGAGGACGGAAGCAGGATGCCCTGGATTTCGCGGGCGATCTCAAGGTCGTGGTCCATCCGCTTTTTCTCGCCGGCCTCAAGGTATACGACCTCATTGTAGAGTGCGAACGCACCCTGCTCGGCGATCGCCTTGAAGACCTTCAGATCCGCGACGCCGAAAGGAGTGCTCATCGGGCCGTTGGCCAGTCCGAGAACACCAAGAATTTTCCGCCGGTAGACCAGGGGACCGACCAGTGCGGAAGTGGCCCCTCCCTGAGTGTCGGTATATTCCGAGGCTTCGATCACACGCGGCTGACCGCTTTCCCAGCACTCTCCGATAATGCCCTCGCCCTTCCGGACCGGATGCAACCGGAGGTAGCTCTCGAGGGCCACAGAGGTGACGGCCGCCTGCTCCAGAATGTGACGTGGCACATCGACCATCGGCGGACAGCCTTTCGAGATGAAGGCCGGTGAAAGCGTCGAGTCGTTTTTGTCGGCCAGATAGAGCGCCCCGCCATGGGCATCCAGAATCCGCACGGCGCTTTCGACGATCAGCCGGTGAAGCTCCGAGCTCTGAACCCCCTCGGAAAATGCCTCCCCAAGCCCGTGCAGGAAATCAAAAACCCGATCCTCCTCGACTTCAATCTCGGCGCGCTGCCGCTCGAGTTCGCTGACCTTCTTGGTAAATGCATTGAGCACGACCAAAAGGGCGACGAACGTCCCGAAGAACAACGCAAAATAAATATAGGTCCACATGAGGCCTGAGGCTCGGACTATCCGAAACAGAGTGCGCAGGATCAAGAATGATCCGCGTCAATCGTCCGATCCATTCTCCTGGGCCAGTTCCTGACGCAGGTAATCCACGACATCCTTGAACTTCACCGCGTTGTGGGCATCGGCCTCGATCAGCGCCTCGTGGGCCTCCAGCACCGTCTCTTTGGCGTTGTCCTCACCGACCGCCTCCGCCTGCTTCAGCGTCTTGGGGGCATCCGTGTCATGCCCGGTTTCAACGGTGAACAATTGGTCCAGACCGAGATTTTCAAAAAGCGAGGCATTGCGGACGTTGACATTGACCGTGCGGAGTCCCCCCTGACCGATCTCACGAAGCCTGAGCGCAACTCCGGCGAGCGTGCCCATGAAGGTCGAAGCCAGCAGTTCGCATTCCTTGAGATCGACCACAAATTCCCGATGCCCCCTCTGGATCATCTGTTTCACAAACTCCTTAACGCCCGGGCTGTTCTGGAAAGTCCCGCGGCCATTGACCTTGAGCCAAACCGTTTGTCCGAGACTGCCGACAAGAACCGAAGAAGAAATACTCACAATATACCGGTCACAACCTGCCCCCTGGGAGCAGAAGTGTCAAATGATGGCTAGTTCCACATGAAGGACTGGCGCAACGCCACAATTTTTCCGTCGACAATTAAAAGCACCCGCCAGGATGTGACCCGGCCGTTCTCGAGGTAGTCATCCCCTGTGACTTCAAAGGACGATTTCCGGGAGCCTCTGACTCCCGGGTAATACCTTTCCTGCGCCATGACATAGTTGGAGAGACCCGCCTGGCGGTATTCGAAGCGGACGGTCACGTCGGAGACTTCCCTCGCGCGCCAGAAAAAGTTGTAGTAGTTGCCGTTGCGGGCCGTATGCTCATAGCTCTCGATCGCGCCCCAGTAGGTCCGCATCCTTTCGAAGCTGGCCGCCTCGCTGACCGTGAGCGGCTGAATCTTCGTGTTGTCGTAGTTGATCTGCTGGACTTTGCGAAACTGGAAGGAGTCGTCCAGTGCCAGCGGCAGGACATTTGCTTTTTCGAGCCTGTTGGCCGGCCCCTCGGGTGTCGAGCATCCGGCGACAGCCAGTGCCAGGCAAAGGAGGACTGAAAATCTGATCATTGGAGGGATCAAAGCGCGTTTGATCGCCGGTGTCAATTATGCAGGGATCCCGGATGGGTGCGTGAAGAGCGATTTCCGAGTGTGCGAGTCTCCGCCCCGGGCCTTGAAAAACGGGGGCGCAATGGCCCCTGCCCTATACTCCTCTCAGGAAGAACCAGCCGACAACGCCGCCGAGCAGGATGAGGATCGCGGGGTTGGTGCGGCGGAGAAACAACCAGGCCGTGACCGCCAGCCCGATCGTGGTCGTCAACAGGTTGAAATGAAAGCTGTGTTCAGGATTGAAGCTTGCCGTTTTCCCCACGGCATAGACACCCGCCAGCATCAGTCCGATCGTGATCGGGGCCATCCCTTTCTGAATCGAGTCCCGCCACGGGTTGTCCTTGAAGGAATCCCAGACATGGCTCACGCCGTAGGTCAGGAAGCTCGACGGCAGATAGAACGCGATGAGCACAACCAGCATGCCGGCGAGGCCGGCGGTCTTGTAGCCGATCAGCCCGACCATCGTCATATTCGGCCCCGGAGCCATCTGCCCGAGACTGTAAATGGTGGCGAAGTCATCGGCTGAGACCCAGTGATACGTGGTCACCGTCTCGTGCTCCATCTGAGGCAGAACCGCGCTTCCACCGCCGACGGCAAGGAGTGAAAGCAGGCAGAAGACATTGAGCAGTTGGACGAGCTCTTTCACTTGGAAATTCCTTTCGCAGGACGGCAGATGATGATGGCAATCGGCGCGATCAGGAAGAGGACGACAGGCAGGGAAACATGGTAAATCCCCACAAGGGCAAACGTCACCATCACAAACGCGAGATCGCGGAGATTGAGGAACTGCTTCGCTCCGATCTTGAGAGTGACCTGCAGAAGCAACCCGACTGCTGCCGCCGCGATGCCTGCGAGCGCGGCTGCCACGTCCGGATTGTGGCGGAACCGCACATAAAGAAGCCCAAGGATGCAGAGGATGACCGCACCGGGGATCACGAGCCCGGTGGCTGCGGCAACCGCCCCGCGCGCACCCGCCAGCTTGCGCCCGGCGATGATCGCCACATTTACAGAATTCAAACCCGGCAGCGTCTGCCCGATCTCAAGCGCTGCCAGAAAATCGTCCGGGGTCATCCAATTTTTCTTCGTGACGATCTCGTCGCGCAGATAGGCGACGAGGCCTCCGCCGAAGCTCGTGATTCCGATCTGGAAAAACGAACGGAAGATTTCGGATGGTGAGGGGTTATTCACCGCCGGTGGAAGTCGCGGTTCCAAACTGGTAAACCAGGGCTGTCTTCGTTGTTCCAAGAGAGACCCAATCGAATGCGTCGAGCTGGAGGGTTTTGTAGAAATCCTCCGCCCGCTTGAGATTGTCCTTGTGGAGCTTGTCCTGGCTGTCGAACCGGCACTGGAAGGCAAATTCCCCGCAGAATGCGCGTTCGTATTTCCGGGTGCGCCAGACCGAGACCGAGGTCTTCCCGCTGAGACCGCCGCCGAAATGCAGTTCCCCCACATCCACCTGGACTTCCTCAACGGCCATGTCGTTGACGATTTTCACAGGCGCATCGCTGTTGGCCTCGATCTGTTTGATTGCCGGGAAGGAGTTGGTCACATCCTTGACCGCCATGTTCAGGTGCTCGCGGGGCATGGCGAGCACGCAGTTGTGCGAGAAGATCGATCTGATGCCGCCGAGGCTCTCGCGCAGCGGCAGGAGTTCCTCCTTGAACTTGATCCGGGCCGAACCACCGGGTGTCGCTGGCCGGACGTCGATTGCGGCAGCCGCTTCGAAATCCGGGTGGCGGAATTTCATTGTCAGCTCCGGGATCCCTTCCGGCCAACCGCCTTTGTAATGCGTCCTCAGGCGAAGGATGAAGTGGTTGTGGTAGAGGGCAAAGTCCTCCGTGTCGAAGAACAGGACCTCGCGCACGTTGCTCTCGAACGCGTTGTCCGCCTCCTTGACGTGGACATCGAACTTCTTCGCCGTGTGCCGGACGACTTTCCAGAAGTCGACAAACGCCTGCGCCGTCTGGAAGTGATCCGGTTGCAAAATGATTTTATACTCCCGGTATTTGATCGTGTCCCGGGGGGTGTTGAGGATTTCGTGCGAGTCCATGGCGCAGGGTGCCAGCTCCCCCGGTCTTTGTCATTTGCGAAAATCTTCAAAAAATGCAGCCGGCCCTTGTTTTTGCTGGTATGGGCCAGGGGAAAGGATCATCACCCTGCCAAGGCGAACTCTCCGCCCCCCCAATACGGACAGCCATGAAAAAACAGCCGAACATACGCTTCACCGCCAACGACTGGGAGCGCATCGGGCGCGATTGGAACGCCTGGTGGGCAGGCGAGCTCGACCGGCCGCTTGTGGTCATAGAAACATGCGATCCCGTCGAAGCCGACACGTCACAACTCAGCAAGTTTGGACCGGACGGGCCTGTCGATGACCTCATTGACAACTGGCAGAATGTCCTCGAGGCCACCCACTGGCTCGGGGATGCCTACCCGAAATGGTGGGTGAATTTCGGGCCGGGGGCCATGGCGGCCTTTTTGGGTTCCCGCGTCTCCTGGACGCCCGACACCACGTGGTTCTGGCCCATCGAGGGAGCGGGGTCGCTCCAGGAGATCGATATCAGATACGATGCGGCGAATCCCTGGTGGCGGCGAGTGCAGGCGGTCACCCGACGGGCGGTTGAACGCTGGCAGGATCAGGTTCTCGTCGGGATCACCGACATCGGCGGGAATCTTGACATCCTTGCCTCGCTGCGCGGCTCGGACAACCTCCTGTTCGACCTGAGCGACGCGCCTGAGGAGGTGGAGCAAGCGGTAAAGAAAATCACCCCGCTCTGGATTCGCTACTACAACGAGCTTGAGGCAATCACCCGCACAGCTGGGCGGGGCAATGCCTGCTGGGGGCCATGTTGGTCGCCGGGACGGGGATACATGCTACAATGCGACTTCTCCTACATGATCTCGCCTCAGATGTTTGAGCGCTACGTGCGCGGGGACCTGGTGGCCTGCTGCGAGGCCCTGGACCACGCCTTTTACCATCTGGACGGAAAAGGTGAAATCCCGCATTTGGAACACCTGCTCTCAATCGGGCGGCTGCGCGGAATACAGTGGCAGCCGGGGGCCGGACAACCGATGGCAGAAGGCTGGCTGGACCTCCTCCTGCGCATCCGGGAAGGTGGCAAACTGTGCCAGATTTATGTCACCCGACAGGGCGCGCTGACCGTCCAGCGGGAGCTGGGGGGCAAGGGCTTCCTCATGCACATTGTCAACGATCCGATGGAGCCCGCCGAAGCGGAGGATTTTTTGAAAACCCTGCACAGCCAATGCTGATTTGACGCTCCGGCAGAAAACCCGTCACGCCACCCCGGAGCTCCGCGACAATGGGAAATACCAATTTCCAAACACGCGCTCTGAAGAACCAACCGACACATCCATGAAAACCAAAGTAACTGCTAAAGAAATCAGCAAAATGATCGATCACTCCCTCCTGCATCCGACGATGACGGATTCCCAGGTGCGGGCCGGTTGCGAATTATCCAAAAAATACGACGTGGCCACAGCCTGCGTGAAACCGTATTCGGTGCCGGATGCGGCGGAGATCCTGGCAGGGTCGGATGTGCTCGTTTGCTCGGTGATCAACTTCCCGCACGGCAACAGCCAAATCCGCTTGCAGGTCGCGGAGGCGGAGCTCGCCATGAAGGAAGGCGCGCGGGAAATCGACATGGTGGCCAATGCCGGAAAAATTCTCGGCGGGCAGTGGGACTTCGTCCGCGATCAGATCCGCTCCATCAACGAAGCCGTCGTTGGCGGCGGGGCGATCTTGAAGGTCATCTTCGAGAACGATTACTTGCAGCACGAGCACATCATCAAGCTCTGCGGGATTTGCACGGAGACCGGCGTGGCTTTCGTGAAAACCTCGACCGGTTACGGCTTCGTCAAGAACGCGGCCGGCGACTACAACTACAAAGGCGCAACGGAGGAACACCTCAAACTCATGCGCCAACACGCCGCCGCCGGCATACAAATCAAGGCAGCCGGCGGAGTCCGCACTCTGGACGACACCCTGGCGGTCCGGTCGTGGGGCGTGACGAGGATTGGCGCGACGGCGACAGAAGCCATCGTCGAGGAAGCCAGAAAACGCGAAGCGGCCGGCAGCCTGGTGTTGCCGGATGCGGGCACGGATTCCGGTGTGGGCACCGGAGGGTATTGATCAGCGGCTCAATTCCCGGGAGCGGTTCAGCCTTCACCTCAACCGCTCCTTGTCATTGCCGATGACATCCGGCATACCACGGAGGATACGTCAGGGAGAACGGGCGTCACGCCCGTTTGGAGACTGGCTGGGAATGCTAAGACCAGCGCCACACACGGGTTACGCCCATGCTCCCTGAGCCGCAAAACATCAACGACCCAGCTGCAAAAAATCGCGATGAATACCACGCCAAAACAGGATCTCTCCGCGCGCGATGTGCGCCGGAATTTTGCCTGTCTGGTCTGGATGGGATCGGTCTTCGCCATGGGCTGGGCGGAGGTGACGGCGGTCCTTCAGCCGCTGCTCGTCCACTATGGCGCGTCGAATGCCCAGATCGGGATCGTGCAGGGCGTTCTCATCGCCACGCTCCCTGGAATGTTCCTATCGCCGTGGATCACGAGGCGGTTCCGGTATAAGAAAATCTACCTTTATGTCGCGGACACCCTCTACCTGCTTCCCATAGGGATCGTGGGAGCAGCGGTGTGGAGCGGGGTCTCAACCAGCGGCACCGCAATGGTTGGCTTCATCATCCTGATGATGTGCGCCGGACAGATCGCGGCGGGATTCGGCGGGCTGCCGAACCAGGAGTTTTTTGCGGCCTGTATTCCGATGCGTCTTCGCGGACGGCTCGCAGGCCTCACCTCCGGGGTGGGCGGACTGCTGGGCATTGCTGGTGCTGGATTCGCCGGATGGGTGCTTGTTGTGCTGCCCAAGCCCCAGGGCTTCGGCGCATTGCTCGTCCTCGCATGGCTGATGTGCCAAATCGCGGACACGGCGATCCTACTTGCCAAGGAACCGCCAACTCCGGTGGAACGCTCGCCGGTTCCCTGGGGGAAGACGATGTGGATGGCATTTCTCCGCGACTCAAAATTTCTGCGGCTCACGCTGGCCGTCTGCTTGATCTCCCCGCTCGTCGGCCAGCTCTCCATCTTTGCCAGCGTCTTTGCATTCCGGGAATTGAAGTTTGAAGCGCAGATGGCCGCCGGGTTGTGGATGTCCACCTCCATTGCCCGGCTGACTCTAAGCCCCGCAGCCGGATGGCTCACCGACCGCTGGGGAGCACGGAACTCACTGCTCTTCTGGCCGGCCTTGTCGGCTGTCACATTCTTTCCGCTCGCGATCTTTCCCGGAGTGATCACCGTCTTTGCGGCCACCGCCCTGGCGGCGGTCGCCTGGAGCGGATTCTCGGGTGCCATGAACGCCCTCACCTGCGGGATCCCCGAACCCGAACACCGCGCTGGACATTTCACCCTTCTCGGGTTCTGCATGATCGCCGCAAATTCCGCCGGCCCCGTCCTCGTCGGCTGGATGTTTGACATGATCCCCTACCGCCCGGGATTCCTGATCCTTGGCGGGGCAGCCCTTGCGGTAACAGGCGTCGGATTTCTCCTCCTGCGGGGCATAAGTTCCCGGGCAGAGGATTTCCACTAAGCGGTTTCCGCTTTGCAGGTGCCGCGTGGTTGTCGCATTGTGGGGCAATGGATTATCTGGAACGTGCCCGACGGGTTTTCGACATCGAGCTTCAGGAAGCCGCTGCGGTTTGCTCCCGCCTGAATGAGGATTTCACCAAGGCTGTTGATCTGATCAAGACCGCCGTTGAGAACCGCGGCAAGGTCGTTATCCTCGGCGTGGGCAAATCCGGACATATCGGAGAAAAAATCGCGGCGACCCTCACCAGCACGGGTTCCCCTGCGGTCGTCCTGAATTCCCTGAATGCACTTCACGGCGATCTCGGAGTCGTGGCGGACGGAGATGTTGTTCTGGCCCTGAGCTACAGCGGGGAAACAGACGAGCTCCTCGCGGTGCTTCCGGCCTTCGTCCGCATGGGCCTGCCGATCCTGGCGATCACCGGCGATACCCGCTCGACACTTGCCATGGCATCGGCGGCGGTGCTGGATGTGAAGGTGTCCCAGGAGGCCTGTCCGCTCAACCTTGCCCCCACGTCCAGCTCCACGGCCATGCTCGTGCTGGGGGATGCCCTCGCTATGACGCTGCTCGAGGCCCGTGGATTTCAGAAAGAAGACTTTGCACGCTTCCATCCCGGCGGAAGCCTCGGGCGCGGCCTGCTGCTGCGCGTCCACCAGATCATGCGGCCCGTTTCCGAGTTGGCGATCCTCTCCGCCCGGGACACGGTTCTCGAGGCGGTGAGGGCCATGACCGCCCGGCGCGCTGGCGCGGCGGTGATCGTGTCAGCCGAAGGAAAGCTGGATGGCATCTTCACGCATGGCGATTTTTCCCGTCACTTTCCGGACAATCCCGATATCGGACCAAGGAAAGTCGGCGAGTTCATGACCAGGAACCCGATCTCCATACCCGGGGACAAGCTGGCAGCAGAAGTGCTGCAAATCCTCGAACAGCACCGCATCGACGACCTCGTCGTGGTGAACTCCGAAAACGAACCGATAGGAATTGTGGATTCCCAGGACCTGACAAGGCTGAAGATCCTCTAGCTGCAATGCTCCTGGCTTTCCACAAGCCGTTCGGGGTGCTCTCGCAATTCACGGCGGATACGGGAACAAACCGCACGCTCGCTGAGTTCGGATTTCCAAAAGGAGTTTATCCGGTCGGCCGCCTGGATGCGGATTCCGAGGGCCTTCTCCTGCTGAGCGACGAGGCGGCCTGGAATGCCCGTCTGCTGACTCCGGGGCGGCACGTGGAAAAAACCTACCTCGTGCTTGTGGAGAGGGAACCGGCCCCTCACGCTTTGGAAAGCCTGCGGAGTGGCATAATTTTAGACAGAAAATCAACCCTCCCCGCCAAGGTGTTGCTGCCCGACCCGCAGCCGGACCTCCCCCCCCGTGATCCCCCGGTCCGGCTCCGCAAAAATGTCCCGGACTTCTGGCTCGAAATCCGCCTGGTCGAGGGACGCAACCGCCAGATCCGCCGCATGACCGCAGCCGTCGGGCATCCCACCCTCCGGATCATCAGAACCGCCATCGGAGACCTTCCGCTTGGGCACCTGTCACCCGGGAAGTGGCGGGAGCTCACAAAGGTGGAAGCCGCCGCCCTGACAGGTTCTTTATCGACAACAGGACGTTCACAGGCTTAATTAACGCCCATTATGCATATCCCATCTGGAATGATGAACGGGGCGGTATGTCCGGTGACCGCCGTTGTGGCAGCTACAGGAATCGCAGGCGCCGCATGGGCCGCCGCCAAAAGTGAAATCAAACCGGATGCGAAAAAGTTTGCATCCGTCAGCGCCCTGATCTTCGCGGGTCAGATGATGAACTTCCCCATCAACGGCGGAACTTCCGGCCACCTGCTGGGCGGAGTGCTCGCGGCCGCCCTGCTCGGAACTCCTTTTGGCGTGCTTGCCATTTCCCTGGTTCTGGCGGTGCAATGCCTGCTCTTTTCCGACGGAGGCGTGGCGGTTCTGGGGGCCAACGTCCTGAACATGGCGCTCATAGGTGCCGGCATCGGAGGCCTGATTGCCGGTCGGCTTCGCGATCGTTCGAACCTGTCACTTTCCCGCTTGGGCTTTGCCGCCTGGATTTCGGTTCCCCTCGCCGCACTCGCCTGTTCGGTTGAGCTGGCATTTTCCGGGGCAGTTCCCTTCCCGCTCTCCGCTCCCGCGATGCTGGGAACGCACGCGGTAATCGGACTCGGGGAAGCCTTGATCACGGTCCTTGCCTTTTCGCTGCTCCACACACCCGCCGCAGACTCGAAGAAAAGCGCGTTGGTTCCTGCGGTTGCAGCACTCGTGGTCGCGTTGGTGCTCAGTCCGTTTGCGAGCGGATTTCCGGATGGACTGGAATGGGTGGCGGGGAAGTTCGGCATTCTGCACGAGTCGGCCCCGGCGTTTGTTGCTCCGCTGGCTGACTACTCGTTCCCCGGCTCATTGCCAGCGGCCCTTTCGACAGGCCTTGCCGGTTTTGTCGGCGTGCTCGTGGTATTCGCCCTGGGGAGCATGATGGCGGCAGCGTGGAATTTACACCGCGGCTCCCGCACGGCTTGACATTTCGCCGGGATCAAAAACAGTGCAGGGATGAGTTCCGGACCAATCTCGCAATTTGTTGATCACCACTTCCGCCACTTCAACGCCGCCGCGTTGAAGGATGCCGCGAACGCCTATTCGAAGCATCTCGACGACGGGGGAATCATGCTGGTGACTCTGGCCGGAGCAATGAGCACGGCAGAGCTCGGGCTCTCCCTTGCGGAGATGATCCGGCAGGGCAAAGTTCACGGCATCGTCTGCACCGGAGCCAATCTCGAGGAGGATGTTTTCAATCTTGTAGCCCACGACTTCTACGAGCGCCTCCCGAACTACCGCGATCTCACTCCTGCGGATGAGCAGGCGTTGCTCGACCGCCACATGAACCGCGTCACCGACACCTGCATCCCCGAAATGGAAGCGATGCGCCGGATCGAGAACGTGATCCTCAAGGAATGGATGGATGCCGACGCCCGTGGGGAGCGGCTGTTCCCGCACGAGTTCTTCTGGCGGATCCTCGATTCGAAAGAACTGCAGTCCACATTCCAGATCGACCCGAAGAACAGCTGGCTTCTTGCCGCCAAGGAGAAAAATCTCCCGATGTTCGTCCCAGGCTGGGAGGACTCGACGCTGGGAAACATGTATTCCGCCCACTGCATCGAGGGGGACGTGAAAAATGTCCACACCGTGCGGACCGGGATCGAATACATGATCTCGCTCGCCAATTGGTATGCGCCGACCAGCAAAAAATCCTCGATCGGATTCTTCCAGATCGGCGGAGGCATCGCGGGGGATTTTCCGATCTGCGTCGTTCCTATGCTGCACCAGGATTTGCGGCAGGAAGATGTTCCGCTCTGGGGATATTTCTGCCAGATCAGCGATTCGACAACCAGCTACGGAAGTTATTCGGGCGCGGTTCCGAACGAGAAAATCACCTGGGGCAAACTCGGCGAGCACACGCCGAAGTTCGTGATCGAGTCCGACGCCACGATCGTCGCCCCGCTCATCTTCGCAAAAGTCCTCGGCTGGTAGCGCCATGCATATCTCCGACATCCTGAAAGAGGACGCCCCCACGTTCTCGTTCGAGTTCTTTCCGCCGAAAACCCCGCAGGCGCTGGATCAGCTTTTTGAAAACATCCGCCAGCTCGAACCGCTCAAGCCGGCCTTTGTCAGCGTGACGTATGGTGCCGGCGGCACGACGCGTGAGATGACCCATGAACTCGTGGTCCGCATCAAGACCACAACCTCGCTCGACCCGATTCCCCACCTCACCTGCGTCGGCCACACGGAAGAGGAAATCGATAATATTCTTCAGCGCTATGCGGCTGCCGGTGTAAGCAACATCCTTGCTTTGCGGGGCGATCCTCCCCGTGACCGGTCGGATTACGACCACTCGAAGGATGTCTTCCCACAGGCCGCCTGCCTGGTCGAATTCATCAAAAGATTTTCCGGTCACCGGGATCCGCGGGGATTTGGAATCGGCGTCGCCGGCTTTCCGGAGGGCCATCCGGCAACCCCGAACCGGCTGCTCGAGATGGATCATCTCAAGGCAAAGATTGACGCAGGCGCGGACTACATCTGCACTCAGCTCTTTTTCGACAATCGGGACTTCTTTGATTTCCGGGACCGTTGTGCGCTTGCCGGGATCCATGTGCCGGTCATTGCGGGCATCATGCCGGTCACGAGCCTCTCCTCGATGAAGCGCATGGCGGAGCTTGCCGGAGGCGCAAGGTTTCCCGCCCGCCTTCTTAAGGCCCTCCAGCGCGGAGGAAACTCGCCGGAAGCCATCCGTCAGGTCGGATTGCACTACGCGACCGAACAATGCGCC
>CAZRIL010000109.1:0-18665 GCA_964600115.1 uncultured Chthoniobacter sp. | reverse complement strand
GTTTTGCGGTCGCGTTTTTGGAGCGGGGCTTTTTGGTTTTTGCCGTTTTATCGCGGCGTTTGATTTCGATTTCGTCGGTGAGAGTGATGCGGATGTGGCTGGTCCGTTTGCGGATCGGTCCGGCGCTGCCGCGTGCTTTCGGCTGGGAGCGCTTGAAAGTCGGTCCCTCGCCCACGATGGCTTCCTGAACAACGAGGTTGGCAGCGTTGAGATTGTTGTTGTTCTCGGCGTTGGCAATCGCGCTCTTGAGCGTCTTGATGACGAGCAGGGCGGCCTTTTTGGGGGTGAAGCGAAGGATGTCCAATGCATCCGTCGCCGGAAGGCCCTGGATTGCACGGGTGACCTCGCGCGCCTTGAAAGCGGAGATCCTCGCGAATTTGTAACTGGATTTTACCTGCATGTCGTTGTTGGTTGAAAATTTATTGTTTGGCATCCACCCGGAGGCGGTCGCCGTTTTTCACGGTTTCTTTTTCCGATTCGAGATTTTGAATCACTGCTCCGCATATGCGGTCCCTGACATCCACAACCCGCACATTTCCGACCCTGCGGTTGTCGCGCCAGACCTGGAACGGCATTCCCACTTTGACGCCGTGCTTGGCACCTATGTTGGCGACAACCAGAGAGAGGTCCTCCTTGGTATCGACCACCATTCCGTCCGAGAGCGTGGCCTCTATGCTTTGGGCCCTTGCGGCATCCGGAGTTCCGAGGATTTCACTGGTTTTTCTCAGTTCCGTTTCAACGGCCATTCTGGCCTGCGGGTGTATTCCCTCTGTCGTCTTGATAAGGACCTGGATGCTCTCGGAGAGCCTGACCAACTGGTTAACCGCGTCCTCATTTTGCTTCTTCAGCAGGCGGAGGTCGCGGACAGCTGCCAGAAGCCGCTGCTCGACTTTTTCCGGTTCCTTGTCGAGGCCGGCCAGACCGTAGGCATCCAATTTGAGTTGAAGCTCCGAAGCCTGGCGCTTGAACACCTCGGCCTCGTTGTTGGCCATCGCCAAACTGTCGGTGAGTGCCTTGATCGAAGTGCGGGCAAGGACAAGCTTTTCCTCCATGCTGCCATGGTCGGACTCGTCCGGAACAGGGATCGAGATCTCCTGCCCCAGAGGGACTGATTCAAAATCTTTCAAAGAGCGATTGTCCTGAGCCGATGATCCGAAAATCCCCGGCAGGACGATGAATGCTGCCGCCGTGGCGACAACTTTCATGGGTTATTTGGTCACTTTTGCGGTGTGAGAACCGTGTTTCTTGAAAATGCGCGTCGGGGAAAATTCCCCCAACTTGTGTCCGACCATGTTCTCCGTCACAAAGACAGGGATGAACGTTTTGCCATTGTGCACGTTGAAGGTGTGCCCGACAAAATCGGGGGTCACCGTGCTGCGGCGCGACCAGGTTTTGATCGGTTTCTTGATGCCGGAGTCGTTCATCCGGTCAATTTTGTCGAGGAGTTTCCACTCGACGAACGGGCCTTTTTTTAGGGAGCGTGCCATGGTTAGTTTTTAGCTTTGGCCTTGCGGCGCTGGACGATGAAAGTGTCGGAAGGCTTGTGTTTGCGGCGGGTTTTGAAACCTTTGGCGAGCTGGCCCCAAGGGGACATCGGATGGTGGCGTCCGCCACCGCCCTTGCTCTTGCCCTGGCCTCCACCCATCGGGTGATCCACCGGGTTCATGACCATACCGCGGACGTGCGGACGGCGGCCGAGCCAGCGGGTGCGCCCGGCTTTTCCGGCGGAGACGTTCATGTGGTCGGTGTTTCCGACCTGCCCCATTGTCGCGTAGCAGTTCTCGTTGATCTTGCGGATTTCGCCGGAGGCGAGCTTCACAAGGGCAAAACCGCCTTCGCGGTTTGCAAGAACGGCCACTGAACCCGCGCTGCGGATGATCTGGCCGCCGCGTCCGGGAGTGAGCTCCACGTTGTGGATGGAGGATCCGAGAGGGATGGATTTCAGCGGGAGAGCGTTTCCGACCGAAGGGTCCGCCTTTTCACCGGCTGTGATTTTGCTGCCGATATTGAGTCCGACAGGAGCAAGAATGTAGGCCTTTTCCCCGTCGGTATATTGAAGGAGCGCAAGGCGAGCGGAACGGTTCGGATCGTATTCGATGGCGAGCACCTCTGCCACGATCTCGCGCTTCGAGCGCTTGAAATCGATGATCCGGTAGCGGCGCTTGTGGCCGCCGCCACGATGGCGCATGGTCATGCGACCCTGGTTGTTGCGGCCGCCGGTCCGCTTGATGGACTCGGTGAGCTTCTTCTCCGGGGTGTCTTTGGTGATCTCGGCGAAATCCGGCAGGGCCTTGAATCGGCTTGCAGGGGTGAGCGGTCTGAAAGTCTTGAGTGCCATGGTAGTTCCTTAGACGAGGTCGAGTTTTTCGCCGGCTTTGAGCGTGACGATTGCCTTCTTCCAGTGCGGGCGGCGTCCAAAATCGGCTTTGCGCTCGCGTTTTTTCTTTCCGGCATAGTTGGCCGTATTCACATCGAGAACCTTCTTTTTGAAGATCACCTCGATGGCACGCTTGATCTGGAGCTTATTGGCAGCCGGGCTGACGCGGAAGACGTACTTGTTGAGCTTTTCCGAGAGGAGCGTGGCCTTCTCGGTCAGGATGACAGTTTGGATATGATCGTGGACTTCGTTCATGACGCGAGCCTTTCGGAGAGTTTTTCGAGGGCGTCCTTCGTGAGGACAATTTTGTCAAAGGCGAGGAGCTGCTCGGTATTCACGTCGTCCGCGCGGGTGAGCTGGGCGCTGGCGACATTCCGGGCGGCCTTGAACGTGACCTCGTCGAAAGCGACCGAGACAATCAGCGTCTTGCGGGCTTTGGAGGCGGTTTCAGAGAGGAGAGAAACGAAAAGTTTGGTCTTCGGCTCGGCCACCGCGAACTTGTCGACGAGAAACACATCTCCATCAAGGATCCGGGCACTGAGCGCTTTGCGGAGGGCAAGCTTCTTGACGGCCTTCGGGGTGTTCTTCGTGTAGTCCCGTGGCCTCGGTCCGTGAGCGGCACCTCCACCCACCCAGACAGGGCTGGAAAAATAGCCGGCGCGTGCGCGTCCGGTTCCTTTTTGGCGCCAGGGCTTGCGGCCGGAGAGGTTCACCTCGGCTTTGGTCTTGGCGCAGGCAGTGCCGCTGCGCCGGGCTGCCTGAATGGCAACAACGACATCATGCACGGCCTGACGGCCTTTGGATTCTTCGGTGATCAGTTGGATTTTCGCCTTCTCTGCATCGGCGGCTGTAAGGACGGTCGCGCTCATGGTCAATTGTGCTGCGGACAAACCGCGGCGGCATCATCCGTGGAGACGGCAGTTGCGTGTTTGTCAGTGTGCATGTTCATTTAAAAAAAGTTTCCCGAGTAGCCCTTGGAATTATCAGGGGACAAAAAAACCACGCATGCGTGGTATTGCGTCCACCCGACTACTCGCGGGAGGGAGGAGTTTACGAATCGAAGTTCATTAGGCAAGAATAAAAACAGGGAATATGAAAATATTTTTCGGCCCTGTGTTTTCAGCCCCTTTTCAAGGCGGACTGTATAGCCGGCTCCTTAATCGGCCATGTGATTTTTCAGACGCTCGCGCAGATCGGTTCTTGCCCGGAAGAGGAGGCTTTTGACGGAAGGGACCGTTGTCTTGAGAACCTTGGCGATTTCTTCGTAGGGCATGTTTTCAAAACGGCGGAGCACGACCGCCATGCGCTGGGTTTCCGGTAGCGACGCGATCGCATTTGTCACAGCCTCCTGCAGTTCGGCATCCGCAATCTCTTCGGGAGCTGAGCGGGCCGAGGTGTCGGCGTGGCCGACCGGCGGACGGTCGGCATCGCCCGGGTCGAGCGGAACAAGACGGGCCCGCTGACGCCGGCGCATTTCGTTAAACACAAGATTGCGTGTGATGGTAAGGAGCCAGGTGGTGAATTTCGCGGAGGGACTGTATCGCGGAGCGCTGTGCCAAACCCGAATGAAGACCTGCTGGGCGATATCCTCGGCGTCGGATTCGCCACCCAGCATTTTGGCAACGGTCCCGACGACGCGGAATTGGTGGCGCTCGACGAGGGTCTCGAATGCGCGCTCGTCACCGGTTTTGACCGCGAGCATGAGGGCAATATCCTCAGCGGCTTGTTCATGATCAGGGGTGGCGCTTTCGGTCATCTGCAGGAAGGAAAGCGCATTTAACCACGACGGCGGGCGAAAGGCTCGCGAAATTCCTCTCGCCGAGGCGGGCGGCATCGGGTTTCTTTGTCTGCCCATGAGCCGCCCGGTAGTTGCCAGCTATTGCACCACGTTCCTGAAACGTGAGATGCGCCATATCTACCGTCAGGTCAACGGCCTTAAGGAGGTCGACACTTTCGTCATCACCCGGTCACGCGAGAACCGTGAGGAATATCCGTTTCCCGATATCGAGATCCTCCCCCGGCCACGTATCTTTTTTCTCCTCCGGTTCTACAAAAAGTATCTCGCCGGCGAGGAGGCCTTGTTTTACCGCGGCGAATACAAGCAGCTTACCTCGCTGCTATCCCGGCGTAATCCGGACCTGGTCCACATCTACTTCGGCCACACCGGGGTCCACTTGCTTCCTTTCATCCGGACATGGCAGGGCCGGGCACTCGTCTCGTTTCACGGCATGGACATCATGCCCCGCGAGGAGGAGCCCGGATACCTCGAGCGCCTCCGGGAACTTTTGCAGGTTCTTCCGATGGTGCTGGCAAGAAGCGAGTCGCTTGCGGCCAGACTTGCCGGACTCGGATGCGATCCCGCCAAAATCCGCATCAACCGCACGGGAATCCCACTCGACAGCTATCCGTTTCTGGAAAGATCCGCCCCCGCGGATGGTGCGTGGCATATCGTTCAGGCCTCGCGGCTGATCGAGAAAAAAGGGCTGAACAACACCCTGGAGGCGTTTGCCCTCTTCAAGAAAAACCACCCCGGCGCGCGATTGACGATTGCCGGAGACGGACCGCTTCTTGAACCGCTCCGGCAACTGGCCTCTGAGCTGGGCGTCGGGGGGGAGGTGAGATTTGCGGGATTTCAGTCCCAGGAAGATCTCGCCCTTCTCTACGCTTCCTCCCACATTTTTATCCACCCGAGCCGCATGACGCAGAAACAGGATCAGGAGGGTGTGCCCAACTCGATGCTGGAAGCCATGGCCACGGGTCTCCCGGTCGTGGCCACCCTGCACGGGGGAATCCCCGAGGCTGTGGCGGATGGGCAGGACGGACTGCTGACGCCGGAAAATGACTCGCCCGCACTCGCGGCTTCGCTCGAGCGGATTGCCTGCCACCCGGACCTGTTCCGGTCCTTCGGTTCCAACGCCGCGCGATCGGTCCGCGAAAAGTATGAACAATCCGCGGCAATCCGCATGCTGGAAGGATTCTACAGGGAGCTGATTGACCAAAAATCCCTGTGAATAACTTGCGAAGAAGATCGCGCCTCCCCTTGGGATTATTCACACGGTGATTGTGAATGGCGCACGAATACACTAGCGGAACAAAATGAAACTGAGCGAAATCCAGCTTGCACTCGAAAAGTGTGAAACCGTGCCGACCCGCAGCCTGGGTCAGAATTTCCTGCACGACCAGAATCTTGCGCGATGGATTGTCGGCTCCCTGCAAATCCAGCCCGGCGACCACGTCATCGAGATCGGCCCCGGACTCGGTGCGCTTACCGAAAATCTCGCCGCTCATGACATCCGTCTCACACTGATCGAAAAAGACGGCAGACTCATCCGGCATCTCGAGGAAAAATTCCGGAACTCCCGGACGGAGATCGTTCACAGTGATGCGCTGGATTACGACCTGCGACAGGCCTGGGGAAAAGGACCGGTGAAGATCATCGGCAACCTTCCCTATTATGTCTCGACTCCGCTCATCGCAAAATTCACATCCGCCCTCTCCCCCGCATCCCGCCTTGTTCTGACGCTGCAGCTCGAACTTGCGCAACGCCTGAATGCAACGCCGCGCACCAAGGAATACGGAGCAATGACAGTCTGCGTGAACCGCAGGTGGAAGGCCTCGCAGCTGCGCAAACTTCCTGCATCGGTTTTTTTTCCTGCCCCGAAAGTGGACTCGGCGGTCATCGCTCTGGATCGGCGTCCAGCCAACGAGGTCCGTCCGTTGGATGAATCGCTCTTTGACTCACTGGTGAGGAGGGGCTTTTCGGAGAGACGGAAGCAACTCCGCAATCTTGTGCCGGAGCTGAAGCCCGATTGGAGCACGATCGTCGCTGAGCTTGATGTTCCTGAGACCGTGCGGGCGGAGGAACTGTCGCTTGCCCAGTGGGAGACGCTGACCCACGCTGCCCGGCCTTCCGCAGCGCAAAGCGGACAGGAATTATTTGACGTCGTGGATGAGAACGATCGCGTGCTGAGGGCCGAAGAACGCGAAACGGTGCATGTGAATAACTTCCTGCACCGCGCCGTCCATATCCTGATCTTCAACAGCCAGGGCGACCTGCTTCTGCAGAGGCGCTCGATCTGGAAAGATCGCAATCCCGGGCGCTGGGACTCGTCCGCAGCGGGGCATGTCGACAGCGGGGAGGACTACCGCACAGCCGCAGAACGGGAGCTCCGCGAGGAATTGGGAATCGGACTTCCAAGTCTCGAATGGCTCGGAAAACTCACACCCTGCGAGCAGAACGGATGGGAATTCATCGAAGTTTACCGGGGGATCCACAACGGTCCATTCACCGCAGCTCCGATGGAAGTCGAGACCACGGAATTTTTCCGCCTCGACGACGTGCGGGCCTGGGCTGCCGGCACTCCCGGGGATTTCAGTCCGGTTTTCCTGCTGTGCCTTGACTTTCTTTGAAGGCCTTCGACATTTGCCCACCGGGCGGGTCGGCTGGGTCTTTGGTTGGCAAATCCGGTTTGCTTCGATAGTTTTAACCCAAGTCAATGAGTGTGACAGACGCCCAATTCCAGCAGCTTCCTCTTGTCCTTACGGTTCCGGGATCTCCCGTCCATGACCTCCTTGCCGCCACGCACGATGAGGCTGCAGACGAAATGTCCCGGTCGATCTGGATCGATTTCCGTAACGAGCTGCTCCCGCGTCTGGAATCGCTCGCGGAAAGGGATCTCAGTGCCCAGGAACTCAATGCGGAGCTGCATGCCCTGCGCGGCATCAGTTCGCAGTTCGGGCTTTTTCTGCTCGAGGTAATGCTTTTTGCCTGGGAAAAAAAGGAACCCGACCCCGTGGAAGCCGCATTCAAATACCTGCCCGGCTCCCTTTTGATCGCCCGGCTCTCGCTGGATGCGATCGAGAAGGACTTTCCCCATTTGAAGTCAGCCTGCGGATGAAACCGGAGTCCATGCCGTGAGGTGACCCCATGGACTATCTGACATTCGTTTGGTCGTTCCTGCTCGCCCTCTCCGCTCTTGTCTGCCTGATTCCCAACCGGAGAACCACGCGGCGGGGCTGGACGGCGCTCGGAGCCAGCCTGCTCTGCGCAGCCCTGCTCCGGAGCTGGCAATTTCTCTGGTGCGGCGCGGTGGTCCCTTCCCATATGGAATGGATTCCGCCGCTCCTGCTCACGCTTGCCGGCTTCTTCGCTGTCGTCACCGCACGGGGATTTATGGAGAAGAGACTCTCTGCGGCATGGCTTGTTGCGCCGGCGGGTATCGCTGCATTCTGCTGGGTGAGCGGGGGGCCGGCCTTCTTTGTCGAGCGCGCCCAGTGGGTGCTCTGGGCCCCCTCCCTTCTGTGCGCTGCCTGGTCGGTCCATCTGCTGGCCCGAAGCGAATCCGGCGAGGCTCGCTCCGCAGGCAGGCTGCTCGCTGCTGGCCTTGTCATTCTTGCCTTCCTCAAGCCCATGCCGTCGGTTTATTCCCCGACCAGCCATGCCAGGGAGGAAACAATCAGGGCGTTGCTGATGAGCTCCCAGTTGCTGCCGGCACTCATCACGACCATCGCCTGTTCGTTCCTGCTTGCGGGAGCATGGATCACCTACCGGCTGAGCCGGATGTCGGCCATCCCCTCCATGGATGGGCAGATGGGGCTGAAGCGGGGTTGGATCTTCGGGACATTGGTTAGCGGAGTTCTGGTGGCGGGATGGCCGGTTACGGATCGTATCAGCGAACACATGGACAGGAGCTGGCGTGAGCAGCTTGTTCAGGAAACCCGGCTGGCCGCAGCATCCATTTTTCCCCATTGGATTGCCGAGCTGACCGGCACCCCGCAGGATCTTCAAAATCCCGCCCACGCCGCCATCAAGGACCGGCTCGAAGTAGTGGCCAAATCCGGCCGCGGCTACCGCCTCGCCAGCCTCACGGGGATGAAAGATGGAAAGGTGATCTTTCTCGCGGATTCCGAGCCCGACGGATCCCGCGATGAATCGATTGCGGGTGATGTTTATATCGACGCCTTCAAGGAACTGGTCCGGGCCTTTCACAACCCCCGATCCTTTGCTGTCGGACCCGAGACAGACCGCTGGGGAACCTGGGTGAGCGGATTCACCCCTGTCCCCGGAGCCACATGGGATGGGCTGCCTGTCTTCCTGGGGTTGGATCTGGATGCCCGGACCTGGCAGATGGAACTATCCCGTCTTCGTCAGGCGAGGATGCTGGCAATTTTCGTGTTCGCACTTTTTGTCGTGGGGTCCTTCGCCATCAACTACGTGGCCTTGGAGGCGAAAGCGCTCCAGGAGGCATCCGAAGACCGGTTGCGCGTTTCCCTTCAGGGCGCCGAACTCGCCGCCTGGGAAATGGACATTCCCTCGCGCACGATCGCGCTGGACAGCGCCTGGCGCAACCTGGCGGGCTCGAAGGACTCCCCGGATTTGCTGGATTGCGATTCGTTCCTCGCCCTGGTCCATCCAGAAGACCGGGAGATTGCGCGAAGAGGATTTCTCGGGCTTTCCGATGGATTCCCCGAGGCTGTCGAGTGTGAGTTCCGGATCAAAAAAAATGATGGAGACTGGATCTGGGTTTTAAACCGCGGCAAGGTGGTGCGGCAAGGTGCAAACCAGCGCGCTGCCGGGCTGTTTCTGGACATCTCTGCTCGGAAAAAAATCGAGTCCGCTCTCTCCCGCCAACGTGAGGAATCCAAGCGGCTCGCTCTCGTGGCGGAGAACACAACAAATGCCGTGATCATCGCGTCGGCCAACGGCCTGATCGAGTGGGTGAATGCGGGCTTCACGAGGCTGACCGGCTTCACATTGCAGGAGGTCGCTGGACAAAAGCCAGGGACATTCCTTCAAGGCGAGCTGACAGATTCCAAGACAACCGAGAGGATGCGCGCCGCCGTGGCCGAGGGGTTGGGTTTCAGCGAGACCGTGGTGAACTACTCCAAGGACCGGCGGCCCTATTGGGTGTCGATCGAGTGCCAGCCGCTCTACAACGATGCGGGTGAACTCACCGGCTTCATGGCCATCGAAGCGGACGTGACACGCCGGCTTGAGGCGGAAACCGCTCTCGAAGAACAGAGGGTGCGGCTGCAGAAAATCAACGAATGCCTGCTCGGGCTCGGAGACGGATACAGGAACAACCTCATGGAGTTGACCTCGCTGGCCGCAAGCGTCTTCCATGCCGACCGGGCCATCTACCAGAGGCTGGAAGATGGCAAAATTGAGGTCCGTGGATCGTATGCTCCTCCGGGGGAACTCTTCAGTGTCCCTCAAGCGGATGAAGGCCCCGGCGGCCTTGCTGCAGAGGTGATAAACGGGAGGGGGCATTTCGTGTTCGTTGAGAACCTGCCTGCCAACAGTCGTGGCTCCGGCGATCCTCTGGCGTCCGGATTTTCCACATTCCTTGGCATGGGGGTCGACATGGGAGGAACAACAGTCGGATCCCTCAGCGTTCTGTTCCGGAAATCTTTCCAGCTAACACCGGATTTGAAAGACTGCCTCTCGATCATCGCCCAGGCCGTGGGCCGCGAGGAACTCCTTCAGCAAAACCGGCAGAAACTGGATGCGCTGGCCTCCCGCGAGGCGACGGAACGCAGCCGGTTTTCAACGCTTTTGCTGAACATGGACGATGCGGTGCTCGTGGAGGATTCGAACAGGATCATCACGTTCGCCAACCAGTCGCTGGAAAAAATGTTCGGCATTTCGGCTCAGGAAATTCAAGGGCTTCCCTGCCCGGTTCTCGCCGGCAGAATTGCTCCCGGCATTGTGGAGTCCCGACTGTTCCTGGACACGATTGATGGGGCCATCTCCACCGGAAAAGCCTCCACGGATCTGGTGTTTGAGACCACCGACGGGCGCCACCTCTCCCGCGACTTTATCCCGATCTGGGACAAAGGGGTCCTTTACGGCTACCTGTGGCATTATCGTGACACCACACGCCAAAGGCGGAACCAGATTCTCCTGGAGTCGGTGGCGGATGTCGGGCAATCCGTCCTCCGCACCCCGTTGAATTCCCCGGAGGCCTGGGCCGGGCTCGCAGCAGCCCTCGGCACGAAGATCGGGGTCGACCGTGTGCAGATTTACAGCCTCGCCGATGGAAGTCCGCCCCCACCCTTGCGGCCCAATCTGGTATCCGAGTGGAGGCGCCCCGGGCTCGACGGCTTTCAAGACCCGGGACAGATTTGGAATGCCAGGGATAATTCCAGCCGGATCATGGATTGGGTCGCAGACCTTTCGCGGGGCCGGTGCGTTCTCGAGACATCGCCCCGGACTCTTCAGGATCCCGGATGCAAAACCATGTTGCTGCTTCCATTGCTCGTGGAGGACGAGCTTTGGGGAGCTGTCGTCCTGCAGCACTGCACCGCACCTTACTCCTGGCATGAGGAGGAAATCGCGCTGCTTGCCACCGCTGCCAGCCTTATCAGTTCGCGCATGGATCTGCAGAGATCCGAGGAAGCCCTCATCGCCGCAAAGGAAACTGCGGACGCTGCCAACCGGGCCAAAAGCACGTTCCTCGCAACGATGAGCCACGAGATCCGGACGCCGCTGAATGCCGTCATCGGAATGTCTTCCCTTCTCCTGGAGACAAAATTGGAACCCCAGCAGCGGGACTATGCCGCAACCGTCACCACATCGGCCGAGACCTTGCTCGACCTCATCAACGATGTGCTTGATTATTCCAAGATCGAAGCGGGACGCATAGAAATCGAGCACGCTCCGTTCATTCTCTCCGAGGTGATTCTTGAGCCGCTCGAGATGCTTTCGCGCACCGCTGCGGACAAGAAGATCAAAATGTCCTACACCCCGGATCCGGCGCTTCCCCGGATCGTTGTCGGCGACCGCACCCGCTTGAAGCAAGTCCTTCTCAACCTCATTTCCAATGCCGTAAAATTCACCGAAAGCGGGGACATTTCGATCCGTGTGGAGCCGGATGGAAATCACCCGGGCTCCCTGCGGTTTCTGGTGAGCGACACGGGCATTGGAATGTCCGAAGAGGTTCAGAACCGCCTGTTCCAACCCTTCATGCAGGCGGATTCCTCGGTCACAAGGCGGTTCGGCGGAACAGGGCTCGGACTGGCGATCAGCAAGCGTCTCATCGAGTTGATGAACGGGTCGATCACTGTGAAAAGTGCTCCGGGCAAAGGCACGACGTTCGTCTTCACGATCCCCCTCGCTGCCGGAGCGCTTTCAGCGCAAACGCAATCGGGACCGCTTGTGGAGATGCTGCCTCCAATTCCGGCCGCCGGCAGGCAGACACCTGAAGTCAGCGAGGCGCGTCCGCAGGAAGCGGAGCGGTTCCGGGTTCTCGTCGCTGAGGACAATCCGACAAATCAGAAAGTTATCGATCTGATGCTCAGGCGCCTCGGTATTCAGCCAACCATCGTTCCGAACGGCCTTCTGGCCCTCGAGGCGGTGAAGAAAGAGCCTTTTCAGCTGATTCTCATGGATGTCCAGATGGCGGTGATGGACGGCATCGCTGCTGCCCGGGCGATCCGTTCCCACTTTGGCGATCGCTCCCGACCGGAAATTATTGCCCTCACCGCGAATGCGTTCAAGGAGGACCGCGAAGCCTGCTTTGCTGCAGGGATGGATGGATACCTGGTCAAGCCCATCACTCTGGAGCGGCTCAAAGCGGTGGTCGACAAGGTTCGCGAAAAGGCCACGCCGGATACGGGAGTCTGACATCATAATCCCCCTGGAATATTCCAGCGTTCCGTGGAAAAACCACAAGGTTTCAGCCCTCCGGAACCCGCAACCGGATGCAGCATGCGGAGAGGGTGTTTTCTGCTCTCCACAAGCGCATTTGAGGCCCTTTTGAAGTTGACAGAATCACGACTGAACCGAAGGCTGGGGAGCCATGCGTTTAATGGTTTGCCCAAGAATAAAGGTGCCGGATTTCGTCGAGGCCCCGGTCACTCACTTTGTGAGTTTGATCGATCCCGATGAGATCAACACTTTTCTGCAACCACCGCATCACACGCGCCAGCGGCTCCAGCTGGTATTTCACGACCTTGATGATATCGAGATGACGCTTCCCCGATACGCGAGGTATTCGGCGCCCACCGAAAGCCATGTTCTCTCCCTCGTGGAGTTCGGCAGAAAAATGGCTCCCCTGAGCGACTGGGGGCTGCTGACCCATTGCGAGGCAGGGATCAGCAGGTCGTCAGCCGCAGCGATCACCCTTCTTGTCTCCGCAGGATATGCTCCGCAGGTCGCTTTCGGCCTTGTGAGAAAAGCCTGTCCCCAAATGCTTCCGAACCGCCGGATCCTGCGTATCGCAGATGGGTTGCTGGGAACGGGCGGAAGGCTCCACAGCATGGCACAGGTCTACCGGCGCAAGGCGTTCCAGCGGGCCGGCTACGAGGATCCGACCAATGTTCTTCTCGCGGAAGCGAAGGCAGGCAGGCCCGCACACAAGAGCCTGTTTGACAGGATTTTTGAATTTCTCAAACCCGGCTGGCGTCTGCGCATCGGCACTGGCGCAAGGATGCGCGGTGTCGATCTTCAGCAGGCCGCCAAGGACAGGACCTCCGCCCGCAAAAGGAATTTCACGTATTGACCGGGGCCCTCAGGCGAACCACTCGGTGTGAAAGAATTTGCCGGCAGGCTTGTCAGTCCGCTCGCAGGTATGCGCCCCGAAGTAATCCCGCTGCGCCTGCAGGAGATTCGCAGGCAGCCTCGCGGAACGGTAGCTGTCGAAATACGAAAGGGCCGAACTGAACGCGGGCACAGCCATCTCAACCGCGTGCCCGACCGTCCATTTAACCGTTCCCTTCTGTCCTGCCTTGTGGAGAATCACATTCACAAGCGGTTTCCCGGTCACAGGATCCGTGCGCTGGAATATTTTGGCAGTGATATCAATAAGGAACCCTTCGAGGTCCCCCTGATTCCATTCGGAGAAGATCTGGGCAAACTCATCCGCAGTCGGGGCGACGGTGGCTTGACATCGACGGGAGTGCCCGCTTTCACCATGATCTGCACTCTGCGCGGACGTTCGAGCGCTGCGCCGAATTCCTCCAACGTCCGGCACGGAACGATGTTTTTCCCTTACGCGCGATTCTCGGCAAATTAACCTGTGACAGCTGTCGTCCGGTTGTAGACGGCGACCCGGAATCCTTTGGACTCCATGTTGAGGACAAGGTTTTCGCCCATCACGGCGAGGCCGATCAGGCCGATGTTGGAATTGCTCATGGATTTTTATGGTTTTGCAGCGGCAAGCGGGGCATCGTATTCCCGCGCTCGCAGATCGTGCAGACTTGATCTTTGCGTTCCTTGTTCCATGAATCTTCCGAACAAACTCACCGTCTCCCGGCTGTGGCTGGCCGCTGCGTTCGTGCTCTGCTTCGTGGTCACGGTTCCCGGGCGCTTCTCCGTGGCGTTTGTGATCTTCCTCACCGCGTCACTCACCGACTACCTCGACGGTGTGATTGCCCGGAGGCGCGGACTGATCACCGATTTCGGAAAGCTCATGGATCCGCTGGCTGACAAAATCCTCACCGCTTCGGCTTTCGTCAGCCTCTGCGCGATCGGCGGCTTCCCGGCCTGGGCGGTCATCGTGATTATCAGTCGTGAATTCCTCATCACAGGATTGCGTTCACTCGCTGCCTCCAAGGGGGTGGTCATGCCGGCTGAACGCCTCGGAAAACACAAAACCGCCTGGCAGATGATCACGATCATCTATTTCCTGCTTCTGCTCTCAGCAGGCGAATGGTCGTCCGCAGGCTGGATCGGCATCGCCTGGCAGCTGGGCCGGTTCGGACTGGTCCCCGTGACCGTGATCCTCACCGTCTACTCGGGTATCGCCTACCTCTGGAAAAACCGCTCCCTGATCGAGACGGAGTGACCCGCCTCCCTGTGCAAAACTTTGATGCGGCCGCACCAAAGTTTTGCATACACCATCAGCGCCCGATCGGCTGATGTCCTTGAAACTGGAGAATAATCCGGCCTTCGCGTCGGGGCGGCGGGATCCTGGTCAATCGAAGCCGGATGCTGCTTTTCTTGTCAGCAACTTTTGGAACCGATAATGATCTGTGGCACTGATGGCCATTGACTCTCTCTTTCTGATTGCCGGGAACGGCGACTACCCCCGCCTTGTGGTGGAAGCCGCCAGAGCGGCCGGTGTGGGGCGGGTGGTCATGGCAGCCTTTGAGGGGGAAACCCTGCCGGAATCTGAAGTGCTGGCGGATGAGGTCTACAGGATGAAGGTGGGGCAGCTCGGCAAGCTCCTGGATGCCGCAAAAAAATCAGGCGCAAAGAATGCCATCATGGCCGGCCAGATCGCGCCTGGTAACCTCTTTGATCTGCGCCCGGATCTGCGAGCGCTCGTGATCCTGGCACGCCTGAAGGTGCGCAATGCGGAAACCCTCTTCGGTGCCGTGGCTTCCGAACTTGCCGCTGCCGGTATCGCGCTTCTACCGGCAACGACATTTCTGGAGAAACATATCGCGGACAAAGGACACATTGCGGGCCCGCGGCTGAAGGCCCGCCATGTTGCGGATCTGGAGTTCGGATTTCAAATCGCGAAGGATTCCAGCCGGCTGGATATCGGCCAGACAGTTGTTGTCAAAAACGGCACCGTGCTGGCGGTCGAAGCGTTCGAGGGCACAAACGAAGCGATCCGCCGCGGGGGCAAGCTCGGACGGAGCGGATCGCTAGTCGTCAAAGTCTCCAAACCAGGACAGGATATGCGCTTCGACGTTCCGGTCGTGGGAACGACAACACTGGAAACCGCGGCGGAGGCCCGGATTCTGGCGATCGGTGTGGAGGCGGGGGCGACTCTCCTCCTTGATCGTGATAAGGTTGCGGCTGCGGCAAACTCGCTCTCCATATCGCTTTACGGACTATGACAAAAATTAAAACCGGCGTCGTGGGTGTCGGCCACATGGGGATCAACCATGCAAGGATCTACAGTGAAATCGAAGGCTCAACGCTCGCGGCAGTTTACGATTCCAACGCCTCCACTGCACGTTCCGTGGCGGCAAAATACAATACCAAAGCGACCACATCCCTGGAGGAATTCGCCTCGTTGATCGATGCTGCGACTATCTGCACTCCAACAGTCACCCACTACGAAGTCGGAAGATTTCTTCTGGAAAAAGGAAAACACCTCCTCATCGAGAAACCCATCGCCGATACCCCAGCGCATGCGAGAGAACTCTCCGAACTTGCCGCACTGAACCGCTGCGTCCTACAGGTGGGTCACATCGAACGCTTCAACCCGGTTCTTCACGCCCTGGAATCGCAGCTGAAAAACCCTAGATTTCTCGAGGTCACCCGGCTCTCGCCATACCCCAACCGCAGCACGGACATCGGCGTCGTGCTGGACCTGATGATCCATGATATCGAGATCATCCTTCACCTCGTCCGTTCCCCGGTCACAGGGATCGACCCGGTGGGCATCTCGGTGCTCGGCCGCGGGGAGGATATCGCAAACGTCCGATTCCATTTCGAGAATGGCTGCGTTGCCAATCTCACCGCCAGCCGAATCAGCCAGGACCGTGTCCGGAAAATCCGGGTATTTCAGGAAAACGCCTACCTCTCGCTCGATTACAAAAACCAGTCCGGCTACCTCCTGCGTCTCGCCCGCGATGACGAAAAGGAAAGCTCCGGGATCGGGAAACTCATCGGGCTCGCAACAGACTCAAAAATTGTCACCGATTTCAGCGGACACCGGATCGTCCGCGAGCCGGTTGAGGTGCAAAAAGGGGAACCGCTCCGCATCGAACTCGAATCCTTCGTCCAATGTGCCCGCAACGGCCTCAAGCCGCGCGTCACCGGACAGGCAGCCACCGATGCCCTCGACATCGCCCTGGAAATCACCCGCCGGATCGAGGAGGCCGACCCGCGGAAAAAATCAGGCAGCCTGTGATCGATTTGTGGTTCGTTGCCGGGGAAACCAGCGGAGATGCCAGGGCGGCGGAAGTCATGCGGGCATTGCGCGGGATGCGCCCGGATATCAGATTCTCCGGTGCGGGAGGCCCGCGAATGCACGAACTTGCGGGACAGCCGTTTGACAACTGGACCGCCCAAGCGGCCGTCCTCGGACTTTGGGATGTGCTCCGACACTACGGATACTTCAAAAATAAGTTCCGACAGATGCTTCAGGATATCGAAGCCACAAAGCCGGCGGCAGTCATCCTTGTCGATTATCCGGGCTTCAACCTGAGGCTCGCAAAAGCGCTTCGGAAATCCAGATATGCGGGCAGGATCCTGTATTATATCAGTCCGCAGGTCTGGGCTTGGAACCGGGGCCGCATCCCCAGGATGGCAAAGTTGCTCGATCTCATGATCTGTGTGTTTCCCTTCGAGGCCCCGATGTATGAAGCGAGTGGCCTCCATACGGTGTTTGTCGGGCACCCGCTTCTGGAGGCCCTGGAGAATGAGAAAACGCCCATACCCCGCGAACCGGGACTGGTGGGCTTTTTCCCGGGCAGCCGGGAACGGGAGGTCAGGAGAATATTTCCCGTGATGGCCGGGGCAGCAAAGCTCATCCGACGGGAATTCCCTGGCGCCCGCTTCGAGGCGGCGGCGGCAAGCGAGGCGCACGCGGCCCGCATGCGGTCGATGACGAACGATATCGTGGTGCACTCCGGAACTGCTCATTCCCTGATGCAGCGGGCAACAGCCGGGGTGGTCTGCTCCGGGACCGCCACGCTCGAGGCTGCCTTCTTCGGCCTTCCTTACTGCCTTGTTTACAAGATCGCGTGGCTGACTTTCGAAATTGGAAAACGCGTCGTGGATGTCGATGCGCTGGGGATTGTCAACATCCTGAACAACTACCGGCGGAACCCGCCGCTGGATCCCCGCCTGCCCGCAAAGACCGCCCCCCATGTCGTTCGCGAGTTCATCCAAAACGATGCGACGCCGGAATCGCTGGCGAACGAGGTTATCCGCCTCCTCCGCGATGAACCGGCAAGAGAGGCCCTTTCGCGGGAAATGCGGGATATTACTTCCGAGCTGGCTGCGCACGGAGCATCCCATCGCGCGGCCGCCGCACTGCTCGAGGCGATGAAATTGTAGCCTGATCCCCTACAGCCCGAGCTGCTTCTGCACTTCGCTGCTCAGGGCCCGCCCGTCAATCCGTCCCGCGGCTTTCGCATTGGCGATTTTCATGACAGCCCCCATCTGTTGGCGGGTGGTGGCTCCCGCCTCGGCAATCGCCTCACGCACAAGAGCGGAAACCTCTGCGGCGTCAGGAGCCGCCGGAAGAAACACCGTCAGAATTTCAATTTCCGCCCGCTCATTGTCCGCCATCGCAGGACGCCCGCCCTTCTCGAATCCCTCGATGGAATCCTGGCGCTTCTTGATCTCTTTGCGAACGATCGCCATCGCGTCGGAATCATCCAGAGCACTTCCGGCCCCATGCTTCTCGATGGCAGAGTTCATCAGCGCAGCCTTGAGCATGCGCAGAACTCCAAGTTTCAGTGTCTCGCGTGCCAACATGGCCGCCTTGATTTCCTGGTCGATCCTTGCTTGAAACGTCATGCCCGTCAGCATGCGTCAGTCCGCGCACCGGGTCGAATGCAAAATCGGCTCCGCCCGCTTGCGCCGGACATCATTTCCCGTTTGACGCCATTGCTGCTTTCCTGTTGAATGATCAGCCCGTCATGCAGCCGTAGCTCAATTGGATAGAGCATCTGACTACGGATCAGAAGGTTGAAAGTTCGAGTCTTTCCGGCTGCACCACTCATAACCCGCTCCAGTAAAGGCTGAGCGGGTTTTTTGCTTTCTTTGAGAAACCCAAGTGTGCTAGCCAAGTGTGCTAAATCGATCGGGAGACGGCGGGAATTGAGGGTCCGACACCAGTCTTTGCTATGCGCTTTGCTCAGGTCGTCGCGGTCTTCTCCGTTACCAAATAGAATTATTCTAAAGAAATGCCGTCTTGAAATCGCTCGAGCTGAAAGTATCACCAATATTGAAAACGGTTCCAAAAAATCGCTATTTTCAAAACTTCGGCATGCGACTGTCCTCCCGTGATACCTCGCCGGAGATGGCGATCAAAAAGGTCCGAGCACTGACGGATCAGGTGCCGAATTTGATTCACCTCTACATCACCAGACAGGCTATTGCCAAGTTTAACAGCCGCGCACTGGCAGGAGAGTTCGCCGGCAAGGTGGCAAACCCATCGAAATATCGGAAACAATCCGTGGAGAGCGGTGATGTCGCTCTGGCGGCCTGAAAAAAACGCACATTGGGGGCGGCTTCAAAGGCGGGATTGCGCCCGAGGCATCAACGCATTATTGGGGAAGTGGTTCGCCGGGCGCCTCCCATGAATAGACTGGTCACAATATTTTGCTGGTTTCCCGAGCGCCGCCTCATCGGCTTCTTCGGCCCTTGAATCCCCTG
>CAZRIL010000108.1:0-18735 GCA_964600115.1 uncultured Chthoniobacter sp. | reverse complement strand
TGAAGCCGGATGCGATCATCCACACGGCGGCACAGCCGTCCCATGACCGCGCGGCTGCGATCCCGTTTGATGACTTCGATACGAATGCGGTCGGAACACTGAACCTGCTCGAAGCGGCGAGGCAGGCCTGCCCGGAATCCCCGTTCATCAACATGTCCACGAACAAGGTCTATGGCGACCGCCCGAATACCATCGCGCTGGCGGAACTGGAGACCCGGTGGGACTACGCCGATGAGGCCTACGCACAAGGGATCGCGGAGGATTTCTCCATCGACCAGAGCAAACATTCGCTCTTCGGGGCCTCGAAGGTGGCATCCGACGTGATGGCTCAGGAATATGGACGCTACTTCGGCATGCCGACCTGCTGCCTGCGGGGCGGCTGCCTCACCGGGCCAAACCACTCGGGAGTCGAACTTCACGGCTTCCTCAGCTACCTCGTGAAATGCAATCTCGAGGGACGCGAATACAAGGTTTTCGGCTACAAGGGCAAACAGGTTCGCGACAACATCCACAGCGAGGATGTCGCTCGGTTTATGTGGGAGTTCGTCCAGGCCCCGCGCGTGGGGGAGGTCTACAATCTGGGCGGAGGAAAGGCGAATTCCTGTTCGATCCTCGAGGCGTTCCAACTCGCCGATAAATTCAGCGGAAAGAAGCAGGTTTTCAACTATGTGGATGAAAACCGCATCGGCGACCACATCTGCTACTACAGCGATCTCCGCAAGATGCGCGCCCATTTCCCGGCCTGGGACATCACAGTCTCGCTGGAGGAGACGATCCGCCAAATCGTCGAGGCCTGGAAAAACCGGCTGTAGGATGCTGGTCATTGGTCACTGGTCATTGGTGCGGAGAGCGGGAGGCAGGCGACAACCAGACGGGTGTCCAGAGTCGAGGGGACAGTTCGGCCCGTGGCGGGGTTAAAAAATAGTTCTGGCACCAGAAACATCCAACGGGCGGAAAAATGGCGGCGCTGGACTGGAATGAAAACGGGCTTTAGAGCGGTTTAAACAATTCTATAGCCGCTGCTTTGCGGCGGCGAGAGCCGCAGGACTGCGTCAGCAGTTCGGGCAGTGTGTTTTCACACAGCCGCTTCACTTCCGCCGCACCCCGGCAACCCTCGGCGGTCGCAAATCAGTGGCCACATTATTATTTAAACCGCTTTAGGCCGTGCAATTTCGTGCCAATGAAAGCGGCGAAACCAAGCTTTCCTGTGCAATTCGATACATTTCGAAAAAGAACCTGCGAAAGGCTGGATCCCCTGTATTTATGGGGTTTCCAGAGTTAAAAGGGGCCTGGGTTGGGTGGGACTCGAACCCACAACCAACGCCTTAAAAGGGCGCTGCTCTACCATTGAGCTACCAACCCGGCGGGAAAAAGAAAGTAACCGGATCCCGGAAAGACGCAATCTTGAATGCTTGGATATTCGGGCCGAAAAATTACGGGAGATTTTGGGGCCGGAAGCGCGCTCCGTTCAGTGCTTCTCCGCGGTCCACTTACTGATGAGTTTGTCGAAACGCTTCGAGCGGTTGGCGTAGAAGGGATATCGGTCGCTGTTCGTTTCGGGCTTGTAGCGCCAGTGCTTGTAGGACCAGAGCCAGCATTCCGGGTGCTGGTGAATGGCGGGCTCGAGCGCGTTCCAGCAACGCTGAACGATATCGGCGGGGTCGGCTTCGGGCGGGCATTCGATCGGAGGGTAATGGATGATCCGGTATTTTCCGGCAGGGCCGGGAAGACAGGCCACGGGGACGATGGCCGCGCCTGTCCTTTGCGCGAGGGCGGCGTGGGTCTGGGTGACGCTGGCGAGAAGGCCTCCGAAGGAATCGATGAGCACGCTGCCTTCGCGCGGGTCGAGGTTCAGGTCGCAGAGCATGCCGAATTTTCCACCGCCCTTGAGGTATTTCAGCATGCGGATCATCGCGCGTTCCTGGGGGATGACCTGGTTGCCGGTGCTGGTGCGGAGGCGGTCGAAGACCGGGCCGAGAAGCGGGTTTTTGAAGCGCTGCGCGATGACCGGCCCCGGGCTGATCGAGTAGGATCCGGCGAGAGCGAGCCATTCAAAATTTCCGTAGTGGAAGCAGGCGTAGATCCCGGGGCGGTTCGGGTCCTTGCGGATGTAATCGGTGTCCCAGCCTTCGAAGATCACATGGCGGTCGAAAAATTTCTCATCCATGTTCGGGGCCCAGAAAAGCTCGAACATCGTCCGGGCGAATGTGATGTAGGATCCGCGGGCGATCCGGGATTTCTGCGACCTCGAATACTTTCCAGGAAAAGCGGCCCCGATATTTTCGAGGGCGACCGTGTGGCCGCGGAAGTCCAGCCAGTAAACCAGCGAGCCGAGAACGGATGCGAGCGGGCGCAGGAGGCCGAACGGCAGGCGCGCCACGAGCCACGCGGCCGCCACAAGGCCTGCAAACTCGATTCGCTCCCGTAGCGCGGTCATGGTTACTCGCGTTCGATGCGGGGAAACACCGGCACAGGATCCCCGAGTTGATGGCCGTCGGGAAGAAGCCCCCACTCGCACCGGGTCAGGTCCACAGGCCCCTCCCAGGCGAGCTGCGAGCGGATGGCGGTTGCGGACTCCGGGAGGATCGGCGTGATAAGAATCGAAATGATGCGCAGGGCCTCGGAGAGCGAGTACAGAACCTCATCGAGCTTTTCAGCAGACGCAGGGTCCTTGGCGAGCTTCCACGGGGCGGATTCTTCAACGTAGGCATTGCACCGGACGATGATCTCCCAGGCTCTCTCGATGGCGGCGTGGATTTCAAAGGCATCCATGTGCCGGCAGTAGGCGGCACATTTTTCCGCGACGAAGGCGGCAAGCGGGGAATCCAACTTTTTCAGGATTCCGGTCCGGTAGCGCTTCGCCATGCTGAGCGAGCGGTTCAGAAGATTGCCGAGGCTGTTGGCGAGGTCGGTGTTGTAGCGGAGGACGAGGCGTTCCTCGCTGAAATCCGAATCGCGCCCGGTGGCGATGTCGCTCAGCAGATAGTATCGCGTGGCGGCAACACCGAATGTTTCTGCGAGCGCGGCAGGGTCCACAATATTCCCCTGGCTCTTGCTCATTTTTGAGCCGGCGATGTTCCACCATCCGTGCACCAGAAGCGTGGGGATGTCCTCATCCGCAAACCCGCAGGCCTTGAGCATGATCGGCCAGTAAATCCCGTGCGGAGGAACCAGGATATCCTTTCCGATGACATGCAGGGCGGGCCAGCGCGAGCGGAAAACCGAATTGTCCGCGCCCGGCACGGGGTCGTAGCCGGCGAAGCTGATATAGTTCGAGAGCGCATCGAACCAGACATAGGTGACGAAATCCTTGTCGAACGGCAGCTCGATGCCCCATTCGAGCCGGGACTTCGGACGTGAAATGCAGAGATCACCGGTCAACTTCTCCACCGCGTTGCGGAGCTCCGCGACGCGGAAATCCGGGATGACGAACGGAGTTCCCGCAGCCGACCGGAAATCGATGAGGTCGAGCAACCACTGGCGGTGGGCGGCGAGCTTGAAAAAATAGTTCTCCTCCTCGATGAGAACGACTTCGCCCCACTCGGGGCCGAACTCCCCGTCGGGGCCGCGCTCTTTGTCGGTCAGGAATTGTTCCTGGCGGACGCTGTAGTAGCCGGCCTGCTTGGCCTTGTAGAAATGGCCGGTGTCCCACAGCAGCTGAAGCATCGCCTGCACGCAGCGCTTGTGGACAGGCTCCACGGTCGCGGCCCACGCGTCGTAGCTGATGTCGAGGGTCTTCCACAGCGAGAGGAATTTCCCCGTGAGGCCTGCGACGAACTCCGCCGGCGCCACGCCCTGCTTCTGCGCGGACTGCTGGACTTTTTGCCCGTGCTGATCGACGCCAGTGAGAAAGAAAACATCATCCCCTTTGAGCCGCCGGTAACGGGCGATCGCATCGGCGAGCACCTTCTCATAGGCATGGCCGATGTGAGGGGCTCCGTTCGTGTAATCGATCGCTGTGGTGATGAAGAAATTCATGAATTCTGACTCGCGGGCGGGATGGCATCCGGGTTGATCCGGCCGCCCCATGAGATAATTTTCGCCTTGGCCCCTGCGGCCTCCGCCTCCGGAATCTGGTTATTCCTCACGTAGAACAGCGAGAGGCTCGACCATGCGAGCTGATCGTCCGGCCGGAGGCGGACAGATTGCAGGCCCGCCTCGATGGCTTCGGGGAAGCGGCCGGTCTTCATGAGAGCCATTCCCAGCGCGTGCCAGCCATCGAAGAAATCCGGCTGGATCCGGACGCATTCGCGAAATTTTTCGGCGGCGGCCTCAAGGTCCCCGAGGGCGAGATCTCCGGTGGCCTCGTCAAAAATCTCGTGGACCGCCTGGCTCATCAGCTCTGAGGTTTTCCCGGCACGGAGATCTTCGCCTCCTCGCGGCTGAGTCGAAGCCACTCCGCGAAGAGCAGGCTGCGCTTGTTCTCCAGAAGGCTTTCGTGAATCTCCCCGCGCTTGGCGGCCAGTTCGGCTTCCGGCAGGTCGCCGCGGGATTGCAGGTAGACGCAGAGCCCTCCCCACGGAGCGGATTCGAACCCGGATATTTCACCCTCCTTGAGGGAAAGTGTGGACGAAATCACGCGGCGCTGGTCCGGCGTAACCGAGTCGCCCATCGGGGCAACTGCGGTGAGGCTTTCCACCTTCAGCCCGGCTTCCGTAGCGGCGTCCGCAAATTTTTTCCCGGCATCCACAGCTGCGCGAAGGGCCTTAATTTTCTCAGCGCCGGAGGCAATCAGCGCCTCTTCCGCCTTGGCTTGCCGCAGGCGCGCCTCGATGGCCGGAGTGGCCTCGGCAAGCGTGAGCGGGCGCGAGGGACTCAGCTCCGCCAGCTCCACCACATAGAAGGCATCTCCCGCCTGAACCACGTCGCTGACTTTTCCGACGGAAGGGAGAAGGAAGGTGGTGGGCGCGATCGCCTCGACAACTTCCTTTGGCGCGATCTTCGAAAGAATCTCCTGCATCTGCTTGGTGGCATCGGCGCCGAGCCGGGAGACCTCCGGAAGTGCCCCGGTCCGGTCAAAGGCCGGGGTGGTCCGGACGGTGAGCCCGGAGGAGCCGGCCGCCTGGTCGAACGGCTGGCCCGCGAGGGAATCGGTGAATTTTGTGGCCTGATCGGCGAGCTTCTGGAGCGCGTCGATTTTGGCGCGGCCCTCGAGTTTCGTGCCTTCAGGCAGCTCGAATTTCACATAGCGGACCGCCCGGGTTTCTTTCGTGTTCAGGTTCGCCGTGTTCCGCTCGAAGTAGCCGGCAATATCTTCGGGGCTGATCTGGACACCTTTTGCGGCGTCCTCGGCGTTGAAGCGGACGAACTCCGCTGTGACCGGCTGCAGGACCCGTGCGGTCTCGCGGACTTCGCCCTCTCCGACGGCGACCGGGGATTCGACGATCGCCTCGATTCTCTCGAGGCGCAGAGCATCGCGCATGACCTCCTCGAGCTGGCGCTCCGAGAATCCCCGCGGGGTCAGCTGCTCGTTCAGGAACGTCGCATATTTCACGGGATCGAACTGGTTGTTTGTCTGCAGGACAGGGACGGACTTGATGCGGTCGGCGACTTGAATGTCTGTCGGCTCAACGCCGAGGACTTTCGCCTGATGCTGGAGAACCAGGAGGTTCCACACAAAATCCGAAACCGAGGACGCCTGGTCTTCGCCGGTTCCGCCAAGCTTCGAGACCAGGTCGTATTGGCCGAGGGCGAGCGTGAGCTGGTAGTTTTTCACCTGCCTGTCAATCGTCCCCTGCGTCAGTGTCTGGCCGTAGATTTTCACGCTCCGGGTCTCGGCGAGATCATCGAGCGGGCCGCGGTTGTAGAGGAAAATAAAAGCCACAATGGTGAGGACCGCGATGATGAGCATCAGGCCACGTTGGTTTTTGCGAAGGAGATAGATCATGAAATTTACCGGGAAACTGTTGATTTGCGGGGGAAAAGTGATTAAAGCGTTTGGTCGATGAAAGCAAGCGTCTCCCCAGCGGTGGCAATATTTGCGGTTTTGCTCCTGGTATCCGGTCTCCAGGTTCTTCCGGCGCAGGATGTTGTCGTGCAGAAAGCCGACGGGGTGTCGCGCGAGGGTCAAATCCTCGGGGTGAAGTCCGATACGATCCGCATAAAAATCGGGCCCGCCGAAACCGGAATTCCGATGGCCAATGTCGCTTCCGTGACCATGGCCCCGCCGAAGGCTTTCACAGAGGCCCTCGCGCTCTGGCAAAAAGGTGACGCCGCAAAAACCCTCACGGTCCTTGCTCCGCTGGTGGAAAATTTCAACAGCCTCCCGACAAAATGGGCCGAGCGCGCCAGCGCGCTGATCGGGGAAGTTTATCTGGCCAATTCGCAGCTCGACAAGGCGGAGGCGGCGTTTGCGGCCTTTCAAAAATATTATCCGGATGCCGGCAGCAGCGCGGATGTCGGCCTGGCCCGCCTGGCCATCGCCAAGAAAGACTACGATGCCGCGCGCGTGAAACTTGTGCCGATCGTCGAGCAGGCCCGGGCGACAAAATTCCCGGACTCCAGCACGAGCGCCGTCTACGGCCAGGCCCTCTACCTTCTCGGGCAGGTTCAGGAAGCCTCCGCGGAAAATGCGGAAGCGCTTGAAAACTACCTGCTCGCTGTCACACTTTTCCGCGAGGACGCAGCCGTCGTTGCCAAAGCCACCGAGCGCGCCGAAGCTCTGAAAGAAAAAAAAGTGATCGTCCCCTGAAATTCATCTAATCCACCATGCACCAAATGAAATCCAAACGCCGTCTGTCCCTCCTGCTCCCTCTGCTTCTGCTCGCGCTGACCAGTCCGCTGGCTCTTGCCCAGGAGAAGGCTCCCGAAAGCATGAACATCATCCAGACGATCCTTCATGGCGGACCGCTCATCATCATGATCTGGATTTGTATTCTGGGCACCTCGATGACGATGATGACTTTCATCATCCAGCTTTTCATTGTCATGCGGGATGAGCAGCTGGCGCCGAGCGCTCTGGTGGAATCGCTTCAGACCACGATTCAGGCGGGCAATTACCAGGAGGCCTGGGAAATCTGCCGGGCGAACAAGGCCTATGTCGCGCAGGTTCTCAAGGGTGCCCTCGAGCGCCTCGGCCGCGGCAAAGAGGCTGTCGAGACGGCCCTGGTCGAGCACGGCATCCGGGAGGGGCAGACCTTGAAGACAAAGAACAGCTACCTGTCGGTGATCGGGGTTATCGCGCCGATGATCGGGCTGCTCGGAACGGTTATCGGAATGATGGGCGCGTTCGCGGTGCTGGGTGCTTCCGGCGTGGCGGATCCCCGCACGCTGGCGCTGCGAATCGGCGAAGTGCTCATGGCGACCGCGAGCGGTCTCTTCATCGCGATTCCGGCATTCATTTTTTATTATTACTTCCGGAACCGCGGGACAATCGTCCTGGTGAACGCCGATGACAAATTGAACCGCCTGATCGAGGATATCCCGTTCGAGGAACTGGCGGGCGTCCGCATTGGCGAGAATTTTGCGGCCGGAGCCGGAGCACCCGGTGTGTCGCAAGGATCCCGCAAGGTTTCGATGGCTCTGACCACGAACTGCCCGGTGTGCAACGGCGCGATCCAGGCCGGCCAAAATCCCTGCCCGCACTGCGGAGCCACACTTGACTGGGCCTGATCCGCATGTCTGAAGCCGCACACCAGCACGGAAAGAAGAAGCGCAAGGCGGATCCGGAGATCGATCCGGAATTCCAGATTGCGCCGATGATCGACATCCTGCTGGTCCTGCTGGTCTTCTTCATGTCCATCAGCACGACCGAGGTGCTGCAGACCAATCAGAACGTCAAACTTCCCGTCGCCAAGGAGGCGAAGGAGGCCAAGAAAACAAAAGAGGGGCAAATAATCATCAACGTGACCTATGTGCCGGTCAACAACCAGACAGGCATTGAGGTGGACCAGAAGACATACAATTCGCCGGGCGAGTTGGTCGGCCTCCTACAGAAAAGGGTCGCCACAGACCCCTCGGTCCGGGTCAAGATCCGGGCCGACAAAGAGGTGAAATACGAATACATGCGCCAGATTCTCGAGGCGATCGGTGCGTCCGGCGTGGCCAACGTGACATTCTCCGTCGTGGACAAGGAAACCGGGAAGGCTTCGTGACAAGGGGCGTGTTGACCGGGTTGAAAACTTAACTTAAGATAAAACTATGGCAGGAGGAGGAACATCAGAAGACGGGGACATCGGATTCCAAATCGCACCGATGGTGGACGTCGTGTTCGTGCTTTTGCTGTTCTTCATGTCCTGCGCCGGCCAGCAGATCATTGAAATGGAGCTGAATATCAGCCTCCCAAGCGGCCGCAATCCAAGCGTCAGCGACTCGATCCCCAAAACGCCGATCATCATCGACATTCTGCCGGACGGCAAAGTGCAGAGCAGCGAGAAGGTTTTTGATTCGCCGACCAGCAAGGAACTTCCCGAGCTGAAGGCCTGGCTGAAGGACACCATCGCGAAGTTCGGGGACAAGGATCCGGTGATCATACGGCCTGATCCCCAGACGAAGCATGAGAGGATCATGGATGTGCTCAATGCCGCATCCGCCTCGGGCGTGACAAAGCTTTCCTTCAGCTAGGGTCCCCGGCTCCGGGGCTCCCCAGGCCAATGCGAACATTCTCGATTACAGCCGGCGTTCTTCTCGTGCTGGCTGCGGCAGCCCTGATTGGAACCTCGCTGTGGATCGGTTCCTACGTAAGAAGCGATGCCTTCCGGACGCTCATAGCCGATGCCACAGGAAAGGCGTTCGACGCGAAGGCGGCCTACGAACCGCTCCGCTGGACCGGAGCATCGGTCTATGCCGAATCCGCAAAACTAGCAGGCCGGGGCGGCTCCGGGTTGAAGGAACTTAACGCCAGCCAATTGCGCGCGGATGTCAACTGGCGGGCCGCCTTTTCCGGCGCCTGGCGGGTGGACGAGCTGACGATTTCGCGCCTTGAGGGGGTTTGGCTTCCCGGGCCGGCGAAGGCGGCATCCGAAAAGGAGGCTCCGGATTTCTCGAATTCCCCTGCAGGGATCGGGGCTCTCCTTCCCAGGCGGTTCGAGCTCGGCGTGCTGAAGATCGGCGCTGCCAGTCTGGCATTCGGGGGAGTGCAGGTCACTGATTCCGCGCTGACAATCAAGCCGGACGGCTCGGGATGGTTGTTCCAAGGTTCCGGCGGAAAGCTCCGTCTTCCCTGGCAGCCGGAGTTGTCCATCACCAGCTTCCGTGCACGTGAACAGGGTGGCGGCTATTTCCTCACAGAAGGAAAATTGCGTCTGGGCGAAAATGGAAAAGTCACAGCCTCCGGCGAATTCTCGGGGACCGGAAAAGTCCAAGTGTCATGGGATGGTGTGAAAACAACCGAAGTCCTGACCGGCGAATGGAGGCACCGGCTGGATGGCACGCTTTCCGGAACCGCCTCGATGACATTTCCAGGCCCGACGACAGGAACTTTTCGCCTACAGGATGGACGCCTTGAAAATATCCCGCTTCTCTCGACTGTTGCGGAATTCACAGGTAACCCGGCCTTCCGAAGGATGCCGATTCAGGGGATCAGTGGAGATTTTACCTATGAACGGGGGGTTCTGCAGATCAGGAATTTAACCGCGGAGTCCAAAGGTCTGCTCCGGCTCGAAGGAACTGCGACACTTGGCCAACGGGGCGAGCTCGCCGGGAGGTTCCAGATCGGGGTGACGGCTCAAACGCTGCAGTGGCTCCCAGGGTCCAGGGAACGCGTTTTCACAAATTCCAGAGACGGATACGTCTGGACAGACCTTGTTTTGGGCGGGACGGTGGAACATCCCACAGAAAACCTGTCCGCCCGCCTTGCGACAGCGATGGGAACCACGGTCATGGAACAGGGAGCAAGCCTCATAAAGGACACCCCTGGAACTGCCGTCGAAGGGGTCAAAAGTGTTCTCGATATCCTGAGGCCGCTTGTACCCTGAGAGGCCTGTGAACAAAACGTGACAGCGCGATGGCGGTTTTTGTTCAAAAATAATCCGAAAAAGTTTTGACAGGGGGTTTTACCAAGGTATTTCACTTGGCACAACACATGCTACAGGGCACTCGACATGCCCAAGGCATGAAAACACGGCAGCCATCCGGAGGCGGAGAAGCTGCCAAAAACAAAGGAAAAAAATCAAAATGAAAATCGCTACCAAAATCGTTTCGCTGGTGAGCTTGGCGGCCGTCCTCGCGGGCAGCCCTCTCCTCGCCGGAGAAGCCAAATCCTTCAAGGAAAAAGTCGTCATCGAAGAGCCTACCAAGTGGTGGGGCGCTGCGCTCAGCACAGGCTGGGACAGCCTCTATATGTTCCGTGGTGTGAACGTTATTTCGAACGGCGCCTACGGGAATAACAGCAACTACGGCTCCGGGATCTACTGGACCGATCTCAGCTTCACTTGGAATATCAGCCCAAGCGATACCCTGACAGTCGGTGCATGGACGGCTTTCGGCACCTCGAACACCTCGTATAAGGAAGTGGACATCTACACGAACTACACCCACACGATCGGCGACCTCGCCCTGAGTGCCGGGTATATTTTCTACTACGTGTTCCCGACCGGTGCGAACCTCTACTCGAACGAGCTCAACGTGAAGGCGGCTTACACCTTCCACGTGGGATCGGCGACCATCACCCCGTCCATCGGCTACTTCTTCAACATCGGGCCTGACATCAGCGGCGGAAACGGCATCGCCAAGGAAGCGGCGAGCTACCTCCTCCTCCGTGTGGACAGCAGCATACCGATCTACAAGGACATTGTTGCCTTGGCTCCTTACGTTGCCTACGGAACCAACTTCCAATACAATCCGAAGCTGACCTCGGACGGAACGTATGACTTCTTCAACGGTGCGAACAACCTCGAAGTCGGCCTTGCAGTTCCCGTGAAGATCAACAGCGTGATCAGCGTGTCGGGCTACGGAGCCTACAGCTACGCGTTCTCGAACCTCTGGGGCACAACCAGCCCGAGCACCCTCTGGGGTGGCGCGAAAGTAACCTTCGCGTTCTAATCTGAGGATTCATTCAGCTTAACCAACAAAAGCCCTCCCGGTTTGCGCCGGGAGGGTTTTTTGTTTCTCCGCATGGGAATCCAACTACGCCAAACGAAAGGCCTGCTTTTCGCAGTGCTCACGACAGCGGTCTTTGCTGCATTTGGAGAGCACCTGTTCAACGAGATCCGGAGCATCCCCGTCGCGCTCTTCTTTTTTATCTGGCTTGTCTCGGCGATCCTGGGTGCCGCGTTCAGCGTGGTCCGGCAGGCGGACAGCCTTGCACATCGATTGGGCGAACCGCTCGGCACGCTCATCCTCACCTTGAGCATCACGGGGATGGAGGTAAGCATGGTCTCCGCCGTGATGTTGTCCGGGCATGACAGTCCGGCTTTCGCGCGGGACACGATGTTTGCGGTGGTGATGATCGTTCTGGCGGGATTGGTCGGGACGGCCCTGTTGCTGGGATCTCTCCGTCACCGGCAGCAGACCTTCAACCTGCAGGGGGCCGGGGCATTTCTTTCCCTCATCATCCCGCTCTCACTCTTTGGTCTGGTGATGCCGAATTTCACGGTCAGCACATCCGATCCGACATTCTCGAAGAACCAGGCACTGGTATTGTCGGCGCTCTGTGTCGGGATCTACACGATCTTTCTCGGCATACAAACCCTTCGCCACCGGGAATTCTTCACCCAGGGAAATGCCGCTGATGTTCCGCATCCGCAGCATGACCGGAAGCCCCTCTGGATAACCGTGGTGCTGCTGCTCATCAGCCTTGCCCCGGTTGTTTTCCTGTCGGACGAGCTGGCCCATGTGCTCGAGTTCGGCGTGCATACGACCCATCTTCCACCGGCCCTCGCGGGGATGGTTGTGGCCTGCCTGATTCTTGCGCCGGAGGGCCTGACGGGAATCAAGGCCGCTCTCCAGAACGAGCTTCAGCGGTCGGTGAACCTGCTGCTCGGATCCGCGCTGGCGACAATTGCGCTCACGATTCCGGCCATTCTGATGGTCGGGCTCATTGCAGACAAACACATCGTGCTGGGATTGCAGCCGCGCGAAATCGTACTGCTGGCCACCACCTTGACGCTATCGCTGCTGACATTCAGCCAGGCGAAGACAAACATTTTACAGGGAGCCGTGCACCTGATCGTGTTCCTCTTCTGGATCTTTCTGCTCGTCGAAGGCTGATCAGAGGGTCGGTCCCGCCGCTTGTGGGGCAGCCGTCGTGGTTTGCCTCCAGAGCAGGGAAGTGTCCTTCGGCAGGAGGCGCACCGCGCGGGCGATATCCCAGTTCGTCAGGCGGAACCCTCCAATCCCTGAACGGGATTTCATTTGGGAGGGGATTCCGGTCCCGTGCAGGCCGTAAGGCAACGGGGCGGGATTGTCGCTCTTGGCAAGGTCAACCCATAAAACTCCGACCGGATTGTTGGGTCCCGCCGGAAGGAATTGTTCCGTGGTCAGCACGGGGGCCTGGCCCTCGGGCTGGGAAATTTCCCCGGTGAAAAAAGTATTTGTCGGCTGCTTGGGAGCTTCGCGGGGCTCCTGCAGGGTGGCCAGTCGCGGCCGCTCGAGCGCGTCGAGAATTTTCCAGGTTCCCTTGCCCCGGAGACCCGGACGCGCGGATGCGACAGGAAACACGGCGATCAGGCGGTCGTTGCGATAGATCTCCAGCCGCGAGGTGTCAACGATCGCCGCCGTGATGACATTCCGGGGGTCTGCAGAGGGCTGGAGGGGGTGATCGAGAGCCTTCTCGATTTGAAACGGGATGACGTTGGGAACGCGGAATGCCGTGCCGGCTGCAGGCTGGGGTTTGATATCCGGATTCAACAAGCGGATCAGATCCTCGCTGCAATGAAACCTCTCCGCGACGAACTCCCATGGGGAATTGTAGGCAAGCATCGTGGAACCGGTCATTTCCGCGTAGGTCGGGAGCCGGGCGGGGACCGGCTTTGCTGGCGCTGGTTTGCCTTTCGGCTTTGCTTCAGGAGGTTTCGCCTCCGTGGGCTTTTCGGCTTTTGGCGGAGCGATGAATCGGAAGTCCTCGTGCTTCAGGGTATAGCTGGTCGTGATTTCTCCCACGCCGGCGAGCGCCTTGGCTTTCAGAAGCCCAGTGTCCCCGGCCTCCGCGTGCTGGGTCTGGTAGAGATACACAAGCTTCTGGAAATCGAGGCTTGATTTACCATCTATCGGTCCCGCGCTGAAGTTTTCGCGGTCGAGAAAAACCTGGAGAAGAAAAACCTCCTGATCCACAAGCCCGGCGGGATCCGGCTGGTTCCCGCCCGATTTGGATTTCGGCGCGGATTTTTGTGCGGGCAGTTCGGAGGGCACGCCGAGCGCGATGCATTCCGCCTCCGTGGGAATGTTCAAAACCTGCCCGATCCGGATCATGTCGGAGGTCAGCCCGTTGGCGGCCTTCAACTGCGCGACGGACCGGTTGAATTTTTTACCGATCAGGACCAGGGCATCCCCCTTCCTGACCTCGTAGGAGTTGGCCGTATCTCCCGGAACCGGGGAAGGGGCCGGCGCATTCAAGGGGGCAGCCGGGGGAGGCTCCGGGAGTTCCAGACCCCAGTGTTTCTCATCCGAAGGAATGACCCGCCATTTCCATTTCACAGCTTCCTCGAGCCCGTGCTCGACCCCGGAAGCGGTTGGAGCGGCCTGGGCATGGACCTTTCCAGCCCCACCCAGGAGGAGAAGACTCAGCAAAATACAGGCTGTAGGTTTCAGCATGGACGCATTCTTAGCCGCTGTCCGGCGCGAGCCAAGCGAAACCAGCAGAGGGTGGCCGGCTTCGAGGCTGCCCAACAGCGCAAATCCGGAACCTGCCTAAGAAAAAACCATTTTTGTTTCAACCTCGCGGGACCGATGGTAATGATTGGACCAATGACTGCATTGCTGGCACTTGAGGACGGGCGCGTCTTCCGCGGAGAAAGCTTTGGCGCGACTGGAACGTCGGCCGGGGAAATATGTTTCAACACGTCGATGAGCGGGTATCAGGAAATCCTGACCGATCCGTCTTATCGCGGCCAGATTGTCGCGATGACCTATCCGGAAATCGGGAACTACGGGGTCAATGAACTGGATGTCGAGAGCGGGTCGCCGCACGTCCGCGGTTTCGTCATCGAGGAACTCAGCCCGGTGCCAAGCAACTGGCGCTCCACAGGAACCCTCCACGATTATCTGGCCAGGAACAATATTCCCGGCATTCAGGGCATTGATACCCGGGCACTCACCCGCCATCTGCGCACGCGGGGGGCGATGCGGGCGTGCCTGACGACCGAGATCACCGATGAGGCGGCGGCCGTCAGCAGGGCTTGCGCGGAACCGTATGCCGGAGTGGATTTTGTGCGGGAGGTGACACCCGGAGCCCCCTACCAATGGGATCCGGACCAGACCTCGAGCCAAAAGTGGATCGTGCGGACGGTTAACTCCGAGGCGGCCGCCATCGATGCGGCAGGCAACGTCTTCGAGAACCTTCCGCCCACGGCGCACAAGCTGGCTGCGATCGATTTCGGCATGAAGAAGAACATCCTGCGCTCGCTCCGCCGGAACGGCTTCGACGTCACGGTATTTCCTGCGACAGCCCCCGCGGACGAGATCCTTGCGGCGGGAGCCGACGGGATTTTTCTCTCCAACGGGCCGGGCGATCCCGAGGCATTGACCTACGCGCATGAGACCGTGCGCCAGCTTATCGGGAAGAAGCCCCTGTTCGGGATTTGCCTCGGCCACCAGGTTCTAGCGCTCGCGCTCGGCGGCCGCACATTCAAACTCAAATTCGGTCATCGTGGAGCGAACCAGCCGGTCAAAGATCTGCGCAGCGGAAAGATTGCCATCACCTCCCAGAACCACGGCTACGCGGTCGACCCCGGCTCGCTGCCCGGCGATGTCGAGGTCACTCACTTGAATTTGAATGACGGGACCGTGGCGGGCCTGAGGCATAAAACCCATCCGGCCTTCAGCGTCCAGTATCATCCGGAAGCCAGCCCCGGCCCGCACGATGCGGATTACTTTTTTCAGGAGTTTGCCAAAGAAGTTGCGGCGGCCAAGGCTGCAGGAGTATAAAGGAGACCTTATGGCAAAGCTGCAGATCTTCCTCCCCGACGGCTCACAAATCTCGCACGATCTCCAGGACGAAAAGATCACGGTCGGCCGGCTGGCTGACAACTCACTCCAGATCGACGACGCTTCCGTCTCCAGCAGGCATGTGGAGATCGAGTTCGAAAACGATTTATATCACCTGCACGACCTCGGCTCCACAAACGGGACATTCGTAAACGGCGAGCAGGTAACCGATGCCGTGCTGCGGCATGGTGACGAGGTCCGTTTCGGCATGGTCGAAGCGGTTTTCAACGGTGAGGAGGAAGCCCCGGATCAGCCTCTGCCGGAATCGACCAGCGCGTCCTCGGAGGCGGCGAAAATCAGCGCCCGCCCCGAGCAGTTTGTCAACTCGTCGCCGATTCCGAAGAACGTGAAGACCAAAGACCCGGTCGGCGTGGCGCTGATTGCCGCCGCCGTGCTCGGAATCCTGGCCTTTGCCGCAGCCGCAGTCATCATCATGGGAATGGCCTCGCCGGTCTGACCCAGCCAACCAGGCGCCGCATGGCGCGATTTTCCATGGAAGAACAAACCGACCTCCTCGCCGTGCGCCGGCAAAAATTGGACGCGCTCCTAGCCGCCGGGGTCCCCCCGTATGGGCAACGCTACGACATCACCGGCCGGCCTGGCGAGATCCGGGCCGCCTTTGCGGAAGAGACCCGCGTGCGCACCGCAGGGCGCATCACGGCCCACAGGAACATGGGGAAAAGCCATTTTCTGGATCTCTCCGACAGCACCGGGCGGATGCAAATCTATCTACACACCAAGGAGGTCGGGCCGGAGGCTGCCGCCATTTTCGACCAGCTGGATATCGGCGATTGGATCGGGGTGGAGGGTGATACATTCACCACAAAAACCGGCGAGCCGAGCATCAAGGTCAAGTCGTTCACCGTCCTTTCGAAATCCCTCCGGCCGCTTCCGGACAAGTGGCACGGGGTTCAGGATACCGAGATCAAATACCGCCAGCGCTACCTCGACCTGATTTCGAATCCGGAGTCGCGGGAGATATTTTTGAAGCGCATCGCGATTGTCCGCGAAATCCGCCGCTTCCTCGAGGAGCGCGGATTCATCGAGATCGAAACCCCGATGATGCAGCAGGTCCCGGGCGGCGCCGCCGCGCAGCCGTTCCAGACCCACCACAACGCGCTTGGCGTGGACCTCTTTCTGCGCATCGCGCCCGAGCTGTATCTCAAGCGGATGCTTGTCGGCGGGTTCGGGAAGATTTTTGAGCTGAACAGAAATTTCCGGAACGAGGGGATTTCGCGCCGCCACAATCCCGAGTTCACGATGCTCGAAGCCTACTGGGCGTTCGCGGATTTTGAGCAGATGGCGGCGCTTGTCGAAGAGATGGTCTGCCACCTGGCAAAGACGGTTATCGGTGGATTCGTCATCGAGCACCGCAGCGCCGAAGGGGAGGTTCTTAAATCCATCGATCTCACCCCGCCGTGGCGCCGCGAGCGCTATGCGGATCTCATCCGGGGCGTGAAGAGCGACTGGTATGAGCTTTCCTCACAGGGGCGCCGCGACTGGTGCGCGGAGAACGGGCTCGATATATCGCATTGCTCCGAGGATTTCGAGGTGACCCAGCACGTCTTCGAAAAGCTGATCGAGGAGAAAACCATGAACCCGCTCTTCGTGACGCACTGCCCGAAGGAACTGGTTCCGCTCGCAAAGCAGAACGCGCAGGATGGCACTGTCGTCGATGTCTATGAACTCGTGATCAACGGCCAGGAAATTTCCCCGGGTTACTCCGAGCTCAATGATCCCGACGTCCAGCGTGCCAGGCTCGAACAGCAGAGCGGCGGCGAGACGCAGAAGCTCGACGAGGACTTCCTGCATGCCCTCGAATACGGAATGCCGCCCGCCGGCGGTATCGGGATCGGCATCGACCGGTTGGTCATGATGCTGACCGGTGCCGAGAGCATCCGCGACGTCATCCTTTTCCCGCACATGCGCCCGCGGGCCTGAACCTGCCATGGCGAATGAGCCGACCGGAGAGCCTCCAATAGTCACCGCCGGCTTCGAAAAAGCCGGACTCGCAGGGGCCATCCGCCATGTCTTTCTTTGCGTCGGACCGGACTGCTGCCGGCCGGAGGAAGGGCAGGAGGTCTGGGAAATTCTCAAATCCCGGCTCAAACAGCTCGGCATCCCGGCGATGCGCACGAAAGCAGCCTGCCTGCGAATCTGTTCAGGCGGGCCCTGGATGGTGGTCTACCCGGAGGGTATCTGGTATGGCGCCGTGACCCCGGAGCGGTGCGAACGGATCGTCACCGAACATCTCCTTCGCGGGCAGCCTGTCCAGGAATGGATTGCCCGGCAGAAGCCGCTTGCCTGACCGGCTTTTCCATTGACCTCAGGGGGTCCGGCTGAAACCGTTTCACCGTGGCGGGGAAACGAAAGATGTCTGGCGGATCCGCAGTCAAAATCAGCGCAGCCGACCTCGCGCGGATGAAAAAAGACGGCCCGGCGGCACTGGAATATTACCGCACCTCCGGCCTTGCGCAGGTGCGCGCGATGACGACCAATCTCATCTATTCGGGAACGGTCTCCCTCTTCGGCCTCCTTTTCCTGAAATGGTCACCCATGACGATGCTCGTGTTCATGGTTGTCGATGCGGTGCTGACCGTCCTGTCCGACATGATCCGCCTGCCGATCGCCGGACGCTGGATCGCCGTCAGCCACAAGCGGGATCATGAGGCGGGACAGATCCTGCTGATCGCTGACGGCCTCGAGGACGGAACCGGCGAACGGCCTGAAAACGGAAAGGCGCCGAAGCCGGGTGTGATTCTGTTCTTTGGCACAGTCTCGATGCTCTTCCTTGTTCCCGTCATCGCGGCCTGCACCGAGAAGACCGGTCTTGAGCCGTTGCGTTCGGTTGTTGAAGAAAAATGGTTTCCCTGGATTGTCGGGCTGGACGCGCTCTGGCGGATTTGCTCGGCTTTCTTCGGAGCGATTCATATCCGCCGGTTCCCGCCCGGCGACAGAATGCTTTTTCTCCAGAGCGGCGGAGTGGCCGTGCTCTACTGCGGGCTGCTGGTGTTGATCTGGCTGCCGTTGAACTGGGGCGCAAACGGCCTGCTGATCATGTTCTTTGTCCTGTATTTTTTCCGGGCGGGTTTTGGGATCTTTGCCTACATTTGGACCCCGAAGGCCATCGCAACTCTCAGGCGCCGGATCGACATGCAGGACTTTTCCATCAAACCAAAATCTCAAAATCCATGATACGATCTCTGCTGGTTATCTTTTGTGTCCTCCTCGCAGCCTGTGGCAACAGTTACGAGGGCTACAAGTTCAAGCCCTATACCGTGCGGGGTGTTTCCTACACGCCTATGGCACCCCGCGAAGCCGTAGGCTATGTCGAAGAGGGGTTGGCCTCCCACTACGATGAGAGCTTCCTGGTCTTCTTCCCCGGAAAAACAGCGATCGGCGAAAGCCAGTATGCCTGGTCGAAATCCGCCGCCCACAAAACCCTCCCGCTCCCCTGCAAAGTGCGCGTCACCAATCTCCGCAATGGGCGCTCGACCGTTGTCCGGGTGAATGACCGGGGCCCGTTCATCGGGGAACGCAATCTGGATGTCACCACCGGCGTCGCCAAGAAGCTGGGGTTCCATGCCGCTGGGCTCTGTCCGGTCCGCATCGAAGTTCTCAGCGTCGGAGACGGCCGCTGGCGGATCAGAAAGT
>CAZRIL010000107.1:0-18833 GCA_964600115.1 uncultured Chthoniobacter sp. | reverse complement strand
AGAGCGCTTGAATGGGGTTCAAGAGGTCGCGAGTTCGAATCTCGCCGGCCCGATTATTTTAAATTGTTGTTTTGCAGTTATTTATATACTCATAATCGTCGGTTTGGGCACTTTGGGCACCGCCCCAGTGCCCGAATAGTGCCCATAAAAAGTGGTAGCCGATCACTCGAAACAAGGCATCGGGTGGGGTGACCTTGGCTGTCCCAGCGTTTTTTGATCATCAGTTTCGTACTCATTCAAACAGCATTTCAGCATAGACCCAGCAGGCAAAAAAAGTGAGCAATTTCTCCCAGGTGGCGTTAGCGGAATTGTCGCTGCCATAAATCAAAATCTCCCATCGGGCATTCATCTTCCAAGGTGACGCGAGAGTTGCATCCGGAATGCCTGCTTCACTATAAAGAGGAGCGGTGCAGGTCATTTTCCAGTTCGCTGGGGACCCGGAACTTTACATCGCTGGGGGATGTCATGCGAAAGTGATGCCTCCAATGATCTGTCCCCATTGTGGACAAGCTGACTGCTTGGAGCCACATGGGTATTACTCCCGTTCGATCACAGCAGCGCAACAAGCAGGCGTCTTGTTTCTTCTGATCCGAAGGTTCTTCTGCTGGGCAACCGGCAGGACGGTCAGCATGTTGCCGAATTTCGCTCAGCCCTACCGACTCGTGCGGAATTCGACCGTTCAGAAGTTTTTTTCTGGCGAATGCCTGGAGATCGATGTGATTCGCTGGACTCCTTTGCTCAAACGCTACTGGAGGCGCTTCACCTCCTGGTTCCCCGTGCTTCTGGATAATGCGGTGGAGCACTCTGGGCCTTCTCCTCCAAAGCCAAATCATATTTGGCCCTTCTTTTTGGTCACATGGGGAGACCTGCCTAGTGCCACCTTTCATCTGGTTGGTGTCTTTCGCGTCACGGCATTCGGAAGATATCGTTGCCATCAGGTTTCCGATTCCTAAATGGCAGGAGAATAAGTGACTAATTGTTCTAACCGCATCCACACAACTTGTTTGTTCCATTTGGCGAGAGGACCGCAAAACTGCCGTCCATTGAATGAGAATAGCCAAATGGACCAACACCGGGGTGCGGAATTTCCCGCAAAAGGAGTCTGCTTCCAACAGGAGGAACTTCGTAAGGCATGATTTCTCTCTGAGCTTTTCTGGAGCAATGAGGGCTTCCCGGGAGGTGTGCCCGAAACACCGAAACAGCCGCCGTGAAAACCTGCGGGTGCAACACCAGCTCAGCCAGGAGATTTTCTGGCGGGTCACGAGTGGCAAAGGGTTTCGTTCTTTTGCACCCGCTTGCCGGGCACGCGGACGCATCCTTCGGGGTTGGAATATCACAACGACAATGCTCCAGACCACCCCGGAGGTTTTTCGCAATTATACTATTTTTCCATGAGCGAACCAGAACCGCCACCTCTGATCCGTGCAGCCGCCTACGTGCGCATGTCGACTGAGCACCAGCAATACTCCACCAGCAACCAGATGGACACCATCAAGGAGTATGCGGCGCGCCGGGGCATGGACATTGTCAAAATCTACTCCGATGAAGGCAAGAGCGGTTTGAATATCCAAGGACGCGATTCCCTTGGAAGGATGATTTCAGATGTGGAGAACAGGAATACCGATTTTACCTGCATTTTAGTCTATGACGTGAGCCGGTGGGGGCGATTTCAGGACGCCGACGAGAGTGCATATTACGAGTACATCTGTCGGCGGGCAGGGATCCCGGTCAAATACTGCGCCGAGCAGTTTGAAAACGATGGAAGCCCTGTGTCCACCATAGTCAAAGGCGTCAAACGGGCGATGGCCGGCGAATACAGCCGCGAGCTTTCCTCAAAAGTATTTCAGGGAGCCTGCCGCCTTATTCAGATGGGATACAAGCAGGGAGGCACTGCGGGATATGGACTCCGTCGGATGTTGATCGACCAGAATGGACAGCACAAAAGCGCTCTGAAGATCGGGGAGCAGAAGAGTCTTCAGACCGACCGGGTGATTCTTGTTCCGGGTCCCGAGGAGGAAGTGGTCAACGTCCAATGGATATATGACACCTTCGTTCGGGAGGGCTTGCCGGAATCAGAAATCGCCAAATCGCTCAATTCGCGAGGAATTCGCACTGATTTTGATCGCGAGTGGACACGGGGAACAGTTCACGAGGTTCTGACCAACGAAAAATACATCGGGAACAACGTTTACCACCGTACCTCCTTCAAGCTCAAAAAGAAGCACGTCCAGAATCCGCCGGACAAGTGGATACGCGCCGAGCGGGCGTTCGATGCAATTGTAGATTCCACACTTTTCTTCACGGCGCAGGGGATCATTCTGGCCAGGAGCAGAAAGCTTACTGACAAGGAGATGCTCGAAAAACTTCGGGGCGTTCTTCAGAAGCACGGCAAGATTTCCGGTATCCTAATCGACGAATCTGAGGATTTGCCATCCAGTTCCGCATTTCGGCACAGGTTTGGAAGTCTGGTTTCGGCATACCGCCTCATCGGATACAATCCGCCAATCGATTACGGGTTTTTGGAAATCAATCGGCACCTCCGCCAACAGCATCCGGAAATCGTCGCCAAGGTGATTTCCCAGATAGAGGCCATTGGCGGGGTTGTTTCGAGGCATGAAGAAACCGACATTCTCCTCGTCAACGGTGAGTTCCAGGCATCCATTGTTCTCAGCCGCCACCAGACGACAATGCGAGGTTCCTCTCGCTGGTTAATACGGCTTGATGAGTCGCTGCGACCGGACATCACGGTTGCCGTGCGCATGGATTCCACCAACCAGGCGATCCGCGACTATTATCTGCTGCCAGCCATCGACATGACTTGGGAAAATCTACGAATCGCCGAAGACAACGGCGTGTATCTGGACGCCTACCGCTTCGAAAGTCTGGAGTTCTTTTTCCACCTTGCCGCACGAACCTCAATTGAAGGGGCAGCATGAAAGACGAAGTTCAACTCATTCCGATAGGCCGCATACGAATTCTCAATCCTAGGCATCGGGATCAGCGAAAATTTGTCAGAATTGTCCAGAGCATCCAAAACCAAGGACTCAAAAAGCCAATTAAGGTCTGTGTGCGGACAATGAAGGGAAGTGAGGAGCCTGGATACGATCTCGTCTGTGGACAGGGACGGATTGAAGCATTTCAAGCACTTGGACATCAGGAGATACCTGCAGTCGTTGTCGAAGCTTCCAGAGAGGACCAGCTTCTCATGAGTCTCATTGAAAATATGGCACGACGATTCCCATCGACGATGGATTTGATACGTGAGATCGAGCGACTCGCCGAAGTAGGATATAGCAACGTGGCCATCGGTAAGAAACTCGACATTTCCGATGTGATGGTTGGCGGTCTGATCTCGCTCAAGAACGCTGGCGAAGACCGGTTGCTTGATGCAGCTCTGAAGAGCAAAATACCTTTGGGCGTAGCAATCGAAATCTCGAAAACCGACTCCGCCGAGGCTCAGCGCGAGTTGCTCAAAGCCTATGAGGGTGGCCAGCTCAATCAGACAGCCATCCGCACCGTCCGCCGTATTGTCGACCAGCGGAGGTTTTTGGGAAAAAAGCTCAGGGTTGCCGTTCATCCGAAAGACAGAAACCGAACCAAAACAGCTGACGGTCTCGTCAATGCCTTCCGTAAGGAAACTCAACGCCAAAAGGTGATGATCAAGAAAGCAAAACTATGCGAGGCGCGGTTGCTGTTTCTTGTCACGGGATTCAGTCGCTTGATGGTTGATGAGAACTTCATCAATCTCCTCAAAGCTGAGGGACTTGGGATGATGCCCAAGTGTCTGGGTGATCAGATTCAAACCGATGTCAGGAGGGCAGCATGAGTGCGGCCAAGTACGGTTTTGAGTTTCAGCGGATCACGCTACCGCTAGCCAAACTGCTCCCGGTTCGTCACATCTCGGAGCCTGATAGAAAGTTCAAACGCTACAGCTCCATTCTTTCTTCGATTCCAGTGAGCGGAATCATCGAGCCCCTCATGGTTTACCCGCAAAAGGGCAAAACTGGCATGTATTTGATCATGGATGGCCACCTGCGCTACCATGCGCTCAAGGAACTCAAGATCGAGGAAGTTGAGTGCCTGATTTCTACCGAGGACGAAAGTTTCACCTACAATGCCCGTATCAGTCGATTGGCGCCTATCCAAGAGCACAAGATGATCACTCGGGCCGTAAAAAACGGAGTGTCGGTTGAACGGATTGCCACCGCCCTTCATATGGATGTTCGCGACATCAAGTCTCGTCTCAATCTGTTGCGAGGCATTCATGAGGAGGCCGTCGAGCTTTTGAAAGACAAACAGGTCAGCACTCCCGTTTTTTGGATTCTCCGCCGGGTTACTGCAGTGCGTCAGATCGAAATCGCCGAACTGATGGTCAGTGCGAACAATTTTTCAAAGGGATACGCGGACGGATTGTTCATGGGAACATCGAAGGATCAGCTGGTTGACCCTGCAAAACCGAAGACCAAGTTACTATCGGCGGAGGAAATTGCTAAAATGGAAGAGGAAATGGAAGTGCTCGAACGGGACTTCAAGGCCATCGAGGATGGGTATGCTGAGAACATGCTCAACCTGACAGTGGTGCGAGGGTATGTGAAGAAACTACTCTCTAATGCGAAGGTTGTGCGGTTTCTCTCCACAAAATATCAGGACTTTTTCGTCGAATTCGAGAGGGTTGCTGCGACTGAGAGCATTTGAGATTATATCCCGCTAGGGAGCGGTGGCCGTTTGTCCCAGTGAGGGGCAACAGGATCCTCGGGAGGGTTCACCCTTCCAAATCGGTTCCGTTCTTGGTATTCACACTCCAGCATGTTCGCAGAGCAGAGAATGAGAGCAGCCGGTAAAGCAGCGGAGGATGATGCCCGGTGGCACATCGACCGCACACTGAAAACCAGCAAGAACTGGCGCATCGTCCACGATCTTGTCCTTTTTGACCGGAAATCCGATGGCTGGTGCCAAATCGATCACATTGTTTTCGGGCGAATGGGGCATTTTCTTGTCATGGAAACAAAATCCGCCAAGGAGGGATTGAGCCTGCATACCGAATCCGGAGCTTGGTCGGTGCTGTTCTATGGAAGGCCAAAACCGATGGCTTCTCCCATTGCCCAGAATATCCGACACATCGAGGTGCTGACAGATTATCTCAAGCAATGCGAGGTGATGCCCAAGCGACTGGGGATTGCTATTCCACCTAGTTTTGCAAATTGGGTCCTTGTCCAACCGGGTTCCAGGGTGCCCAAGGAATACGGAGGGGCCAAATTGGTGCAGCGGGACCAGTTTTCTCAGGAACTCGATGGCTTTATCAAAAATATTGGCTTGGGGAGCGTTTTAAAGGTCATGGGGTTCGATGAACTGGATCGAATCGCGCAGAAGTTGGAGGAGGAGAGTCGGGAGAACAAACGGATCCGCAATTCAGAATCGCGAACGGCTTCTGAACCGCCTCCACTACCACCAGAGGCAAAGAAGCCAGACAAACAGTCAGGATTTTCCCCTGTCGTCTCGGCAATTGTGGAGGCTGTGGCCAATACTCCCGCAACCTCTGTTCCGAAATCAGAGGCCAGTGGAACACCATGCGCGAAGTGCCGGGGACAATTGACATTCAAGGAGGTTGCGTATTGCCGCTATAATTTCACGAAACTTGGGCGACGATATTTGTGCCGGAAGTGCCAGTGACTTTTGACGGTAAGAGCCCGCGACCAGTTTTCTGACCGTCTCGCTTTCCTGTGTCCGCCATGGCGACCCCCAGGTCGCACTCAGCTTGAGAAGACTCTGTTTTCGGAAGGAGGGGGCATGGTGACACGCCCGGATGTATTCCAGCGTTGGCCCAGGTCGTACTGCTCATAGTAATGGCAGCTTCAAGATCAGAAAACGAACTCCTTACCCCCAAGGAAGTGGCGAAGATACTTCGGATCGCGCAATCATCAGTTTGGAGGTTGTGCCGAGAGGGAGACATGCCTCACATACGGATCACTGCACGGTGTTATCGAATTCGACGAACCGATCTTGAATGCTGGCTGGCATCGAAAACCCGGTGATGAGGAGTGATTGCCTCTGTTCGATATTTGATCTATTCCACCGGGATGTCTCATCTGAAAGCGCGACTGGCCGGCAATCAGGCCGTGAGGTCATTTCTGGCGGAAGTGGGGGCGCTTTACTGCGGGTTTATCTACAACCACCACGCAGGAAAAGGGAAAGCGGCGTGGGAGGCCTCGCTCCAATATTTTGACTACAGTTGCGCCTATTGTGGCACCCGCCGCGAGAATCTTCCCCGCAACACAACTCTGACAATCGAGCATTTGATTGAGTGTAACCAATTCCAGGTCGGGCTTCACCATCCTGGAAACACAATTCCCGCCTGCCAGGTTTGCAACAATTCTCGGCACCCAAAAAAGGCAGGGGAAGCGGTCGGGTGGGTGGAGCATCTGCTGGGACGGTGTGAGGACTTGGGCCACAAGGCCGCTGTTCGTAAAAAACGCCAGGAGAAGATAGCGGCGTATATGAAAAGCGGACCGTTTCCTTATCCAGTCTTGGCCGTTGCGGAAATCGAGTTCTTAAAGAAAAACGCCGCCGAACTCTACCAGGAAGCAATGGTATTGAGCGTCCCGCGCGTGCGGGCGTTCTGGAACATTGCAAGGATGCGTGTGCATCCAGAGAAGTAATAGTCAGTGCTGGCCACGGAATCCAGACAAACCAAAGGCCAGCTTGTTTTGTTTGCCATTTCTGTATCAGTGGTTATTGGGCTGGCCTCAGGGTACTGACGCCTGCAAAGTTAACTTTATTCCTCAGTGAGGAGTTTGCGAATCTTCGGGCGAGCGGCTGAGTAGTGGGATCTAATACGAGCAAAGGCATCCTGCGGTGGCATAAAGGTCAACGTCTCGACATGGGACATTGCGACCTTGTATGCGTGCAACGTGATACGTGCGAATGCTTCCGCCCCGTAGAGGTGCAACCATGAGTCTGGCCCGGAGTCGAAAAGGAAGTGTTCTGGGTGATCGAGGAGCGCTTCAGCGTCGGAAAAGCGATCTTGTGGAAGGTAGAGCACAGCATGGCTCTGATCCTCCATTGCTTCGAGAAATTGAATTTCGTCTTCGAAGTAATGAATTTCGTAATCCTCATTCACTCCCTCACCCATAACGGGTGCTGTCATTTGAGGATACCCATGGTGATACTTGAACGTCATACTCAGATCGAGTGGACGACATGCACCTGTGGCACACCACGCGTGGTCAGCGCCTGAACCGTGGGAAGTTATACCAGTGCCAGGCAAACGGACTGCGAAGTGCCCAACCTCAATTCGGGGATCGTTTTCGCCGAAAAGTCGAAGAAGGAAATAAGAATGCATTGCGTGCTCGCGGCAGAACCACCCTTCGTCTCTGCCACCATTGCGGAATGCTGGTGGTTCTGTGTAAATATGGTTCAACTCCGCCTTGGCCTTGGTAAGCAAGTTTTGCAATGAAGTCATATGTGTGTTTCTTCGGCTGAACTCTGCCACGCGACTTGCAGCGAGCCCTGTAACTTCCATAGGAGGGTCTTATATTCCAGTCTTGCTCCGTCAGCATCAAAGACTTCGACGAGATACGGAGCGTAGAACGGTTCGGACAACAAGCTTATTGCATGAGAGTTATTGTTGCGCCAATGCAGTTCATTGTAATTCCTGCCAATCAAAAGTTCTCGAGCCAGAAAATCGCGTAAACAGTATTGTGGATTACCCCACAGAAAACGGATTGAAAGTAAATCGAGACTCGAAAGAATACGTGTTGAAGAAGGAACCGCCCCGCTCGGAAGTGATAGGACAATATTCGTTTTGCCTGCATCCATCGCAATTCTCACGAGGACTGCATGAAGTCTCTCTGCGCTTCCATGATTCCAAAAATGATCCCATTCGTCTCGAATGCCGATCTCATCAATTCCGTCTAGTGGCGATTGGTCAGCTTCGAGGTAGACCCATCCTTTGTGCTGAAGCGCAGCACAAAAAGTGCTTTTTCCAACTCCGGAAGGGCCACCGAGCAGAAGAGGTTTAATCATAAAACCGAGACGACCTAGCCGGAAGTGCTGACGACAGGGATGCGTGCTGAGAAGAGCCCTACAGTCAGTTCAAGGCTGTCGATTTGGTGGGGTGACATAATCCAGAATCAGAATTCGAAGTATTCCATTTATTGTGAGTCTTTGAAACCAATCTTCCGCCCGATCTCGTTGATCAGCGCTTTGATCTCCTCGCGTTGGTGAGGATGAGGATTCAGCACCTTGGGTGAAGGGTGAACTGTCTCGCGAACTTCATCCTGCTTGTTTGCTTTGGAAAGCAATTCCTCGATGACCCGCCGCTCACTGCGGGCAGGCTTACCCATAAGGATGACGTATTCCAATTGAGGAAGCAGTTTGAACAGCTTCACAAGAAAGCAGCGCGCAGCAGAGATATCAGACCGCTTTGCTGGCAGAATCTTGACCTCGCTGCCCAGGTACCACGGGACAATGTTCCAGAGAATGGTGTCTTCCCGCCGAAGTGAAGAAAGAAGCTTCCACATATTTTTCGCTGTCGGATCTGGATTGTTCCGCGATATGAAGTCGCTGCCTCTGGCTTGTCTCCCTGGTGCCTCTAGGAGAAAAAGAACCTTGGCGCCAATACCACCATCACACGGGTCGAAATTCGGCGTGAACTGGTATTTGGCTCTGATCTCATTCAGCAGCCGAAGCAATGGCTTCATTCGCGGTAGGATCAGCATCCCAGCACGACGGATCCTCTCTTCTTGGGATTTCAGTGTATAGGGTTCATCCATGTGTGCATCCTCAATCCATTCCAGTCAGCGAGTCCTTCCAATCCATGTTCTCCAAGAGGTTGAGTCCGGGACCATCGAAGAATTTCTGAAAATGTGGCCGTGGGATGACTTTCTGATCCTTGATTGAAGCAGGTTGGGAGCGGTAGTTGCCGTCAGGTTTTCGCTTCAATTGCGAGCATGGCAGGAAGGCCACTCGTTCCATTTTTGTCACCCCGTCTTCCGTGATGAAAAATGGCATGGCAAGTACCATCTCGGGATGCTTTTGGGTGAGAATTATGGTGCCCTTGCCGTATACAGTCCGGTCTGTAAAAGCCGATGGGTAGCAGCCTTTTACTTGCACCGGACGAATGAGGATTTCTTCATCGATCATTTTCGTGGCAATAAAGTCGAAACCGATGTCGCGGTGTGGGCTATAGATGTTCCAGCCTTTTTCTGCGAATTGCCCGGCAACGATCAGTTCTGCGGGGAGTCCGCCTGCTACTTCGGTTTTTTCAGGCATCACTCGTCGGTAGGTTTTCTCTTTTGGATTCCGATATTGCCCTCACGGCTTTGGCGATTTTCTGTCCGAAGTAGCGGCAAATCATTGAACAAGAATAGCAGTGCAACACCAGTTGGCGAGGCCTTCGACTCAGTGTCATAATATATCTTGGGAATCAGGAAATGTCACCGGTTTCCATGCTGTTTGATCACTGGAAACCGCACCGGATTTATGCTACTTTCGGCTTCATGTGCGGCCGGTTTACTCTCGATCCCTCAAAGATCTCTTTAAAAGATTTCGGAGTGACCCGGACCCATTACCAGCCTCCAGCACGGTGGAATATTGCTCCCACAACTGGCATTGCCGTTGTCAGGCAGGAGGAGGATGGGGAACGGGAGTTGGTAAAGATGCGATGGGGGCTTCTCCCTTCCTGGCCAAGCCTGATTCGAAACTCCCGCTCATGATCAACGCCAGGGCAGATACAATTGCGAGCAAGCCGGCCTTCCGGTCTGCATTCAAAACACGGCGCTGCATCGTTCCAGCAACGGGATACTACGAATGGAAGAAGCTGCCAGACGGGACCAAGCAGCCATATTATTTCACCAGGGAGGACTCGTTGGCGTTTGCGGCGATGTGGTTAATAGGAGAACTGAACCTTTCACTAAAGATCACTGAAACGCTTTTGCATCTCGTATATTTCTGAAAAAAAAGATTTACGTAAGCTTTGGTATTGTTCAATCGGGGAGCTCGTTTTCGGCTCGTCCGGAATTACGCCGGTTCTAGTCTGTAAATGAGTAGTAACTAAGTCTTCAATGCTTCCGATTATTGGATCTAAAGACGAGAATCTCGGATCGACCCATGCAAGCGGTTCAGAGATTCGCCGTCGGAGGGTGCGAAGTTCGCTTCGAAAAGCCCGTATTAGAATGCGCACCTCTTCCATTTTTGTTTCAGCGGCAAATGGCTCCTGAATTTCTATTTCATCCTCATATTGGTTAAAAAACTCATGAACCCATTGTATATTTGGCTCGATAATAAGCTTCTGAATCCAAAAATTACCAGTTTCAAGTTTTAACTTTGCCTTTCGTTCCAGTATATCTTCTTCTCGTTCACTTTTCCGCATTCTTGTGCTCGCATAGAAAAACCATACCACGAAAATTAAATTCGAAAGTGCTACAAGATTTCGAAAAATCTCGGAGGCAACGGTACCTGAAACTGTTTTTCCAACTTTGGCAATGGAGTTGACTTGAATAGGCTCAGGGCTCGGTGATTGAGTAACTTGCGCTTGCACAGAATATAATAGCAGTAGCAAATACAGCACTGTGCAGGCCGATATTGCTTGAAATCTGTACCTTGCTTTCATTCTAACTATTAGGAAGAGGATTTGATTCGCGAAGAGCTTGTTGAATCCCGTCATCAATATCTTCTCGTATTTCGTCTGGACATTCAAAAATATACTTAGTCCTGAATTGTTTCTCTCCAAGGGATTTTACACTCTCGGCAAATAATCCAAGGAAAAATGAGCTATTGAGCGAGACAACATCATCAGGAACGTTGACGACTGCAGTGTCGGGCGTTTTATCAAATGCATTGAGTTCAAGTTTCTGACGAAGCGCTTGGCCTTTTGGTCGTCCTGAGAATACAATCACATCTTTTGAGCGGTGACAATTTAGGTTTATATTCATAGTTTAAAAATGTATGTGCGTTTCAATAAATTACTTCTCCTCTGAGGCGTTTAGTTGCCTAAGATAATTTGCATCTATAAAAAATTTAAATGAAATAAGCGTTCCCGGAAACTTTCCCGGCAGACGGTTTACGTGTTTGGCGTCCGGTTTTTCTCGAAGATCATTTAAGCTATTAAAAGCAATAACTTTTCTGTCACTTGCCGCCTCTTTTGCAAGATGGTATTGCTGGTTAAAATAGATTCGACTGGAACCGGAAATTAGCACCATTTCCGGATTTAAAGAGTTATTCAGCGAGTCGCCAAGTTTCTGGAATGCATCAATTATCGTGACTGTACCAGAGCCGCGGTTGTTACTACCGGGTCTAAAATTGAAACGACTGACCCCCTCTTGGAGTGCATACAGAGTCCAAAGATCCTCCATTGAGAATGCAGACTCTTTTCCAAACCAGGGTTTTTTCGACATAGATTCTGCAAGTTCGCGCACTTGTTCTCGTGTAGATATTGGCGTATTCGGATCGTTTAGTGATTCATATATGCTTTTGCCGAAGCTAAATATTACAAGATGACACTCGCCAACAGTGTGTGCTTCGCCGTTGGACTCTGACTTAATCAATCGCATATAACTTATTGCAAACCATTCGTCACCTCCCTCAATACCTGAGTGCTCCTCTGCATTTGTAATTAATTCCCCTGCCCATCTCACAATTTCTCTTAGTCCTTTGCGAGAAAGTCTCATACCTGCAGCCTGTCGAAAACACTGATCAAGGTGTTTTGCTAGTGCAGAGGCTCGCTTTTCCTGATCACTCGAAGCATTTAATCGACTCGCCGTAGAGCGTCTGCCAATGAAAAGATCTGTTTTAGTATATTGCTTCTCAGTGATTTCAGGTAATTCTGCACCCCGAATACGTAAGTGCTTTGTTAGACCAGTGCAACGAAGTAATTCCGCAACACTAGAATCTTCGGGAAAGTAACCTCTGATTTGATAACTAGTTCTAGAGGCAATCCATTCACGTCTCAGGTGCATGACAACCACGTCAAGTACGGCACTAGCGCCCAATTCTATTTCGCGGCACTTTCTGTGATCAAACACCAAATGCCGTTTTCGTGTTGCTCGCGAGATTTCAAGAAGTGAAAAAATGACATTAAGAGCTTCACCAGGGTTATGTATAAATGAAAAGACCTCGGGGATCGTGATAACCCAAGCGTCTTCATGAATACTCCACTGGGCAATGTTATGCGCAAGGTAGTTGTTGCGCAGATACTGAAGCAACTGGCTTTTCTGTCCTCTACCAAGATGCCTAACTATTCTTTTGCTGGATTTTAGTAATTTGCGTTTACGCTGTTCTTTTACCCAACGTCGCCTTCTACGCTGTTCAATAAAACTAAGATATATGCGCTTCACTTGGTGGTGTGCTAACTCAAAATGTTAACCATGGTAACATGTAATGGATAGTAGTTTATCCACATTGATTGAGTTACTTATACACATTGGAATTTGCAGGGGTTAAGCGTAATCGCTTGCCACAATACTCTTGTAGAGGGATTCCGCGCTGGTTGCTTCTATAGCCGCTTTGCGAACGTCGGCTTGGGTCAAGTCCAGCACGCGAAGTTTGCCGCCAACCTCAGCAACGGCTTCCACGCGCCGGAAAACGCCGGGATGCGTTTCGGCATAACTCGCCAAGCCCTGCAATTTGGGAATCGCATCAGCCAGATGGATACTGTGGGGGTCCACGATGTCAGCGAGCACGCTTCCGTCCACTTGGGCGAAGAAGATGAAATCTGATCGCAAGATCTTGGTCGTGTCCGCGTCAGTGTAGGCGATGCCGAGCGAGTCCTGGCTGGGGCGGTCCGGGTTGCGATACCAATATTTGAATCCTGGGCGCTCGCTCTCCTTTGCCAGCACCTTGCGCTCCCAATCGTTCAACTCGGCGGGATATCGACTCGCTTCGTCACAGAGCAGGTGGCCTTCATATGTGGGGATAACCGTCTCCGTGCCATCCTTCTCCCTCACCTTGGTCGGCTCGAAGCGGGATACCGGCTGCGCGAGGTCTACATCCTGCGGGTCGGTGCTCAGCGCGACGATCTGCCGGTAAGCATCCTGCCGGTCGTGCGGCAGTTTTTTGATTGCTTCCCGATATTTGGCAAACCACGCATCAGCCAGTTTCTTGGCTTCGGCATCGAAGATGACTTGCAGGTTTTCCAGTAGATGCAGGGCGGCCACTTCCTCGCGTGCCTCAATCAGCGCGTCGTCGAGATCATCCTCCGCTTCTGGCTTCCGTTTTGCTCGTTCCATTGTGTAGGTGCGGGCAATATCCGGGCTCACAATGCGGGCGGTGCGGCGGTAGGCGTCTCCGACCACGGCGTCGTCTGCGTCGGCTTGGAACTGCTCGTCCTTCGTCTCGCCGCTTTGCAAATCGGCAATGATGGTGCGCCCTTCAACGGTCATTACCGCCGCTCGCTTTTCGGCAAATGCCATCGTCCGTTCGGCAATGAAATCGTCCAACACCTTGTGCATGGCCGCGTGCGCCTTGCCGCCTGCGCCGGGCAACAGACCGTCGGACGCCAACTCATGAGCCAGCGCGGTCAGACGGATAGCTGGCTTCGCGCCACGCTGCGGCCGCGTTTGAGACGGCAGCGAGACGAACTTATCCCAGACCGCTTGAGTCACTGCCGGGTTTGGCTTCATCTCTTTTGGGTTGATGAGAATGCGTCCTGTTGGGGGAGTGTCACCCCCGCCTTCGCGCAGCGCTTTGACGACATTTTCCACAGTCTCCTTGTCGAACCTCGGCAGGAGGCAATCCACGGAGTTGAGTCTGTCGTTGCCAGGAATGCGTCGCGCCAGCGGCGTGCGTACCATTCGGCCCAGCAACTGCGCGATGTAGGTCTTGTCGTTCGCAGGGCGGAACGAAACCATTACCTCGGCGCGTGGACAGTCCCATCCGGTGCTGATGGCATCCTTGGCAATCAGAACCCGCACCCAAGTGTCGTCCTGCACCCGCTGAGGTTCGATATAGGGTGCTGAATACTTGCCGAACTTCTGCGTCTTGTGTTCGCCGAAGACATGCGCCACGGAGGTTTCCGGTAAATCCGGCCATTGTTGGAAAATCGTCTCCAGCGCACGCCCGATATCGTTGGGATTGGGTGTGTTCGGCACTTGCAAAACCATCAGCGGCAGTACGGATTCGCCGTTTTCCTGCTGCGAGGCATAAGTCGCCCATTCCTGTGTGCACTCACGCAGTTTGTCGGCGGCGCGGCGCACCAGCACGGTGTCGAAATCACCCGACTCTTCATCGGGGATGTCCAGCACGATGGTGTCCTTCAACAGGCCGGAATCCTGCACGCGGCTGGGATCGACGGTGACATGCGGCAGGGTGCTGCGGCCGTGAGCGCCTTCCATCGCCTTGTTGAATCGCTCCACCGTGGCCGAAATACCCCACACAACGGGAATGCCTGGCACCCCCCTTTCGCCATTGATGAGCCGCTTGACGATGGTGGACTTTTCGCTGCTCTCGCTTCCCATGCCGCGATGTGCTTCGTCCAACACGAGGTAGAGCGTGAGCGCCGGGTCTTCGATGGTGTTCCGTATGGTGTCCCAGATCGTGTGCCCTCGCAAGTCGGGCCGCGCTCCTGGGAACAAACCGCCCTCCTCGTCGCCTTCAAAGCCACGCACGAGCAGGCTTTTCTTGCCCAGCTTTTGCGTGTTGAGAAAGTAAATCTTCCCGGGCTCAAACTTGGCTTGATTGAAGGTGTTCTCCACCACCACCAAGTCGGTGTGCCGGAGCCGGTCGGACGACTCCATTAGCCGGAAGCGAGTCTGCTCGTTGAGCGAGGGATCGTCGCTGAACCAGAGCACCACCGCGCCGGGGTCACGGTCGAAGCTGTAGCGGTCGTCCCCGTGAAACAGTGCCTCAAAAACTGCCGCTGCGATCACAGTTTTGCCCGAGCCGGTGGCAGCGGTCAGTGAAAAGGCGTGGCGGTCGTGGTCCTGGAGCCAGCGCTTTCTAGCTTTCTTCAAGTTGCCCAGCACGTCGAGGGCGGATTCATCCTGGTAATCTTTGAGCGTGAATTTCATGCTTCTTCTCCATTAGCGAATGCAAAATTGGTAAGGTAGGACTCATACAGGCGGATCGCTTCCACGCCCTCGGGCAGGCGACGAGTCAGCGTTTGAAAGCTCCGTTCGTCGTCGGTTACGATGTAGGCGACCCGCATAGCATTGGTCTTGCGTACAGTCTTGAGAAAGTCGGTCGCCTTGTCCAAATCCACCAGCAGGCCGTAGGCATTGGCTACGTCCCAGCCTGTGCCAGGCACTTTTTCGATACACCGACCCGCGCTGCCCGCTCGAAGCCACAGCAGCGGCGCAATGCGAGCAAACGCAGTCTGGTAGCTGACGGCGAGCGGCGTTTCGTAAGTTAGTGTGAAAAATTCTGCGTTTTCCTCGAATCCGTCGGCCATCGGAAACTCATCGGTGAACTTGTAGTCACCATTGATCGGCTGGCCATCGGGTGTTTTGCCGGTAATTGCAGCATCCACGCGGGGCTTGGTAATGTAGTCGCAGATGCCCCACTTCTCCCAATCCGGGTCTCCGGGACGTATTCCCTGCTCACGCAGCGCCTTTTGTTCGTCTGCGCCAACTTCGTTGTTTGTAACGCTGATGCATTGGCGTTTGCCTCCGTCCTGTTTATTGAGCCGCATCACGGCGTGGGCCGTCGTGCCTGAACCCGAGAAGAAATCGAGAACAACTGCTTCGGGTTTGTTGGCTACGAATAACTTCAACGAGTCCTCGACTAAATACAACGATTTTGGAAAGGGGAAGGATCGTCCTGCCAGTAGCGATCCTACGACCTTCTTCCCGTGGTCGGGAGCACTATGCCTACTCTCAACCCAAACCGTCGTAGGCCGAGTGGTTCTACCCCCCGGGGCAATGACTACCTTTGTTCCATCCTCCCTAGTGCCCGATACAACATACTCTCCAGATTCGACCTTGCTGATCGCTGGTGCGGTCAAGTATGAGATCGCATACGGCTGAACTGAGTTTGTCGCAGGAGTTGCCCGGGCAAAACCGCCTCGCACAGCACGCATTAGGCTGGGGCCTGTGAGCCCCCACTCCATCTCGACCCCATCGTCACGAACAGGGAAAACAGCAACTGTCCCGGCAGGCGGCAGAATGCTTTTCCGTGCTATATTTCGGGGCAAAGGCTCACCGACGCCAACTATGCTCGATGTGGATGGGTCGACAAACACAGGATAGAACTGTCGCGGACGGTGCCCTCGTGTCGATTGCTCATCTGAACGACGCAAATATGGCCAACGAACAGGCTGCCCCTGAGAATCGTTCACGGATACTCCAGCAACAGCGGAAGTGCCTATCAGAATAAAATATGCGAACTCATCCACTCTGGCGAACATATCAGGGCGAGACGCTCCCTTTGGATTCGTCGTGACCGAGACCATTTGAATACGCGCCTCAGGAAAGACTTGCTCTAATAGCAACCCCAGCCGGAGATATTCTTTTTCGTCAATGGTGACGATGAGCACCGAATCCACCGGATTCAGCAGCTCCCTGGCCAGCCGCAAGCGGCGTTCCATCATGGCGAGCCATTTGCTGTGGCGATACAGGTCGTCACCCTCGACGTAATCGTTGTTGTATTTCCAGTCCTTTGCTCCCGTGTTGTAAGGAGGGTCGATGTAGATGGCGTCCACCTTACCCCGGTGCGTCCAGGAGAGGGCTTTCAGCACATGGTAGTTCTCGCCATTGATGACCGTGTGCCAGGGTTTGTCGCCGCCGCGAGAGACTTTTCCGGTGGACACCAGGCCCGGATAGATGGTGTCGAGGAATTCCGCGACGACCACCAGATCGGCCAAAGCCACGGTCTGCGTTGCGACCTCGGCCTTGCCCATCAGTTCCAGATCAACGGTTTTTTTCGTCCGATGAATCGTTTTCACCACCCAAAGCCGCTGGTCACCCTTGATCGTCGATCCGCGCGGCGGGAGAACGCGCACCTTATCGCCCTTGCGCACAGGGCGCTGTGGCAATTCCACGGCTTCGGGCCTGTGCCGCTCAAAATTCAGCCCGAAGGGAAGACGACCTGAAAGCACCCGAAACTCACGCTCGATATCGGCACCGAGGAGCGGATCTCTGGCCTTGGCATTTGCGATCAGGTCAGTCAATCGGGACATAGTCTCTCATGTTACAGGATGCGGTTCTGCGGTGAATTCGAGTGGCGTGCGGGCGGGCATTCCAAAAGTGTTCGTAGCCCATCAGCCGTTTGGGAAGCCTGCCATCCGGTTAATGATTTGCTTGGCGGATTTCGATATAATCAAAAAACTTTGCGGAGGATGATACACAAGCTGGGTAGAAAGGTGTGCTGTCGTCAAAGCCCGCTTTGGAAATTGAAATGCTCCTAGTTGATAGCATCCGATGGTGCTGTCACCTCCGAGATAAGCTCTTATATCCGGCGGCTGAAGCTGAATTTCTTTTGCCATCGAAATGGCTTCTTTTTCTGTGGGGGTGAAGATTTTAACTATCTTCGCACGAGCACAGATTGCCCCTACCGGCGCATTTACATGAATGTAAAGCCACTTGAAATCTAGCGATTTGGGTATGCGTTTTCTAATGACGGCTCTAAATGCAGCAGTAGTAATCTGATCATGCCAATCTGCTCCGAATGAAACGATAATGGAGTCAGACTGCTCCTGCAGTGACGTAGCTTTTGTTGGGATCTGTTCTGCATTTGTCATATCGTTGATGCCTTGTTAAGGGATTGGCAGGCTTTATGAGATCGAGTCATACTGAGGCTTTATTCCGTTCATCTGACAAGTATTTGGAAATGGCATCGCGAATGACCCACGCGATGCTGACTTTCTTCTCGTCGGCGATTTTTCCGAGGGCGGCTTTGTCCTCTGAGGCGATGCTCAGAGTGATCCGATCTACGCTTTCTCCGGCAACGGGACGGCGAGCCTTCAAGGGGCAGTTCTTCATGATGCACCACAGTGCATCATTTTGCGCAGAGAACAATCCGAAACAGAGTGAATGGGACTTTTTTTACGTGATTCCCAAAACACAACCTCACGCTTAAAAATGGGTGTTAACCAACGACGCCGGAAACCGAAAGTGGAGAGAGTTTCCGGGGAGAGGATCGGGTGCGGGTGTTTTTTGGTCCAAAAACGGGTGGGAGAGGAGCGAAGAGAGAGTGCGCCACAGGATCCGAAAAGTAGCGGAAACTCTTGTGTTTGTGCGTCTTCGCGGGCGAAGGGCAAAGTCTGCTGCCCGTTATCCGAATCGCGGTGGATTTCGCGACTCCAAGAAAATGGCTCGCGTGGGAAGATTCAGTCCTGCGACCGAGTAGTTTGCACCCATGATAACCGGGCTGTACCGATAGCTAAAAAGAAACCCGCCCCAACAGGCTGGCTGGTTTCTTGAGACCACGCACGGTTCAGTGCATGGTCTCGCACATCTGTTCAATGTGCTCTATGGCGGGAACCGCATCCCTCTTCGCATCCCCGGTGCCGCTTGAGAGCCAACACCGATCACCGGCAACATCCTTCCATACCACTTTGACCATGCCGTGGTTGGTCCAGATGGTCGCCCGCAAGGGATGTTCCATGCTGTTCAGGTGGATGGTGCGAATGCGGGCGTTCCTGTTCACGACGGCAGGGCCACGCCCGTTTCTGCATCGAACAGGCCATGCAGAGCTTCACCGCGCCGGAGTGCCGTGTGCGGGTTCACGGTTTTGTGGGCCTCCGTAAACGCATTGAACAGACTCCAGGCATTACGAAGCTCGAATGCTTCATGCTCAGGCTTGCGCCATTGCATGAGCACCTCCGGGATCTGGGCCGGTGTGATTGCCGCACAATCCACCGCACGAATGATGATGTCGTGCGCTCGCTTGTTTGTGATCCGCTC
>CAZRIL010000106.1:0-18944 GCA_964600115.1 uncultured Chthoniobacter sp. | reverse complement strand
TCATCTTAGTTTTTTCAACTCGAATTGTTTTCCGCTCAGCGCGGCTTTCGCGGGTTCCCCCCAGTATGGGGTCGGCGTGTATTTCCAGTCAGAAATCATGACGGGCGTCGCCCAGCCATGGAATGACCATCCGGTCCAGTTCAGCCGGTGCTTTTGGATCAGGCCCAGCATGTCGGGCACCCATGTTGACGGGTCCTCCTGGGCTTCCTCCGGAATAAAATTCATTTTGTTGGGATCGGCACCAGTCTCGCCCACCAGGACCGGATACTTCTCCGCGACCTTGAGGAAGGCATTCTCCCAGCCCTTGTGCCAGTTATAGACGTGCGTGGCATACATGATGCCGTTGCCGTTTTTGTCCTCGAGCGCAAAGCCTTCGAGAATTCCGGAGAGGTTGAAAGCCCAGCCCAATCCGCCCGCCACAATAAGGTTATTGGCCCCGGTCCCCCGGATCGCATCCACCAGCTTCTGCATGCCGGGGGATTCGAACCCCTGGTTCTTTTTCTTTTCCTCCTCGCTCAGGAATGCGGATTCATCGACGCCCTTTTTCTTTTCCTCAACAAACCCGCCGTTCTTCCAGATCTCCCAGGAAATCCCGTGCGGTTCATTGATGATATCGAAGATGATCGCCGGGTGGTTTTTATATTTTTCCGCAACCTCCTGCCAGAATTTCAGGTGCTCTTCCTTGACCGCCCGGTAGCGGTGGTGATCGATAATGATATAGGCGCCGCGGTTGGCGACAAAGTTCACCGCGGAATCGATGATCGCGCGATAACTCTTTCCTCCATCTGTCTGCCCCTTCCCCTTGCCATACCAGAACTCATCCTTCACCGGCAGGCGGATGACATTGGCCTTCCAGTCCTCGATGGCGACGCGGCAACTGAAGACGGCTCCGTGGCCTTCGGGGACAATTTCCAGGCCAGGGATATTCAGGCCCTGCAGCCAGATTTCTTTGCCCGAGGGATCCACCAGGCGGTTGCCGGAGACCTTGAGCGTTTCCGGCCAGCTCTCCGGCTTCGGCGCTTCCGCAACAGGATCCGCGGGATAATCCCGCGGTTTGTCTTTCGCCCCGGAACTCGCCATCGAACACGCAAGCAGACCGGCCACCGCGATGCCCCGCATCCCGCTCATCGCAATTTCTTCAACTCAAATTGCTTTCCGGACAGCGCATCCTTCGCCGGCTGGCCCCAGTACGGCGTGGGCGTATATTTCCAATCTGAGATCATGATCGGCGTCGCGCCGGGATGGAAACACCAGCCTGTCCAGTTGAGCCGGTATTTTTGAATCGTGCCGAGCATGTCCGGCACCCATGTGGAGGGATCCTCCTGCCTTTCGGCCGGGATGAAGCTCATCTTCTTCTCATCCGCACCCACCTCGCCGAGGAAAATCGGATACTTCTCTGCCACCTTGAGCACCTTTTCCTCCCAGCCCGATTTCCAGGGATAAATGTGGGAGGCCAGCATGATTCCGTTCCCGCCCTTGTCGTCCAGCTCGTATCCCTGAAGCAAGCCCGAGAGATCATAGGCCCAGTCAAGGCCTCCGACGATCACCACATTTTTTGCCCCGGTTTCGCGCACCGCATTGATCAGTCCCTGCATGCCGACTGACTCGAAGCCCTGGTTTTTCGCTTTCTCCTCAGCGGAGAGAAAGGCGGATTCGTCGATGCCGGCGGGCTTTTTGTCCTCAACAAATCCTCCGTTCTTCCAGATCTCCCAGGAAACCCCGTGCGGCTCGTTGAAGAGATCGAACAGCACGGCCGGATGATCTTTATACCTTACCGCAGCCTCTTTCCAGAAATCCACATCTTCCTTGGTCGGGGCCCGGAAACGGTGCAGGTCGAGTGCCACGTAAGCACCCCGGTTCGCCACCAGCGTAATGATCTTGTCGAGCTTCTCGCGGTAGGCCTTGCCGCCATCCTTTTGATACGGGCTCTTCCCGAACCAGAAATCTCCCTTCATCGGCACGCGGACAACATTCGCCTTCCACTCATCCACGCCGACGACAGCGGACTTTACCGGCTGATCATCCTGCGGAAGGGTTTCGAGCCCGCCCGCGTTGAGGCCCTGCAGCCATACCTCCTTGCCGTCGGGATCCACCAGCCGGTTGCCCTGCACGCGGAGTTCCTTCGGCCATTTGTCCTTGTTCGGTTCCTCGGGCGCAACATAGCGGGCCTTGGCGACTTCTTCCGCCACCCTCGCCTTGGCTTCAAGGGCCGCCGTGTCGGTGGGCTTGAGCACGATGTCATCGAGATCAAATGTGCCCGCGTTCACCTGCATGAGCGTGGGCATCATGACCAGGGTAACGGCTCCTTCGGGCACGAGAAACTCTGTGGATTTGTCGACCCAGCCTTTGGTGTCGCCCTGGGCATAGGGGGCCGAAGGATTTTTCGGCATCTTCTTACCGGAGGCATCCATGAACTCCATCATGATGCGGGCATCATACCAGGGCATCGCTCCTTTTTTCAGTCCGGTGACTCGCTGACGCCAATTCATGGCGAGGGCCTTTGTCCCTTCCGGGAGGTCGAATGTGCGATACATCATTACAGTTTTGCCCGGCTCGGTGGATGTCATCCTGATGAATCGGTTGCCGCCCTCCTCGGTCTCCCAGCTTCCATTGGTCTTGAGTTGGCCCCAATCTTTTGGCCAGGCATTTTTTCCCTCCGTCTCGAAATTTCCATTGGTTACCAGCGACCCCTCCGCCGCAAGGAGAGCGGCAGCCTTGGCCTGCCGGGAAGCGGCCGCTGCGGCGGTTTTCTGCGCCTTCTCGGCAGCGGCTGCGGCCGCCTTCTCGCGCAGCGGAGCCGCCTCCACCTTTTTAATCACGAAATCGTCGAGTTCAAACGTGCCGCTCTCGACCTGAAACAACGCCGGCATGAGCACCAGGGAGGCGGCTTCTTTCGGCACCAGAAACTGGATGCTTTTTTCGACCCATTCCTTCGAGGCCGAGCGGGCATAGGGAGCAGGGGGCACGTCGGGCAATTTCTCATCCGCATCATTGCGGAATTCGATCATGATGCGGGCATCATACCACGCCTGGGTGCCCGGACGCAGATCCGGCACGCGCTGCCGCCATGTCATTTCCAAGGCCTCGGTTCCTTCAGGAATCGGAAGCTTCTGGTAGAGCAAAACCGTGGCTCCCGGCTCCGGACTCGTCAGCCGCAAAAAATGATTGCCGTCTTCCTCGACGAACGTCGCATCCTTGTTCTTCGGCCAGTCGTCCGGCCAGGCATCCGCATTGAGATCGGCTTCGAGCGATCCATTTTTCAGAATCGCCGCCCTTGCCTCAGTTGCGACAGCCGAACCACCCGGATCTTTTGCGGAAACAGGAGCGGCAGCCTTATCGGGGGCCGGGGAAGGCTTGGCTTCCTCCGCATTTGCAGAGAACGTGAAGATTGCTGCGGCCAGCAAGGGAAGAATCGGGGTGCAAAGCTTATTCATGGACAAACGAATAGGTGGGTTGGTTGGATTTGGGGTAACGGGAAGCGATCATAAGCTAATTCGACAATATGCTATGTCAATACTATGTTTTATGAGAAATCCCTATCTCACAGGTCTCGAGTAAGTGTTATACCAACGATTTACTTTTTCCATTTGATGCCGGTGGGAAATTCCTGAATGCTGCTCCCATGAAATCCGTCCTCGCCCTCCTTGCTGTCCTTGCCTTCAGCCCCCTCCTGCTGGGTCAGGAAGTGGCTGATTCCTTCCAGGCCAAAACCTTCCAAGATGGAGATTTCGTCCTGAACTACCGGATTCACGTGCCACAAAACCTCAAACCCGACGAAAAAGTGCCGCTCATCCTGTTCCTGCACGGCGCCGGTGAACGGGGCAACGACAACGTCCGGCAGCTCCACCACGGCGCTCCCTCCCTGCTGGCCTACATCCAAAAAAAGGATATTCCCGCGATCATCATCGTGCCGCAATGCCCCACCGGCATGCAGTGGGTGAATGTCCCCTGGGGCGGGGATGCCCACACCATGCCTGAGACCCCTTCAGCTCCCCTTCAAGCCGTAATCTCGCTTCTGACCCAAAGCCTCGCGGAATTGCCCGTGGATCTTTCCCGGGTCTACGTCACGGGGATTTCCATGGGAGGATTCGGCACCTGGGATTTGCTCCAGCGAAAACCGGAGCTTTTTGCCGCAGGCATTCCAATCTGCGGAGGCGGGGATACCGCCCAGGCGGACAAGCTCAAAAACACGCCCATCTGGACCTTCCACGGCGACCAGGACACCAGCGTGAAAACCCAGCGCTCCCGCGACATGGCCGAAGCTATCAAAAAATCCGGCGGCTCGCTGATCCAATATACCGAATACCCCGGGGTTCCCCACAATTCATGGACCCGCACCTACGCGAACCACGAAGTGCTCGACTGGCTTTTTACGCAGAAGAAATCCTGAGGAACGAAGCAAAATCGGGCCGGGAAGAGGATTCACTCGGAGACACGAAGGCGCCGAGGAGGGGAAAGCCACGGAGATTTGTGGAAATCACGTGAGCCCGCGGATGCGGACGATGGCGGGCAGGATGAACTCCAATGGCCGAGTACCTCTGCGCCAAACAGGTGGAAAACTCAAGCCCGGCGGCGGCGCAGAACCATCACCGTTGTCAGACTGAAGGCCAGGAGCGCCCAGGTCGAGGGCTCGGGAATCGCGGAGTAAACAAGATCCAGATTGTTGCCGTTCTGAACGACGCTGAAAGTGCCGGTCACCGGGTTCTGAAACCCAGTGACATTGAATGAAAACTTGCTGGCCGCAAATGCCGTGAATCCGGTCGTCGTCGTCACGAATCCAGCCCAGGTATGGGTGACATCAGGATCCCATGAGGAAAGAGGTCCAGGGGTCGTCGCGTTCACCATGGTGAAAAGGTTCAGAGTGAATGGGGTCAGAGTGGAAGCACCGCTGAGATCAAGCCCGCCGGTGATTGCCAGAAGATCCCATTGAGTCCCTGCCGATCCCGTGGAACCATCGGTGCTGAATTCGAGATCGAGTGCGCCGCCGCCGTTCCATGTGTTGCTGCCGGTTGCCAGGCTCTCAATGCTCGCGCCGGGCGAAAGTGTGCCGCCGCTGTTCACCGTCACACTGCCAGTGAAGGCGCCGGAGCCACCCAGTTTTCCCCCATTGACGGTCACGTTACTAGCACCCAACCCGCTTCCTGTGGAATTATTCACGAGCAGCGTGCCCGCATTTACCGTCGTTCCGCCGGAATAGGTGCCGGTGGTGCCGGTCATCACCCATGTGCCGGAGCCCTCTTTGATGATGGAAACTGCGCCGCTACCGTTATTATTCTGATTGGCTGCGTAGGTATTCGCGCCAGTATTCGTGCCCGTCAGGGTGAGGGATGTCGCCACGTTGCTTGTTCCATATGATGGGGTCCCGGTAGCGGTAAAATTGACGGCGCCAGAACCTGACGCATCAAGAACTGCCCCAATGCCACCAATGATGAACGACCGATTTGTCGAGTGGCCAGTTCCCACGTATCTCAGAGTCGCCGCAGTGCCCGTACCGCCAAACGAGAGGTTACTCGCAGCGGCGGAGGACGCTCCAATACTACTATCGAGCCCGCCATCGGCAAGGACTTCCACCTCCAGCACCCCACCTATCACTCCCGAAGCACCAAGCGATGTCCCTCCCGTGTAGGAATTGAGACCCGACAGTCTCCATGTGCCACTGTCCAGCTTTGACAAACTTGTGGTGGACGCTCCATTGTTTGAAATCACTCCGCTGAACTCACCAGTGCCGACGGTCGCACCGCGTAATCGAAGCGTTCTAGCTCCGGTACCGGCGTGGGACAGGTTGCTGGTAAATTCCAGAAGCCCAGTGCCGGCTTGTTCGAGCGTGACGGTTCTGGCTGCGGTAATCTCAATCACCCGATCCGTGCTGTCCCCGGTTCCAGTGTAGCGCAAGGTGCTGTCGGCGTTGAGCCCAATGCTGATGACGCTGTTCGCTCCGGTCGAAGCACCGAGGCTGCTGTTGACGCCTTCATTCTTGAGGGTGTTTGCCACCACCGTTGCAGATTCGATGGTTGTTTTCCCCGTGTAACTATTCAATCCTGACATCGTTATAGTCGAATTGGTTGCTGCGCCCAGACGTTTAATTGTGAGGTTTCCAGTGCCCGAAATGTCGCCGCTGTAGGCAACGGTGGAGCCGCTGCTTAAGGAGCCGAGTTCAACGTCCTTGTTGAGGAGAATGTCGCCCTGAAAATCGCCGGAGCCGCTTCCGCTCAATGTCCTCAAACCGGCACCGGTTTGCACGGTGACATTGTTGCTGGCTGCACCCGTCAAATTCAGTCTGGCATCATCAGCACCGGCAGCAACGCCGAGAGAAATAGCACCTGCGCCCACATTGCCGCTGCTGGAAAGAATGCCCCGCTTGACGGTTGTTCCGCCCGTATAGGTGCTGGCAACCATTGTCACTGATCCAGTGCTCGCTGAATCGACTATTATTCCAAGGGTTTTCGTGGCACTTTCGGTTATCCCGAGGCTGAAAGAGATGTTGCCGGTATTGGCTGCATTAAGAGTCAGAACCACTGGTCCCGGCGCACTATCGGCAGAACGGAGAGACCTCACATTCAGCAGGGATGTGGAGTTGTTAACCCAGTTCTGGCTGTCCGTCAGTTGCACGGAAAGAGAGTTGGTGCTGGTGCCAAGACCGGCATTTCCTGCGCCAGAGTTGACTGTGATACCGCCACTTCCGAGAGTAAATGTCCGATTGCCGCTCTGCGAAAGAGTTGTAGCGACGCTGGTGTTGAACGTCAGAGACTTGGCCGCGATGGTGTTGGTTATGCTTATCGTTCCTCCCAAAGCATTATCACCTGTGGTATTGAAGAATACGTCGTCGGTAATCAACGGGACACTGCTGGAAACCACGGTCTCACCTGCGTCGGTATACCAATTGGCAGCAGTCGTCCAGAGATTGTCAGGGTTGGTGCTTGCGCCGCCCTTGCCCCAATACAGCGTGCCAGCCTGAGCGCCCTGTCCGACCAGCAATATGGACGCAATCGCGGCTAAAAGAGCACCCGTTTTGGATTTTACGGGGAAAGCAGCGTTGGAAGAAATTTTCATAGCTGGAGAATTGGGGGATTCGGTCAGGTCTCAGTGACCCTGTAAAAATACTCCACCAAACAGTCCGTGCAAGCAATTTTTACTGCACTTTATAATTGCTTTACTTTATTGAAGTTCCCTTGGTTGGAATTCCTCGTTTCCACCTGCGCGTTCAGGCGGAAATGCGAAGAGGCTGGGCTCAGTTTACGACCCCGGGCGCCATCTTGAACGCGAACACAATCCACGTTCGAATGCCCGGGTTTGATTGAAATCAAGCCCGCCGCCGGCGCAGGACAAGAACCGTCGTCAGGCTGAAGGCCAGGAGCGCCCATGTGGAGGGCTCGGGGACGACAGTCAGGTTCCCGGTCACCTCGCTGAAGGTCAGGGTCTGGCCGCCGCTTACCAATGAGAGCGTCTCCCCTGAACGACTCCAGGTGCCAGCATAAAATCCGGTGGATACCAGGGAGCTAAAGTCCCCGGAGTGTGTCCCGGTGTATCCGAAAAGGTTGATGTTCGTCGCATTGTCCAAGGCGATGATATTCGTGAAATTGATGGTAAAGGCCCCGGCGAGAGTCAGCGCACTGCCGGTTGTGACAGTTATCGCATCGTAGTCGGTCCCGCGTGTGGCGATACCGGCGATTTCGAAGGCTGTCGTGCTTCCGGATTCCAGGATGAGGCTGCCGACAGTGAGGAGCCCCGGGCTGTTGCCTGGAGCCAGGGTGGCACCGGACTTCACTGTGACTGCCCCACTGATCGTTCCGCTGCCGCCGAGGATACCGCCTTCGACTGTGACCGCACCGGTTCCGGTGCCTGATCCGCTGGTGTTGTTGACGAGAAGAGTGCCCGCCGAAACTGTTGTGCCACCAGTGAAAGTGCTCGCTCCGCTCAGCGCCAGTGCGCCGTTTCCAGTTTTTGTCAGGCCGCCTGCGGAAGCGCCGTTGATGAAGGGCGCATTCACCGTCAGATCGACACTCGCTGCTCCGTCACCGATAGTGAACCCACGCGTTCCATTCAGGGCAATGGCCCCCTGATTTCCTGTCCCCGTCGGTGCCGCGATCGTTGTGGTGTTCGTGTTGGTGCCATTGCCTGTGAAAGTCAAATCGCCACCCAGCACCAACAGACCACCGTTGGTGTTTGCTGCGGCGCCAGCACTGATCGTGATCGGTGTGTAGGCTCCAGTCTCCAGGTTGGTAATCGCCAATCCCCCGTTCAGGGATGTAGTTGTCTCAAAGGTATTGTTGGTGGAAGTGGCAGCCGTGACCGAAATCAGGCCGTTATTGGACAATGTCGTAAGTCCAGCCACGTTGGTAACCTGTTTTGAACCATGCGGTCTGAAAGTCGCATTCGAGACCGTTAGGGCGCCATTGATGGTCGTGGTTGCACCATTTCCTGAGATCGTTCCGATACCCCCGCCCGTCATGGTGAAGTTCTGGACGGTGTAGCTCGTGTTGGTGCTGCCGCTGCTTTGGCTGGTCTGTGCGAAGAATGACCCGCCGTTGATAGTAATGTTTGTGCTTGTGGCAAACTGATTGCCTGCCATCAAAAGCACGCCGCCGTTCATCACCAGATCGCCAGGAAGGGCAAACGCCCCGCCAGTCTTGGCAAGCCTTAGAACCCCCGCGTTGACCGTAGTGACCCCGGAGTAAGTATTGGCAGTCGCCCCGCCAAGGATCAGTTGCCCGCTGCCTGCTTTAGTCAGCCCGGTGCCGTTGGTGATAGCACTATCAATCTGCAGCGGTCCAGGAGTGTTGCCTTGATTCATGCCAGCAGTGGCAACGAGGACGACGCCTTCTTTGCCGTTGAGATCAAGCGTGGGAGCCGTGATCTTCATGGCATCCGTTGCTGCCGCTGTCGTCACGGCCTGGTTGGCATAGATGACACCGCTGTTGATTTTCAGCGTTGATCCTGCAGCGCCGCCGATTGTGACCCCGGAGTTTGTTCCAGTCCCCGTGATATCGAAGGACAGGGAGTTGATGGTCGTTGTCCCGGCAGAAAGCGTGATGTCTTGTGAGGCTCCGCCGGACACTCTGACATAGCGAACGTTGTTCGATGTGGCCTGAAGATCCACAATGCCCGCTGTGTATTCGCTGCCCGTATTCAGGCGGCGAAGGCCGTTCGTTGCATCGTAAGTCAGGAGACCGCCAGTGGTTCCGAACCCGCTGCCATTGGCTGCGGTATCCCCATATACCCCGGTGATGATGCCAACCGTGGTGCCAGAACCCGCCTGATTTAGCAGCCCGGTGGTCGAGTTGAACACAATGTTCACCGCACCGTCAGTTGGGGTTCCGATGGGGGTCGTTCCAAGATTTGTGCCGCGAATCAGCATGGTCGAGCCGGCATTGCGGGCAAAGCTTCCCGCCACAAGCTGGGTGTTCCCTGCTGCATTCGGAGTAACGCTTACCGTGGAAAATCCGCCTGCTGCAGTCAGCGCATTAGTGATTGTTTCGACGTTGTTTGCCGTGGCGTTGCCAGAGACGGTCATGGCAGCCCCATTGCTTGATCCGACCCCATTGAGGGCAACACTCTTGGCCCGTGTAGTGCCTGTAGTGCCACCTGTGGAGCCGCTGATTGCCAGTGTGGTGGTGTTGGTGGCGTTGCCGTTGAGTGTGAAATCTGAGTTGGCTGAACTACCCGTCTGACCGTTCATGCTGATTGTACCAGCGTTCAAGGTGGTGGCACCGCTATAGGTATTGGCTCCGGAAAAATTGATCGTGCCGCCGCTGGCGATGATCCCGCCATTGGAGATTACGTTGACAAAACCCAGCGTCCTGCCGCTGCCGACTGTGAACGTGCGGGTCACGCCGCCCAAATCGACGTTGAGGTTTGATCCCGACCCGGCCCCAAGATTGATCGTTCGGGTAGTGCTGGCGGTATTGACAAGAATATTCCCCCCAAGTGTGAGCGTGCGATCCCCGCTGCCAGCCAAAGTCACGTCAACTCCGCCAACATAGCCAAAATTCAGCCCTGTGGTCAGCAAAGTATTCGTTCCAAACCTGATTGTCTGGCCTCCCGCAAGTGTTAAGGACGAATCCCATATGCCGTTGATGTTTCCCCCCACCCAGTTCGTAGAGAGATTGTAATCGTATGTCGTCCCTGCAGCGGTTTGGTTCCAGCCGGTGGTCTGGCCTTGGGAGGTCTGGAGCGAAAGCAGCGCAAAAGTCCAGGCGGTGAGTGCTGAAAGCCGCAGGAAAGCGACGACTGAGATTTTTTTCATGATCGTATTGATAGAGGGTTACTGAACGACGACTAAGCTTGCTCTAATAAATTTCGCTTTGCAAACACTTTATTTGCTATACGTGCGCTTTATTTTACGCGACCTGAGCCCATATTTCACGGTGCCAACCTCGAATGGGCAGTTCAGCGCAAAAGACGTCCCAATGGTCCCGGGTGCGACAAGGCTCGAAACGCCTTTGCATCACGGAACTGTCGGGAGGAACCAAATCATGCCGCCTTTTTCTGTCTTGCCCGTCTTCCATCCGTGCTCATCCGCGTCCCCCGCGTGATTCTCTTCTACTGGATTTGGGATATACCCGGATCCGGCGAATGAGGAATATTTGACAGAATTAACCGAATTAAATGAATGAGTTACAAAGCAACTGGCGGATGTGAAATATTCCAGCCTGCCTTGCAGCAAGTCCATTCCCGTCAATTCTGTTCATTCTGTAAATCCCGTCCTAAAAACCGGCTTCCGGACTATTTTTGGTCGGCCAGCCTTTTTGCCATGGCGCGCAGGTGTTCCTCGTGCCAGGAAAACGAATTTCCGGGTTTTAAAAAGCTTTTCCACACGTGTCCATTCTGGCGCATTTCGAGTATGGCCTGGTCTGCGGTCCAGTGCTGATATTTGACCCGCAGGTAAGCGGCGACCAGGCCGGTGCGGTCCTTGCCGGACTTACAATGAAAGGCAACCCCTCCGGTCTCGGAGCGCTTCACGATGTCGTTCGTGATGGATTCCATGAGTTCGAACACCGCGTCCTCGGGCATATACTGAAGCGAGAGCGAATCCTTCCCCTTGTTTCCCATCGGATACGCGACGTAGGTGAGCCCGACCTCCCGGGCGGCGGCCATCTCCAAAGCAACGGCGCTGTATTCAGGATTTTTCCGGGCATCCGTGGGTGGTTCCTGACGTTGGAGCGAAACCACGGTGCGCACACCCGAATCGTAGAGGTGCTGCATCCTGGATTTGGCCAGCTGCCGGTCGGCATCGGTGGGCTCAAGGCCATTCAGCCGGTCGGCGATATCACCAACCGGGTTGGCACAGCGGACGATATTCGTGCGATGGGCGATTTCGCCAAGCGAATGGTAGTTGGCAATGAGGGGGTCTTCCGACGAAGCCTTAGGGACAACCTCTGAGAGAGACACTTCGTGTCCCGGCGGCTCGTCCGCGGCGAAGAGTGCCGGCACGCAAAGCAGCAAGCTCAGCAAAAAAGCCGCGTTTCCCTTGGTTCTCCGATCATTACGATCGCGCGATACCCGGGAATGTGACACAGAGGGCGAGGCATGCGGCAGGGCCTCAGGGAAGGGCGATTTGTAATCGCCCCAGCGGTTGCAAACCGCCGTTCCTTGGATTATCCGCTTTCCTCGATCCATCATCTTATCCCTATGCGGATTAGTGGATGAAGGAAATCAGGAGCGGCGGCGGCGAAGGACCATCACTGTCGTCAGGCTGAAGGCCAGAAGCGCCCAGGTGGCGGGCTCGGGAACGGCGGTCATGGTCACGAAGTTCGCCCCCAGCTGCTCGCTGCTAAAGTTGCTTCCGCCGGAGCTCGCATTGTAGTCAATCTGCCAGTCCTGGCCGTTGAACGAAAACGTGGAGTTGTCGGCGAGGCTGTTTCCAAGATAGGTGAAGAGCCCGTTGTTCCATGTGCCGCTATAGTTGATCAGCGTGAACTTCGTGTTGTTGGCAAAGGTGCCGGCGGTCAGGTTGGCGAGCGTCAGGGTGACCGTGCCGGTCAAGCTGAGATTTCCGGTAACAACCTGCAGATCCGCTCCGACGCTCGTGGCTGCTCCAAAATCCATTTCGTAGCCAAAAGTTGATCCCGTGGTGAAAGCCAGAGCCCCGGAAGCCAGCGACTCGATACTCGCACCCGGTGCCAGCGTCGCACTGGAATTGACGGTGAGTGTTCCCGTGAAGGCACCCGATCCGCCCAGCTTGCCGCCATTAACCACGGCATTGCCGGTTCCGAGTCCGCTGCCCATGACGTTGTTCACGAGCAGCGTGCCCGTGGTCACTGTCGTATCCCCCGTATATGTGCTGCTCCCGCTCAGGGCCAGCGTGCCCAGCCCGGTTTTTGTCAGGCCGCTGGCACCAGCCGAGCCGTCGGTAAGCGGAGCAGTTACTGTCAGATCAACCGCGGCGGTCCCATTGCCGACATTGAATGTGCGGGCCCCGCTGGTATTGCCGGTCAGTGCAATGACGCCCTGGGTTCCCGAACCGCGGGGTCCATCGATTGTGGTCGTGTTGGTATTCGTGGAATTGCCCGTGAAAGTCACGTCGCCATTCAGCACGAGCTGACCGCCTTTTTGGACATTACCCGTTCCGAAATCGATGGTGATTGGCGTGTAAGCGCCACTGGTCTGGTTGGTGATATTCAGACCGCCATTCAACGTTACAATGTTCTCGAAGACGCCGCCGCCTGTCGGGCTCTGGCTCCTGAGCAAGCGCAACGTTCCCCCGTCGCTGAGGTTCAATGCCCCGCCAATGACGATTTTGCTTCCGCTGTCCCATGTCCGCAACAACCCGCCGCCCGAGACCGTCGCATCGCCATTAATCGTGAGCGTGCTGCCGGCGTAGGCAATCCCGGCGTTGTTGATCGTCAGATTGTTGATGGTCTCGGCCACCCCCGTGCCACTGTTTTTCGTCACTGTATAGAAAGTTCCGCCGTTTACCGTCACGTTCGCGGTATCTGCGATCTGGTTTGCGACGTTGAGGAATACGACGCCGTTCCTGTTAACCACCAAATCTCCCGTGATGGCATTCAGCCCCGCGGTTTTGTTCAAAATAACGTTTGCGCCACTGATGGTCGTGGTTCCGGTGTAGGTGTTGGATGCTGTGCCGCCAAGAGTCACCACGCCTGAGTTCGTTGTGCCGTGGATGGTTAACCCGTTGCCGCCGCTATTGCTGATGATTCCATCGAGTCGCAGCTGCCCGCCGCCGATGCCCTCCGAGATACCGGACGTGCTAACGAAGACAATCCCCTCTCTCCCGTTCAGGTCGAGGGTATTGTTGACGATCATCGCTCCTGTTGTGCCCACCGCCTGCGCTGTCGAATTTGCATAAATGACTCCGCTATTGAGGGTGAGCGTCCCGGTGCCGGTGACCGAGACAATCGAATTATTGGTGGTGCTGAGACCGAGCGACAGGGAGTTGATTGTGGTATTGCTATTGAGCGTCGTGGTGACCGTTGTACCGGCAGTGCTCGTCAGGCGCACGTTGTCCAACTGTGTCTGGGCGTCGTCGATCGTTGTTTTATATTCACCGGCTGAAAGGAGGCGCAGTCCGTTTGTGGTCTCGTAGGTCAGCAGTCCGCCGTTGGTGCCGAAGCCGGTTCCGGCAGCGGTTATGTCACCGATCGCACCCACCAAGATGCTACGGTCAGTTCCCGTGCCGCCGGCGCCCACAAGATTCGGAGTGGAAATGGAAATGTTTGCAGCCCCGTTTGTCACGGATGCCAGCGAGTTGACACCCAGGTTCGTGCCGCGAAAGAGGACCGTGCCTCCCGCGTTGTGGACATAGCTACCGAATGTGAGCAAGGCATTTTGGGAGGCATTTGGAGTGATCGTCACCGTCGAGTTGCCGCCGGATGCGATCGTCAACGCGTTGGTGATCGTGTCTGTGGAATCGGCAGTTGCGTTGCCGGTGACGGTGAGTGTCCCGTTGCTGAGAGTAAGGCTGGATGCCCTGGTAACCGGTGTAGCCGCGGTGTTGCTGGTTATCGCAAGGGTGGCGGTAGGATTGACTGTGACGCCGGAAGTGCCGAGGGTTCCAATGCCGGACAGTGTCAGCGTGCCGACATTCACAGTGGTAGCTCCCGACAAGTCGTTTGATCCGCTAATGGTGACGCTGCCAGTGGAGACGCCCAAGCCGGATTTCGCTCCAACAACCAGACCATTGCCCCCGGTCAGCACGTTGGTGCCCGAAAGGGTCAGTGCCGAGCCGCCGCCGCCGAGACGATAAAGACTACCTGCAGGCGTGATGGTGCCCGAATAGGTAGTGGTGGCCGTGGCGCCCAGCATCAGATTGGTGTAGCCACCTGTCGAGAAGTTGATGTTCTCGGAACTGTTCGCGGTAAGGGCAATCGCACCGGTCGAGGCGGTTGAAATGGCTCCGCTGTCCAGCCAGGCCTGAACGTTGGCATACGCTCCACCGGAATTCAGAGCACCGCCAGCGTCGGCCAGAACGCCCCCGGCCGAAATCGCGCCGGCGGCTGTGTATGCCAGCGTGCCGGCATTGATGGCAGTAATACCGGAATAGGTGTTTGTGCCGGAAAGGGTGAGGCTGCCCGTGCCGAGCTTGGTCAGGCCTCCAGAGTTGCTGGCTGCGATACTCGTGGCGTAAGTCACGTTACGAGCATTCGTATCGATCGAAATCGGCCCGGTGCTGTTCACAATCCGGCTGCCGTAATCAACCTCATTGGTCGAGTTATGCCGGAGGGTGCCTCCATCGAAGGTGATGTTGCCGCCACCGCCCAATGCACTGGCATTCGTCAAAGACAGGATGCCAGAGCTGATCCTGGTTGTTCCCGTGTAAGAATTCGACGCACTGGAAAGCGTCAGGAGACCCGTGCCCGTTTTGGTCAGTCCGCCGGTCGTGGTAGCGATTGCTCCGGAGATCGTGGTATTTCCCACTCCACCGACTGTCAGAGTTTTTCCGGCACCGGTGATTCCACCCGACAATGTGAGGGTGGTGGTGGCCAAGCTATCCGCCACGGTTGCGTCCGCAGCCAGGATGATCGATCCGGCATAGGTCCCATTGTTCGTGGTATCCAATGCGCCTGCGGTGAACGAAGTGCCCTGGCCGGTCAGCGTGAGCGTCTGCCCGCTGCCCACCGTGACGTTGGTAAGTTGGAGCGTCCCGCCCGATGCCACGGTGACGGGAGTATTCTGGAGGGCGCTGGCACCGGTAATCCTGAGCACGCCCGCATTGACATTTGTCGGGCCTGTGTAGGTGTTCGTTCCGCTGAGAATCAGCGTCGAGTTAGCGCCATTCATGTTAAGAGAGGAGATACCGCTGATGTCGCCGCTGATTGTCTTCCAGATTTGACCGGTGCTCGCATCGGTCAGGCTCCCCGTCGTCGTAATCGCCCCGGAGATTGTGTAGGCGGAAGCAACAGGCTGGCCGCCTGCGTTACTGGTGATGCCGAGTCCGCTTGCATTCAATGTCAGGTTACCCGTGCCTCCGATCGCTCCTGAAACGGTCAAATATGGGAGGGTGGAAGTCGTGGAAACCCCGCCCGCTCCCCCGGGAGCAGTCAGGTTGAGGGTCAGGTTGTTATTCAAAGTGATCCCTCCACTCAGCACCGCTTTGTTGAGCGCACCAGCCGTGATCGCCAGTGTATTGCTGCTACTGCCAGCTTGCACTGTGATCGAATTCGCGTAGGTAAGACCGTTCGCTATTGAGAGCGTAGCATCGTTGCTGCCGGAAGTGTCGCCGAGAAGCACCGTTCCCGTGCCGAGAGCGGCGGCATTGTTGCCGGCAACCAGTGTTCCCTTCTTGATTGTGACACCTGTGCTGAACAAATTTGCACCGCTCAGGACCAGTTGCGATGTCGCGCTATCTTGAACGACTCCCGTGATGTTCGTCCCAATGATGCCGCTTATCGTGGTGATACCTGCACCGGATCCGGAGTTTGTTATACTACCCCCATTATTGACACTGCCGGTCGAAAGGGTAATTCCTCCACCCGCATTGGCATTCAAAGCCAGGTTCTTTGCTCCGGTAATTCCACCCGATAATGTGATCAATCCGGTCGCACTGCTATTGGTTAGGTTCAGGTGATCTGCAAGAATAACTGGAGCGGAAACAGAGGTGCTTGAGCCTGCGGTGGCCACATTGTTAAGGATCGCTCCGGCTCCGCTATTGTCGAAGATCAGGGAAGCTCCGCCGCTCGCCGCGAGCGTGTAGTTGTGGGAGGCATTGGTATCCCCGATATTGAGGAGTCCCACCGTGCGGGAGGTGGTGTCGATCGTAATGATGCGGTTGTTGGTGATGTTGAACGTCAGCCCCACCGTGGAGGTTGCGCCTCCGGGAATCGCCGGGTTGCTCGACCATTTGGTCGCGTCGCTCCAATTGCCGGCACTGTCTGCAGCCCAGTTACCGTTGGTTTGAGCGAAAACTGAAGCGGCACAGGCGGACGCTATGACGACAACTGCGGCAGACAATTTTCGCAGAGACAGGAAGGGTGGTGTTTTCATGGGAGCAGGAGATGGGAAACTGCGTGAATCGATGGGAGGAAGGATTTCAAGGCGATCGTGGTTGGGGGACAATTTCTGATCTGATCAAGCTTGCCCTACTATGCGCCGCTATGCAAGCACTTTGTTCTCCAGATTCCCTCTTATCGGTGTTTTGAAAAACCTAACCACACCGCAGTAACTGGCAGGGTGTGACCAGAACGCCAGGCGATGGGCTACGATCCTACGTGTTGTGGGTCATCATCGCGACCTGCAAGGCTGGCTTCGAAGCGGAGATTGAACTAGTAACTGATGGCAAATTATAGCCTTTTTACAGCATTTATCCAAGGTATCAGTTGGGCTGGGATCCCGGCCCAACTGGTTGAAAGTCAATCGCCTCGCGAAGGAGTATGATTGGATTGCTTTTCGGAGCGAAGGTAAGCTGCTGGTGAAGTTGATCGATGGCGGGCAAGATGACCGCGCTCCTTTCTGAGGGGCGCAGGCCCGATTCGACGGCCTCAGCGCATTTTTTTCATCTCAAACTGCTCGCCTGCCAGCGCCCGCTTTGCAAAGGCCCCCCAATAGGGGGTCGGAGTATAGTTCCAATCGGAGATCAAAACCGGAGTGGCCTTCGGATGCAGGCACCAGGCCGTCCAGTGGAACTTGTTCTTTTGCAGAAAACCGAGCATGTCCGGCACCCATGTATAGGGATCCTCCTGCGCCTCCTGGGGAATGAAATTCATCTTGTTCGTGTCGGCACCGAACTCGCCGACCAGGATGGGGTATTTGGCAGCCGCAGGGAGAACGGTCTTCGCCCAATCTGTGTGCCAATTGTATTGGTGCCAGCCGTAAATGATGCCGTTGCCGGCCCTGTCCTCCAAGGCGTAACCCTCGGAAATCCCGGAGAGATCCCCGGACCAGCCCAATCCACCGACAATCACAATATTCTTCGCTCCCGTCGACCGGACGGCATCGACCAATGCCTGCATGCCAACAGACTCGAACCCCTGATTCTTCCTTTTCTCCTCCTCGCTCAGGAACGCCGACTCGTCCACCCCCTCCTTTTTTTCAGAAACGAATCCACCATTTTTCCAGACCTCCCAGCTCACGCCGTGCGGTTCGTTGAAAAGGTCAAAGAGGACAGCCGGATGGTTCTTGTAATGTTCCGCAGCATCCTTCCAAAAATCGGCATGCTCCTGCTTGGGGGCACGGAAGCGGTGGAGGTCGAGCAGCACGTAGGCTCCGCGGTTGGCCACCAGATTGACGACGTTGTCCACTGTCTCGCGATAGGACTTCCCGCCGTCTGTCTGAAGCGGATTCCTGCCGAACCAGAACTCCTCTTTGACCGGAAGCCGGACGATGTTCGCCTTCCACTCGTCCACGGCGACGAGGGCGGATTTCATGATTTGCTTGTCCCTGACCAGGGTCTCGAGTCCCCCGGCATTGACCCCTTGGAGCAACACCTCCTTGCCGTCGGAATCGAGAACGCTACGCCCCTCGACATGGAGTTCCTTGGGCCATTTTTCGCGGACCGGAGCCTCCGGTTCCACGTAGGCCATCTTAGCGGCCTCTTCGGCGGCGGTTTTTGCGGCAATCAGTTCCGCCGGATCCGTCGGCTTCACGGAAATATCGTCCAGGTCGATGGTTCCGCTGGTAGCCTGAAAGACAGCCGGCATGAGAACCAGCGAGACGGCTCCCTCGGGCACCAGAAGCCGCGTGACGCGATCGGTCCAGCCCTTGGTATCACTCTGGGCATACGCGGCGGTGGTTCCCGAGCCTCCGGGAATTTCCTTGCCGGCACCATCCATCCACTTGAACAAAAAGCGGGCGTCGTTCCAGGGCAGCCGGCCCCGTTTCAGGTTCGTGACCCGCCAGCGCCACTTGATCTCGACAGCAGCAATGCCCGCCGGCATATCCACCTCGCGGAGGAGCAGGACCATCTCACCGGGTGTTGTGGAGCTGAGACGCAGAAAACGGTTGCCCGCTTCGGATTCCCATGAGCTTCCAGACTTTGAATGGCCCCAGGCATCGGGCCATTCGCCGCTCTTGCTGGCTTCGAAATTCCCGTTGAGAATCAGGGAGCCATCAGGCTGGACATTGGCGGCCGCTTTCGCACGCTTTGCTTCGACGCTTTTCTGGAGTTTGGCTTTGGCCGCCTCTGCCTTCGCGGCAGCTTCCGCGATCAGTTCCGCCGGCTCGGTCGGCACAAGGGAAATGTCATCGATGTCAAAGGTGCCGGCACCAACTTTAAACAGGCTTGGCATAAACCGGAGCACAGTTGCACCTTCGGGCACCAGAAACCGGACGCTTTTCTCCTCCCAGCCTTTCGTGTCTTTCCGGAAATACGGAACCTCGGGGCCAGGCTTGACCGGATTGCGCTCCGTGTCCCCGAGTTCCATCATGATCCGCGCATCGAACCACGGCGAGGCGCCGACTTTCAGGCCCGTGACCCTCGCGCGGAACTTCAACTCCAAGGCCTTTGCCTCCGCAGGAATTGGAATTTCCCGATAATACATCGTCATCTGGTC
>CAZRIL010000105.1:0-18961 GCA_964600115.1 uncultured Chthoniobacter sp. | reverse complement strand
CGCTCTAAGCATCTTTCGCTCGTGAAATGCGCAAGCCCACTCCCGCGGGCCGCCTCGCGGGAGTGGGCTTGCGCATTTCACGAGCGAAAGATGCTTAGAGCGGGCGCACTTTGCCCATTCGCGGTGGCTGCACGGGAGCCGCCGCGCCGTAGATGATGGTGAAGCCCGAGCCACCGCCCCAGGTTGAGATGGCGGTCGGCGGATTCGGGAGGGCGGCGGCCTCGGGGTTGTTCCAGTTGTTCGCTGCCCAGACGTTGCCCGCCGGGTCAATCGACACATCCGTCAACATCTGGATGCTGCCGCCCTTGAACTGGTGGATGACATCGCCGGGCTTGGTGCCCGCGGGAAGCCCTTTCAAATTCGTCCCGGCGATGAACACCACGGCGCGATTCCGCGGCGAGAGGTTGCCGATCCAGACGTTGTCGTCACCGTCGAGGTTCAAGCCCCAGGGAACATCCACGGCGCCGTTGCCGGTAAAACCCTTGGGCTCGAGCTGGGTCCCGTCGGGGCGGATCATGTGAATGACGCCGGTGGGCTTCGGATACGCCAGCATGGCCTGGCCCATGATCTTGAACTGCTCCATGATGGATGCGCCATCCGGCACCCTTGGCACTGGAAAATCCAGGGACATGTTACTCGCGACCCAGACATTCTCCTGCGTGTCGAGCGCGAGGGCGCGCACGCCGAGGCCAGCGCGAAAGGTTTCCACCTTTGTTGGATCATTGGCGGGAAAGCGCACGACCGTCTCGGACTGCGAGTTGCTGACCCAGACGCGATTCTGCGAATCAATGACGATGTCAAAAGGTGACATGAGCCCCGCTACCTTGACGATCCGTCCATCCTTGGGGCGCCCGCCGGGGAAATGCAGCAACTGATTATTCGAGCCATCGGCAATCCATACGTCGCCGTTGGCCGCGACACCGACGCCCATCAGGCCGAGAAACTTCTCCTTGAAGGGGAAAATGCTTTCATCGCCGATCGGTTTGCCGTCGAAATCCATCACCAGGATTTTTCCGTTGAAACTGGTGGCCCAGACATGATCGCGGGTCACGGCCGTGCCCCAGCCGACCCCGTCCAAGCCCATGCCGGTGAAGCCGGTGATCGCCGGTGAGAGCGCCGTTCCATTGGGGCTGAACTTGGTGACGCCGCCGCCGATGCTGCGTTCGACGCCCGACTGCGAACCGGGCATCCAGTTCTGACCGCTCCAGAGGTTGCCCTCGGCGTCGAACATGAACCGGCCATTCGCATAGGTGCCGCCGCCCGCGAAGCAGAGGCTGAGCATGAAGTCAGGCGGCGACCAAGAAAGGTAAGGCAGGAAAGGCGCGGCGCGGCGAGAGCCATTCTTCGGCTGCGGGTAGGCCTCTTCAAACAACGTGAAGAGTTGCTTGGGGTGCGCATACGAGGCACGGGCAATGCCAGCCATCGCTTCGAGAGTGTTCTTTGGCGTGGCTCCGCCGGGCGGCGTCGCAGCCTTGAAAAAACGGTCGCGCCAATCGTCATCAGCCACGGTGAAGCTGGCGGCGATGAGCGAACTGAGCGTATTTAAATTTGCCAGCGCCGTGGTCTGGGTGCTGTTCAGTGGATCGAGCAGCACTTTGCCCCATCCGCCGGTCACAGGATCGACGAGATTCGGCGTGTTTCCGGCGGCGATCTTCAGCCCAAGCGGCATGCCGGAGATTGCTTCGCCATCGATGAAGCGCGCGAAGGTGTAGGCTGAGGCCACCGTAGTGAGTTCATTGACTGTGACCGTTTTCGGCGGTTGGGCACCGAGCACAGAGAGCAGCGCCAGACCTTCGCCCGCACCTTTACCGGCTTTGGGCGTGCCGCCCTTCGCAACGATATAAAGCACCCTGTCGGCGGTCACGTCGCCGTAGGTCAGGGCAAAGGAGCCATCGTCGCCCGTCTTGCCTTGCGCAAGCTGGGTCGGCGAGCCTGTTCCTGCCGCAAAAAGCGTCACGGTCGATCCGGAGATCGGTTGTTTCGCCCCTTGCACCTTGCCGCTCAGGTCTGAAGCGTTCAATTGTTCATGAGCGGCCAGTAACGCGACTGAGGCGACTAGTAGTGAGTGTAGGACGTGAGGACGAGTGGGTTTCATGGCTTCAGGGTGTTTTAGAGATTTTGGCACAGCCGTCGAGTGCTGGGAATGAGCTTGGTGAGGAAATGAATGCCTGGATCCAGGGAACGACGACCAGAAATCCCGAAGATTCCATGAGCATGACAACTTCAGCTTCCGGATGCTTGCGTGCGATGGCGATGCGCCCGGGCAGACCGGCCATCCACATGAGGAAGACAACACCGAGGATGACGCAGGTGGCGATGGCGTGGAACGTCGCGTAGTCCCAGAAATCCAGTTTGAACCCAAGAAGTGATTCCATAGGTTTTAGGCCAAGGTATTTGAACTGCAGCCAACAGAGGTCTTCTTGTCCATGTCCGTTAGCTTCGTATCCTCCCGTTAAATCCGGAAATCGCTTTTGCGAAACGGGTTCCCCGTTCCGCTACAGGAAAATCCGTTTGGGGGTTAAACAGCCCCGGGGTCATTTCTCCTCGAAAGCGAAGATCTGCTTCCAATCGTTCTTCATACTTATGACGGTCCATCCGCCCTTCTTCGCCTCGTCGTAGAGTGACTGGGGGAACGTGCCAATCTTCGTGTCCGGAAGGCCTTGCGCCGGGCCGTAGGCGAATTCGCGCTTGGCATCGTCGTGCAGGACGAGCATGGCGAGGCGCGGACCGCTTCCGCCTTTGGTGTATTCGAGCATCTGCTGATCGCCGGTCGAGTTGCCAAAGGCGGCTACCGGCCGGCGGCCGATCATGAGGTGGATCCCTTCCGGCTTCCCCGCGAAGTTGTCATTCAGCAGGAGCTTAGGCTCTTTGGTCAGAAACGGCCTGCCATTTTTGTCGTAGCCAAATTTGGTTTCGCCGGCGGTGCCGACAACTTGCTCAGGCGGGATTCCGTAAATGTTCCCGGCATAGACGCGAACGAAATCCTGCCCTCCACCGGTCACGATGTAGGTCTTGAATCCACTGGCCCGCAAATATTGGAGCACCTCCTGCATCGGCTGATAGGTGAGTTCGGTATAGGGCCTCTTCCAGCGCGGGTTCCTGGCCTCGGCTAGCCACTTTTGCGCCTCAGCCTGGAAGGTCTCGACGGACATGCCGGTCGAGGTCGCGGCGAGGATTTTCATGAGATCATCCATGTCGAGCTTTTCCATCGCCGCACGGTCGCCTTTGAGCAACTCCAGCACGGTGCTAAAAGGTGCGACCTTGGCCAGTTCCGGTTTCGCCTTGACCAGGTCCGGCACACGTTCGAAAGAAAACACCACCTGCGTGTAAATCGGATGCTCGACCCAGAGAGTGCCGTCCTGATCGAAGGTGGCGATCCGCTCCTCTGGCGGTACAAAATCCGGACTGCCAGCAGTGGTCGTCCTGGTGACAAAGTCCATAATGACCTGTTTCGCCGGGCCGTCGTTCCAGGAAGGAAGCGGGGCCTGCGCGGAGGCAACGGTGAGACCGGCGAGTATGAGCGCCAATACGGCAAGGGTGTTAAGAAGTTTCATTCGTTGTCGACTGTTGTTCCACGTTGAATTCGCGGGCCACCCGTGGAGGACGGCCTGCAAGATCTGCAATCGGACGGCATTCTACTCACTCGGATGGCTACTGAGCTGCATCTTTTGTAGGATTCCGGGGAGATTATAGGTCTCCGGGGCCTGCAGAGGAGGGAATTGTTGGCAGAATGCGGGTTCATTTTATCATGATAGCTAACCGATTGAGGATTGCGTCGATCGTGAGCTTCTTGACGCGCGGGCAGTCAAGCCGATCAGCGTTGCGAGGCACCGGTTTCGACATCGCCGAAACCTTCGTCGGTGATCGAGGGGCCGTGAACGCCGCTAGCAGCAGGGTTCTCGCCGCTTTCGGTGCCCATGAGCGGTTTGCCATGCGCCAAGGCCGTTTTGCCGATCCAAAGGAGCGCCTGCGGTTTCGCGGCTTCCTTGCCCAGCGCTTCGATGTGCGCCTGCATGGCGGCCACCTTATCCGGATGCGAGGCGGCGAGGTTGTTCTTTTCTTCAGGGTCTTCGGCGAGGTTGTAGAGGTCGACGCTCGTGGGGATCAAAGTGCGCCAGATCAATTTCCAATCGCCCTGGCGGATGGCCGCGCGGAACGGTTCAACATTATAGATTATTTCCGACCGGGGTGAGGGTTTGCCATCGGCAATGGTGTCCCACACATTCACGCCATCGAGCGGTTTGCACTTGGCCGTTGATGCTTCGGCGAGCGCGGCAAAGGTGGGATAGATATCCACGGCGTGGATGATGCCGTCAACTGTCTGCGGCTTGATGTGGCCGGGCCAGTTGGCGAAGGCTGCGACGCGGCAGCCGCCCTCAAAGAGAGTGCCCTTGCCCTCGCGATAGGGGCCGTTGTCGCACGGGATGGTGGTCTTGGACAAGTCGGCCATCTGGCCGGCAAACATCGCGTTCTTCGTGCCGCCGTTATCGCTGTTAAACAGGATGAGCGTGTTGTCGCGCAGCCCCTTCTTGTCCAGTTCGGCGACCACGCGGCCGACCTCGTCGTCGAGGCATGCGACCATGGCCGCGTAGGTGCGTCGCGTGGGGTCTTCGATGTGCTTGAAGCGGTCGACGTATTCCTTTGGTGCCTGATACGGCGTGTGCGGAGCGTTGAAGGCGAGGTAGAGATAGAACGGCTTCTTCGGATCGTGCCCGCCGATGTATTTCACGGCGTCGTTGCCGAGGAGCTTGGTCGTGTAGCCTTCTTCATTGACGGGCTTGTTGTTGCGGAACCAGTCGAGCACACCGGCGTCGCTATGCGTGTAGTAGTCCAGCTCGCCGATCATCGCGCCGTATTGGTAATCGAAGCCGCGCTGCTTGGGCCAAAACTTCCTGTCCGCGTGGCCAAGATGCCATTTGCCGATGATGGCCGTGACATAGCCTGCGTCCTTGAGACACTGCGGCATGAGAAACTCCGTCGTGTCGAGGCCATAGTTGGCCGGGCCGGGGATAACGATCGTTTGCAGGCCGTATCGGAAAGGGTAACGGCCGGTCATCAGCGCGGCTCGCGTCGGCGTGCACATGGGCTGGACATAGAACTGCGTGAACTTCGCCCCCCCCGCGGCAAGCGCGTCAAGGTTCGGCGTCTTGATGTCCGTCGCACCGTTGAAGCCCACGTCTTTCCAGCCGAGATCGTCGGCGACAATGTGGACGATGTTGGGTTTGCCGTCAGCCGCCGGACAGGATACCACCGCGCAGATCAGCCCGGCTGTCACAGCCAGGAACGCGCGAAGCACGGATTTTCGTTTTCGGGTCATTTGCAGGAACGGGGAGCGCGCTCGAGGAGCTCGGTCCGGCTTCGTTGCGCCGTTTGAAGGTGCCGATTCCGATTCAAGCGGGTCAGTCGACCTTCACAATTCCCGGCGGCTTCCAAGTACCTTCCCCCGGAGGAAGAATGGACGGCGCTTCTGTCTTTGGCCAGTAGAGGCGCATGACGAGATAGATCGGGCCGTCCGGGGCCGGGAGCCAATTGGATTCCTTGTCAGGACCAGGGCTGTCCTTCTGGATGTAGATCGTCAGCGAGCCGTCGGCGTCGGTCTTCATGCCGGGTAGCATCGGGGAATTGATGAGGTAGCGGTTGATCGGGTTTTTGATCAGGAACTGCGTTTTGCCATCATACATCGTCACCGACCAGAAGGCGTTCACCGGCGGGAACTGGCCGGCGGGGAAAGTGAGCGTGTAGTTGTGTTTGCTGGTGTCGACGATCTCTCCATCGGGCAGGGTCGTGGTCAGCGGATACATGGCCTCGACGGCGTCGTTCCCGTAGATGCCTGCCTTCGCGGCGGCGGCACGCTTCAGCCAATCACCGTTGAAAAACGCGCGGTCCCCGGTGATCGAAGCGACATTCCAGCCGTTGATCTTTTTGCCGAGGTTTTTGACCGCATCCTCGACCTTTGTTTCCCCGTCCTTCATACCCAATCCCACTTCCAGTTTGTGTTCGGGGCTGAGGTCTTCAAAATTGAAGGTCTTTCCGACGCCGACGCCAATGCGGGCCAGCTTCGCGCGGATTTCCTTTTCCTCCGGTCCGGGCGGCGCGAACTTAAGGGCGAAGTCCAGATACTTGAAGAAATTCTTTTTGACCATGTCCGCATTGATGGGCGGGAAGTTGATTGCGGGCGCGGCGGGCGGCGCGGGCTGATGCAGATAGGCGGAGAGCGGCTGCACTTTGTAGCCGGACTGCACCTTGATCACGTTCGGCATGTCTTCGGGATTGAAAAGCTGGGTGCGGTAGGCCGCCAGCGAGAAATCCGTGCTGGACTGGAACACTTTCTTAATGCCAGCCGGCGTCTCGCCCTTCCATCCGGGTCCGACCACTAGGTAATCGCCCGGCTCGCTGCCGGTAGCGCGGCTGCCGATGTAGCCGTAATTGAAAGTGTTTCCGTCGCAGAGCATCACCGAATAATAGCGATCCTTCTCGACGGCCGGAACCGACAACACGATGGGCTCGGCGCGCAAATCCAGCCACAATAACGAATACGGCGTATCGCTGTTGGGCGTGATGATGGCCGTATCCTTGTAGGTGAACACGCGGGGCTCGTTGAGGATCTGGTTAAATGGAGCCTTAAACTGTCCGGAGTTCTTGTCCACGGAATATTCATACATGACGGCATAGTTCATCACGATGGGCAGGCCGTAGATAAAGCCTTCCTCGGCGATCGCTTTGGTCTCGGCGATGCCGGGCGCGGGGACGCCCGCCGCTTTGTCTTGCTTCGCGGCTTGGTTGATGGCGTCGTTTTTCTTTTCACACCCGGCCGCCAGGACCAGGAGAAGGGCGAGAATGCGTGTGGATTTCATGGTGCTTTTATTAGTTCACCGCCTTCACTGCGGGGATCTTCCATGTGCCATTGATGATCGAAGGACTGTGTTCCTTCGGCCAATACATGCGCAGCATGAGGATGAACTTGCCCTTTGGTGCCGGGAGCCAGTTGCATTCCTTGCCGGCGCCGGGGCTCTGGTTCTGGATCAGGAGATCCACTGAACCATCGGCACTGGCCTTGAGGTTTTGTCGGGCGCTGATGCTGTAGCGATTGAGCGGATTCGCGACGAAGAAGTAATTCTGGTCATACATCGTGAGCGACCAGAACCCATTGACCGGGGGAAGCTGTCCCTTCGGGAAGTGCATCATGTATTTCTTGGCCCCGGTGTAGGAGCCTAGGAGAGTCGGGCCCTCGGAAGTCGGGTAGACGGCGTCCTGCGGGCGGTTCGCGCCAAGGCCGATGGCAGTGATAAGGGCGCGCTGGATGTAGTTGGTGCCATAGAGGCCGGTCTTTGTGGTGAAGAGCCAGCCGTTCTCGAGGGTCATGTCGCCAGCCAGGATGCCCTCCTTGAGCCAGCGCATGATCTTTTTGTTGGCGATCTTGGGCACGTCCTTGAATGCCTTGCGGGCGATCGGGTCGAGCTTGCTGCCGTCGAAGGGTTGGCCGGCCACGATGCCCAGCCTGGCCATCTTCTCGACCATCGGCTGGTCAGCTTTCGATGGAGGATTGTTGACGAGTAGCTTGGCGAGGAGCGTGAAGTATTCCTCCGCGCTCATGGAGTTGACCTGATCGCGCACGGCGGTCTTCATGTCGATCGAGTGATCCACTTTTCCGACGGGTGGCGTGTAGGGTTTGCCATAGGCGCTCAACGGAACAATCGAAATCGCATCCTGCATTTTGTGAACGGCGGCGTAGTCCTCGGGCGTGCCGGTGCAGTAGATGCGGCCAAGCAGCCAGACGATGGCGGTGGGCGATTGGTATTTCACCACGCCCGCAGGCAGCTTGCCCTTCCAACCCGGGCCGCAGATTGCATAGGTCTGCGCTTTCGTTCCGGTGGTGCGTTTGCCCGGGACTTGGAAGACGTCCGTCCAGCCGTCGAGCATCGGGAAAAGGTAATAACGCCCGTGGGCGTCCGGGAGGTTCAGGATCCACGGTTCCTTAGCCACGTCCACCCACGCGGTGGTGTAGAGCGTGTCGGCATTCGGCGCGGTGACGTCGCGATACGAGGAGTCCGGGTATTGCCGCATGCGCACGAACTGCCCCATCGGCGCGCGGGAACCCGTGGGTTTGGCGACATTGGTCATCACGCGCCGGGTCACTTCCATGGTCACAAGAGGGTAGCCATAGACATAGGCGTCGATGCCGGCGGGCAAGGCTTCAAAGACATTGTCGTTGGCCTGGGTTGGCTGGCTGCCGAAGAGGACGAAGGAAATAGAACACGCCATCGATGCGGCGATCAATTTGGTGCTGTGTGGTTTCATAGTTGTGTGGATTTAGTTGGTTTTGATGTCTGTTACTTCCCGTCGGCAGCCTGCTGCATGCCCGACTCCAGCATTTTGATGTTATCTGGCGTGAGCTGCGGGCGATCGATTTTGATCGTGAGCTTGTCCAGCTTGGCGGTAAGCGGGAACGGCGGTTGGTAGTCGGCATCGTTGACACCGGTGAGCGTGTCGGATCCGATATCAAAGCTCTCGTCCCATTGCAGAATCATTGGCAGGGTGTGCGGCATGGTGATGGTTTGAACTTCTTTGCCGTCCACCTTGAGAACTCCGGTGCCGGGGCGACCCAGACCGCTCATTTTGTTGAAAGCGAGCGTGCCGAGGCCAAGGCCGTCGTATTTGAAGTCGAACTCTAGGGTGTGTTTACCGGGAGCGAGTGAGTCCGGCCCCTCCCACTTGATGCGTTTGAGGTCCACAAGGTTCCAGAGGAAGACCGGTTTGCCCTTGAGGAGGTAGAATCCGTAACCCGCAAAGCGTCCGCCAGAGGTCAGGATCATTCCTTCCGCACCGCCTTCGGGCACTTCGATATCCGCAGTGATGGTGTAGGAGCTGTCTAGAAGGAACGGCGAGTCGCCCTGCGGGAGGCCAGTCATCGGGTGCTTGTAAACAAATTCCGTGCGGCCGGCCGTGATGTTCGGGCGCGGAGCCACGATGCGGGCTGCCACCGAGGCGTCGAGCGGGAAGACTTCAAACTTTTTCGCCTGATCGATGAACATGGCTTTCAGTTCCTTCACCTTGTCCGGATTCTTGTCGGCAATGTTCTGCGACTGGCTGAAGTCCTTGTTCAGGTTGTAAAGTTCGAGAACCTGGTTGTTGAGCGGGTCGGGGTTCGCGGCGCCGAAGGCCTCCCAAGGAGCGCGGTTGACTTTGGTGCTCAGCAACCAGCCTTCATGATACAGGGCCCATTGGCCGAACATCTCGAAATACTGGGTGGTGTGCTTAGTGGGGGCCTTGGCGTTCTTTTCATCAAACGTGTAAGCGAAGCTCGTGCCCTCGATCGGGGCCTGCTTGATGCCGTCCACCGAGGCGGGGGCGGGAATGCCGCAAATCTCGAGCAAAGTCGGAACGACATCGATCACGTGCATGAACTGCTCGCGGAGTGCTCCCTTGTCCTTGATATGACCGGGCCAGGAGACGGCCATGCACTGGCGAACGCCACCGAGCTTCGAGGCGTTTTGTTTGAACCACGTGAACGGCGTGTCAAACGCCCATGACCATCCCGCCGACATATGGTTGTAGGTCTGCTCCGTGCCCCAGACATCATACCATTTCATCTGGTCGGCGACGGGCATCATGTTGATTCCGTTGAAAAATGCGACTTCGTTCGGGGTTCCGAGCGGACCACCCTCGGCACTCGTGCCATTGTCGCCGTTGATGTAGATGATAATCGTGTCGTCGAGTTTTCCCATGTCCTCGATCGCCTGAACGACCCGGCCCATTTCGTAGTCGTTGTAGGCCTCGTAGGCGGCGAACACCTCGACCTGCTTGATGAAGAGCTTCTTCTCCTCATCCGTGAGCTGGTCCCAGGGCTTGATCACATCTTTCGGCCATGGTTCCAACTGGGTGTCCGCCGGGATGACGCCGAGCTTCTTCTGATTTTCAAAAATCCGCTCGCGCAGTTTTTCGTAGCCGTCGTCGAAGAGGTGCATGGCGTGGATTTTATCCACCCATTCCTGGGTCGGATGATGCGGGGCGTGCGTGGCGCCTGGAACGTAGTAGCAGAAGAATGGCTTGTTCGGATCGATCTGGTTGACCCGGTTCAGGTAGTCGATGGCATCGTCCGCCATGCCGGTGATGAGATTCCATCCCGGCTTGCCCAGAAACGGATAGATCTGGGTGGTGCCGCGGAAAAGGTTTGGCTGCCATTGGTTCGCGTCGCCGCCGACGAAGCCGTAGAAATACTCGAACCCCTGCCCGGTCGGCCACTGGTTAAAAGGCCCAACCTGGCTGGCCTGGAATGCCGGGACGTTGTGGTCTTTGCCGAACCACGATGTGGCAAAGCCGTTGTCCAGCAGGATCCGCCCGATGGTCGCCTTGTCCTTCCCGATGATGCTGTTGTAGCCGGGGAAGCCGGTGGACTGCTCGGAGATCACACCGAAGCCGGACGAGTGGTGGTTGCGCCCGGTGATCAGCGCCGCGCGTGTCGGCGAGCAGAGCGCGGTGGAATGGATGTTGTTGTAGCGCAGACCGGAGTTCGCGATGCGGTCCATTGTCGGTGTTGGAATGACGCCGCCGAACGTGCTGGGAACGCCGAAGCCCGAATCATCCGTCATGATGAGAAGGATGTTCGGTGCCTTTTTCGGTGGGACAACGCGCGGCGCCCACCAGGCTTTCGACTGGAGGGCAGCGTCCTTGATCACACCACCGAACTTCGGATCCGGTGCGGGAAGTTGATTGCCGGGAATCGTGGTGGTTGCGTCGGGTGCTCCGGGCGTGCCGGTCGTCTCAATGGACGGGCCGGAAACTTTGGCGGAATCCGCCTTATCCGCCGCAATGGCAGGGCCGCCAAGGGCCAGCGCCCAGACACAAAGAGCCAAGGCCATTTTATCCAGCAGGGGCTTGCAGAGCATTCCAGTTCCGGGTCGGAGGCTCGCCGACGCGGTTTGTAACCATTTGAAATGGGCAATTTTCATGGACGCAGAGAGTAACTTTTTGGCGGCTGGGCGCTATCCGTTTTGTGCAAGGATATTCTTGAGGATATCCACATTTTATGACGAAGATCAATGATCCCATGGGCAATTCTACCACCCGTCTCTTTCCGGCAGGTTTGGCGATCAACTGCGAGGCCGAGAGCTTCGAGGAGGCTGCGGCGGCCGCAGTGAAATGGAATGTGGAGACAACACAACTCCAGCGGGGAGTTTACCATTTCTCGACGCAGGCGGTTCATTCGCCGGCTCTCCAACTTGGACGAACCTGGCGGTCGCGGGGCACCCGCCTCGGAGGAGCAGTGCCTGAGGGGACGGTGGTTCTGGCTTTCGCATTGAACCCCGATGCGCGGATGCAATTCCGCGGCCGCCGTGTGCATGCCGGAGAAATGATCGTACAGGAAGACACCTGCGGACTTGATTTTTCGTTCATGGACGAAATCGATATCGTGACCGTTGCCGTGAGCCGCGGGGACCTCGACCGGCGGGCAATGGCCCTGTGGCATAAGCCGTTTCCAAAGCAAAGCCGGACCGGGGTGCTGAGGTTTTCCGGTGTCGGAGCTTTCGAGCGGACAGGGCGGAATTCCAGGTTCCTGCTTGAAAAGTCCCTGAAAGATCCGGAGGCACTCAAGCAGGCTCCCGCCGCCAGAGTTCTGGAAAATGCCGTCCTTGATGGGCTACTCGGACGGCTTGAAGATCACAGCAAAGCGGCCGGAACCTTGGAGCGTCACAGGGCGGCCCGGAAGGCTTCCAGCATTCTGCACGAGCGCTGCAAGGATGAGGGGCTCTCCATCACAGACCTGTGCGAGGCAGTCGGAACGAACCGCCGCACCCTGCACCTGGGGTTTCTCGAGCTTTACGGCATCCCGCCAATGAAATACCTTCGCGCCCTTCGACTTTGCGGGGCACGACGTTCAATATTGGCGGCACAGGATCCCGATGTCCGGGTCACGGACATTGCGATGGCTTGGGGGTTCACGCATCTCGGCCGATTCTCGGCGGCCTACCGTGCGTTTTTCGGCGAATTGCCATCGGCAGATAGAATCCTTGCAGCACCGGAGGCCAGACAATGCTGCAACGTCCTGTGGAAAGTTTAGCCCGACAACGGCGATTGCGAAACAGGTTCCCCGTTCCGCTACAGAAAAACCGCTTTCGGGTTTTGGGCAGAGCCTGATCCCGGGCGAAGCCGCCGTAACGCAGAGATGGATTCCGCGCATGGGGAGGCTGCGTTCGTTGGGGTTCAGGTTTTTGTTTCCGCGTTTGCCCGGCTATTCACCCGATGAAGGTGCGGGGCCACGGCGGAAAAGGAGTTTTGCCACAATGAGAACCAGGATCACCCCGCCGAAGAACACGCTGATTAGGATGAGGGCGCGATGAAAGGCCGAGTCGATAACCCGCTCGGACTGCTCGTCGATGCGGCGGGAAATCTCAGCGATATTCCACTCGCCCGAGGCATTCATCTCGAGAATACGGTTCAAGCCGTTGATGCTGGAATCCAGGTGGGCGAGGGCCTGGTTGGTGTCCTTGAGCAGCGCGGCAGGATCCGCATTCAAGAGCTTGGAGTCGCTGTTCTTCTCGGTCAGTTCCCTGACGGAGAGAAGGGTTTTGTCGAGGTTGGAGGCAAGGGTGTTCGCGCTCTCCAGCGTGGCTCCGACTTGTGGGAGCAGAATTTTGAGCGAGCCCTCGTTGCGGTCGATCCCCTCCTGCAGCATGGCGGGGAGATCCTTGATGGCTCCGGCCAGGACCTCCGGCTTCACGGCGGCAATCGGGAATGCTTCTCCGATCTGCGCGAGCGTCAATTCGGTTTGCAGGGATAGGACGCGTGGGGTGCGCTCGATGCAGAACATCATCCGTTCCCCGTAGAGGAGCGACGTATCAACCTTGCCGAGAAATTTGCGAACGCTGGCCAGTATGCCGCGGGCGGCCAGGCCGTCATCGAATGCGCTGAGGCGGACGCCGTCAAGGTTCCGCAGCCGGATGTCGGGAACTCCCCGGGCACCGGGATTATGACGCTCCCAGGTTTTGATGAGTTCGCGCAGGTCGGACTGTTGCTTCAGGGAAAGCACCCGTCCGGCCAGGGTCCAGATCCGCTCCTCCATCTGGCGGGAGGCGGCCGATAGCCGGGCAGCGCTTTTTCCAAAGACTTTGGGAATCCAGTAGGAGTCAACTGCCCACCTTGCGGCAGTGACAAAGACAGTCATGTCGAGAAGGTTGGTGCGGGGATCGCGGGAGGCGGCGATCGTCATGGCGGCGGATCCATAGCGAACTCTCCAGGCCTGGGCTGCCAAGCGCTTGGACGGGTCGGGCTCGTTGCTGATAAATGCGTCCACCGCCTCGCCGATGGCTGTCGTGTATTGGTCGGAAAAATCCATGACCAGGCTTTGAATCCGGCTTGTGGAGAGATTCTCCTCCTCTTCGAGCACAGGTGGAGGCCGAAGGCTTTTCCGGTCCGGCTCAGCCCCTGAGCACAGAAGCCCATTGAGTCCACACACAATCACGACCAACCGAAGCGCACGCCGGAGTCCGGAATAAACAATGCGGGAACGACAGGGGCGTTCCCAAGGCCGGGCACCATCCAGCCCCATCCTCTCACTGCGCAACAGACTCACCGGCGAAACGAGCCGGACCGTCCGCGGGAACCGCTCCATGAGCCGGAGCCACCGCCCCAGGAGGCGGAACCTCCACGCCATCCCTCTGCGCTGCCGGACCCGTGGTTCCAGTCCGCCGAGCCCCCGCGGTAACCATCGATGCTGCCCGATCCGTTGTTCCAATTCGCCGAACTTCCTCGCCAGCTGTTCGCGCTGCCCGAACCATTGTGCCAGTTGGCAGAGCCGTGTGCTCCGTTGTAATAGCCACCATTCGAATAAGGGGTGCGATAGGCGGCACCATTCCCGCCCCGGTAATACGAGCTGCCATAATACGCGCTGCTGTTACGATAATAGGTGCCTCCGTAAAATCCGGCGCCGCCCCATGCGACCACCGGCGAAGGGCCGTAGTAGGCCGGAGCAGGGCCTGAAGAATAGTAGTCAGCGCATCCGGTCTGCATCAGACAAACGGCGGCGATGAGAAGAGGCACTAAGAAAAGTGAAATGAAGTTTTTCATAGGGAGAAGCAGGGTTCAACGTCCGGTGGATTTTAAAACAGAGCGAAACGGGATCTCGGTGGCACCGCGTGGAGCGCGGAAAACAAAATCGCTGGCGCTCAGCCATGGCTGCAGGTTCCAGTTGGAAAATTCGACAAGTGTTCGCGGAAAATTCGGGCGATCCGTGAACGTGACGGCCAGCCGCCGGGGGAGCGCCCGGGAATTGGCCTCGACCCATATTTCCCAGTTGATTCCCGGAGCGCGGAACGCGAGATGCTCACAGAGGGTGCCGTGGACCATGGACGGGCCGACCAGTAAAGCGCTGGTGAGCTTGCGACTGAAGACACGGTAGGGATTGCTGAAAAGGAGCGGAGCCGTCACAAACCGGATCCCGGTTTCCTCCTCCAAAGCCGGGAGCATGGCATCGATCGTCGATGGCGCTTTTGTCTTGGAATAGACGTTGGTCCCGGGCGCGTAGGCGGAGACGGTGGCCCCATCGTAGTAAAAATTGAAATGGGGCGCCTCGCCGGTCATCTTCCCCCGAAGCATGTCGGGCCGCTTGAGAGCCACCTCCGCATTTGAAAACATCGTGAGAAACTGTCCGTTTTTTGCGGGCACTTCGAAAATCGCTGTGGATTTGTAAGTGAAGGCCCTGGCTGCCGCGAGGGTATCGCTCATGCGCTTGAGCGAGGCGAGCGCCTTCGGGTTGAGTGCGGGTTCGGATGGTGCTGCCAGTGACGCCCCCGGAAGCAGGCAGGCAATGGCACACGCGGTGGAAAGAAATTTAAACAGGGTGATTTTCATGAATGAGAGGGAGGAAGGAATTCCATCCCATTCGCTCCGGGATTGCGAGCATTAACGCGAACCATTTCCAGCGCCGACTGTCACTGCGCCCGGAACCGGAACGGCGGGAGCAGAAGCTACTTGGCCAGCTTCTGCGCGAAATCGCCGAACCGTTTGGCCGCGTATGCGGAGAGCGCCGGACGGACCAGCGGCAGGGCAAGCCGGAAAAGCGAGAGGAGGACCGCAAAGAAGCCGCGCGGCTTTTTCTTTTCCTCGCGCACGGCCCCGCCGGATTTTCCCTTGATGTATTTTGTCACCGTTTTCGTGCGCGTCTTGGGGCCGGCAAAAAAGTATCCGATCGCCGCCGCACCGCCCAGCCAGGCGAAAGGACGGGAGCGCACGGAATTCTGGAGCTTTGTGGCTAGGTCGAGTTCGGCACGGACGGCCACCGTGTCGCGCTTGATCGCCGCCCGGCTGCGGGCGACGTCGGCAAGAAGTTCGGCCTTCGACTTCATAGCGTGCGCCCTCCCCGGAGGTCATCCAGATCGCGCGAGATTTCACTTTTGGTCGCAGAAAATACCGGGGTCCTCCAGTGATTTTTCACATGGGTTGCGCAAAGAAATGCGCCGAGAAAATGAAGCACGGTAAAACCCAGAAGGATCCAAATCCAGTATACGTGGAAGACAGTCGCGAGCAGGAACGCCGCAAAGAGAAGGAAGATGATGTATCCGAACGCCGCAAAAAAAAGTGCGGCGGCGAGCATGACAGCCAGCCGGAGGTAAAGCGACCCGGCCTCGCGGGCTTCCTCACCAGCGAGAGCTGCAAGGGACTCGAAGTAGCGCCCGAAAGAGCCGATGAGGCTGAGCACTACATCAACAAGCCCGCGCGGCCCGGCTGCCGGCTTCCCGCCGGGAACCGAGCCTCCAGAATGGCCCGTCGTTTCCAAACGGAATCAGCGACGGAAGATAACCCCGAGAAGGAATCCGACTCCCACGGCAATGCCGACGGCCTTCAATGGGTTCTGGCGGATATATTCCTCGGTCTCTCCCTGATAGGTCTGAGCACGCGAGGTGGCGTCACCCCAGGCGGCTTTGGCTTTGGTCTGGTATTCGTCGGCTTTCGTCTTCGCGATTCCGCGAACATCCTCGTAAGTGGCGCTTGCGGCTTCGCCCAGATCTTTGGCAGCAGCGGTGATGTGCTCCTTGCCGGTTTCGTAGGCGACCTGGGCGTGTTGTTTGACGGTTTGTCCGACCGCTTTGGTGGCTTCCGTGGCGGCATCGAGCGCCTTCTTGGCGTGTTCGGTGCTGCTCTCGAGCTTCTTGGCGGCGATTTTGGATTCAGTGGATTCAGGCATAGTTTTCTCCGCGTTGATTTGCAATTCTCACAGTGGCAGAGAATTGTCGCTTGGCAAGCCCCGATGCTGCAGGAATGATGCAAAGGCATGTCGGACATCCAAACTTTCGCGCCAGGCCGGGTTGAACTCCTCGGAAACCACACAGACTACAACGGGGGAGTGGTTCTCTCGGCAGCCATCCAAATGGGAATCAGCGCAACAGGAAGACGTCGCGAAGACGGGAAGATTGTGCTCACGAGCGAGGGCATCAACGGCGTTGTTGCGGTCGACAGAAAGCTTGGCCTCAAGCCCCGCGACAGCTGGGAAGACTATCCGCTTGGCGTCGCCGAAATGCTGGCCCAGGCGGGCGCTGAAGCCGGGGGATTCGAGGCCAACTTCTCCGCCAACCTTCCACTGGGAGCCGGCCTTTCCAGCTCAGCGGCGATCGAAGTGGCGACGGCGGTCCTGCTCACCAAACTCTATCCATTCGAGATTTCGCCCCTCGACCTCGCGAAGATCTGCCGCCGGGCGGAAAACGAATTTGTGGGAGTCAGTTGCGGCCTCCTCGACCAGGTGTCGTCGATATTCGGCAGAAAGGATCATGTGATTCACCTCGACTGCCGGGCGGAAACGGTCGACCTCATCCCCTTCCCCTCCGATCTCGGTCTGCTCATCGTGCATTCCGGCGTCAAGCATGCCCTCACCGGCGGGGAATACAACGAGCGTCGAGACCAGTGCTTCGAAGCTGCAAAGAGGATGGGAGTGGCCGCGCTCCGGGATGTCACCTCCGAGGAACTCGCCGCCGCCAAACTTCCAGACCTCGTGAAGAAACGGGCCGCCCACATCGTCGGAGAAAATGAACGCGTCTTTCAGGCCCTCGATTTTTTACGCGCTGGCAACGGGGACGCTTTCGGCCGGCTGATGACCGCCTCCCACCACAGCTCGATGGAGAATTTCCAGAACAGCACGCCGGAACTCGATGCGCTCGTCGCCATCGCGATCCGGCAGAAGGGCTGCCACGGCGCCCGCCTCACGGGCGGCGGATTCGGAGGCGCAATCGTGGCCCTGGTGGACCTCTCGGAGATTGATGCCCTTTCGGAGAAAATTGTCGCTGAGTACCTCGCGGATACCGGCAATAACGGCAGAGCCTTCCGTTGTCTGGTCAGCGATGGGGCCCTCGCGGCCTCCCATTGATACTCGATCGCGTAATATTCTACAGGAAAGGATATTACAGAGGCCGATCACTACTTCAAGCAAGGAACACGTTCCGAGGACATCATTAACTTCGCGTAATACGCGATCTATTTTTATTACCATTCGTATTCAGCAGGTTACCGAGCTGGGAGATGGGAAAGCAAACCTGTTCCTCGACATAGCGGGAAAGCGGGTCATATTTTGCCCCCGAAATGGAAAGCTCACTTCGACAGGTCATCCGCGACACACTGGTTTCATACGAAGAGGTCGGCGGGTTGAACAACACAGACGGCCACAATCTTCCGTCCAAGCGGATGCTTGGTCAGATCTGCGGCCAGTTGCTCCAGGTTTTGTTTCCAGGATTCCATGATGAAAATCCGATTCACAAAAGTGAATTGGGGGACCTGACAGAGGAGCGATTGCTGAAATTATCGGAGGGGCTCGAGGACCAGATTGCAAAGAGCCTCCAAGTGGCGGATCCATCGTGCCCGAAAGCGAAAGCAAAAGATGTCCTGTTGCGGTTTCTTCAGTCCCTGCCGGAAGTCAGGCAACTCCTCTGCACGGACATCGAGGCGGCGTATGAAGGAGATCCCGCCGCGTTGAGCAATGAGGAGATCATTCTATCCTATCCCTGCATCGAGGCGATCGCGATCCAGCGGATGGCGCACATCCTGTATATCGCCTGCGTCCCTCTGCTGCCGCGGATGATGACCGAGTGGGCGCATGCGCGCACCGGAATCGACATTCATCCCGGAGCCCGGATCGGCTCGCATTTTTTCATCGATCACGGCACTGGCGTTGTGATCGGAGAAACCTGCCGGATCGGATCCCGCGTGAAACTCTACCATGGAGTCACACTCGGGGCGCGGAGCTTTGCCAAGAATGAGGCCGGGAAGATTGTAAAGGGCGGTAAGCGGCATCCGGATGTGGAAGACCGGGTGACGATCTATCCGAATTCCACGATCCTGGGCGGAGAAACGGTGATCGGGGCCGGTTCGACGATCGGGGCAAATGTTTTTCTCATGCACAGCGTTGCCGCGAACTCGCTCGTCTACTACGAGGAGAAACAACTGCGCATCGCGGACAAAGCCGGCCCCTCCCGGCAACTCGAATGGTCTATCTAGATTACAATGCCACGACTCCGCTGTGCCGCGAGGCAAGGGAAGCGATGCTGCCGCTGCTCGACGGCGGCTTTGGAAATCCTTCCTCGATCCATGCCGAGGGGCGGCGTGCGAGGGCGGCGGTGGACGATGCCCGCGACCGGCTGGCCGGGGTGTTCGGAAGCAAGCCGCACGAAATTATCTTCACCGGCGGAGGGACCGAATCCTGCAACCTTGGGGTGATCGGAATTGCGCGGGCGCACGCCTCCCGCGGAAAGCACATCATCACCTCGTCAATCGAACACCACGCCGTCCTTCACGCCTTCGAATACCTCAAGCATTTCGAGGATTTTGAAGTCACGATCCTTCCGGTCGATTCCGACGGAATTGTCGACCCCTCAAGCCTCGCGGGCGCAATCCGCCCGGACACGACGCTCGCATCGATCATGCATGCGAACAACGAGACCGGAGCGGTCCAGCCGATCGGTGCCCTGGCGGCCACCTGCCG